>JBOHJQ010000007.1:0-66665 GCA_050728655.1 Methylocella sp.
GTCCCCATCGGCGAATGGGTGCTGCGTCAAGCCTGCGCTAGAGCGGCGGCATGGCCGGACAATTTGAAAGTGGCGGTGAATCTTTCGCCGGTTCAGTTCAAGAAAGGCAACTTGCCTCAGGTGGTTTTCGCGACACTCGCGAGCGTGGGACTGTCGGCGGCGCGGCTCGAACTCGAGATCACGGAATCCATTTTTCTGGAGGAAAGCGAAACTAACCTCGCCACTTTGCACCGCTTGCGCGCGCTCGGCGTCGGTATTTCGATGGATGATTTCGGCACTGGCTATTCCGGCCTAAGCTATCTGCGCGCGTTTCCCTTCGACAAGATCAAGATTGACCGCTCTTTTATTGCCGAGCTTGGCGAGAGCGCGGATTGCATGGCGATCATCCGGGCGATCACCGATCTCGGATCGAGCCTTGGCATTCCCACGCTGGCGGAAGGCGCCGAGACGGAAAAGCAACTTGCCTGCGTGCGCGAAGCCGGCTGCACGGAAATGCAGGGCTATTTGTTCAGCCGGCCGGTTCCTGCAAACGAGATCGCGGAGTTGCTGAATCCGCACCGCACCTCCCGGCAGGGCGATGAATATCTTCTCACCGCTTAGCGCGCTCGCCCAACACGTGGAAACACGAACCGAGCCTCGACGTTTTGAACATCAGCGACGCCGTCTATGAAACCCGCAACGGCACGGGGGTCGGCGTCGGCGCGCCGCAGTTTGGCATTCGCCGCGCGCTCCTCGCCGGGCTCACCCAGCGGTCTTGATTGAGAGGCGCGCGGCAGATCACGATGGAATATCGCCGCAAACCCGCAAGCCGGCCCAGTTTCCACGCGTGTTCAATTGGGCCAAAATGTTTCGCGTGAAGCATTTTGGTACGATCAGCTAGAATTGTAGACCCCGTAAGGGCATTGCCCAGCTTCTGGTGTCATCCCGCGAATATGCAGCCGCCGCAAATGATTCAATCGTGAACGTTCTTCTTCTTGGTTCCGGCGGGCGCGAGCATGCCATCACCATCGCGCTCGCGAAGAGCCCGTTGCTGGGAACTTTGTTCGTCGCGCCCGGCAACCCGGGCATGGCGGCGCTCGCCCGCGCGGTCGCGCTTGATGCAGCGGACCATCCGGCGGTCGCCGCCTTTTGCAAGGCAAACAATATCGATCTCGTCGTGGTCGGTCCGGAGGCGCCGCTTGTCGCCGGCATCGCCGATGATCTGACGGCGGCAGGGATCAAGGTCTTTGGCCCAAGCAAGGCGGCGGCGCGGCTCGAAGGCTCCAAAACCTTTGCCAAGGATTTTTGCGCCCGCTTCAAAATCCCAACCGCCCCCTATGCGTGCTTCACCTATGCCGCGTCCGCCAAAAATTATGTGCGCGAAAAAGGTACGCCGATCGTGGTCAAAGCCGACGGGCTCGCGGCGGGCAAGGGCGTCACCGTGGCAATGAGCATCGAGGAGGCGGAAGCCGCGATCAACGGCATGTTTCCGGGCGAATTTGGCGCGGCGGGGCAAACAATTGTTGTGGAAGAATTTCTCGACGGCGAGGAGGTTTCGTTTTTCGCGCTTTGCGATGGCGCGCACGCGGTGGAGTTCGCTTCGGCGCAAGACCACAAGCGGGTGGGCGAAGGCGAGCGCGGCCCCAATACCGGGGGCATGGGCGCCTATTCGCCGGCGCCCATCATGGATGCGCGGATGCGCGAATGCGTCATGCGGACGATCGTCGCGCCAACGCTCAAGGGAATGGCGGTGATGGGCGCGCCCTTCAAGGGCGTCCTTTTCGCCGGTCTGATGATTTGCGCGGATGGGCCAAGGCTCATCGAATACAATGTGCGTTTCGGCGATCCCGAAACCCAAGCCATGCTGCCGCGCCTCGACGAGGATCTGCTTGCTTTGCTCCTCGCCTGCGTCGAGGAGCGGCTGCCGGAGCGCCCGGTGCGGCTCTCGGCGAAAGCCGCGCTGAGCGTCGTGCTCGCCGCCAAGGGCTATCCCGGCGTGCCGGTCAGGGGAAGCGAAATCCATGGCGTCGAGCGTGCCGAGGAACTGCCGTTCGTCACTATCACCCATGCCGGGACGAAGCGCGAAGGGCAAAGACTGATCGCCGACGGCGGCCGGGTCCTCAACGTCACAGGCGTTGGCGCCGATGTGGCGGAAGCGCGGGCTCGCGCCTATGCGGCAATCGATGTGATCGATTGGCCGGACGGTTTCCACCGCCGCGACATCGGCTGGCGGGCTTTTGCGCGCGCTTGAAAGTTCGGCTTCGCCATCACCATTTCGGAAACATTGCGCCCGATACCGGCCTCGCTTTGCGAGCTCCGATGAGTGTGTGGGCCTTTGCTCGCTGCGCCTTCAGGACCCCGGCCCTCCGCTTACTAATACTATGATACATGACATGGAATCGAATCCCTGGCATCGAGGAGCATGGACTGGAAAGACTTTCGCGGCATCGGCCGGGACGCCCAAGAGGCTGCGCGAGCGCGAGGTCTATCTGGCGTTGCGCAAGGGCAAGACGCAGGCCGGAGCGGCGGCGCTCGCCGGGATTCACGGTGAGGTGGTGAACCGGTGGATCGGGCGGCATCGCGATGCACGCGCGGCGGGGCGGCAAGGCGGACACAGGTCCTGGACGCCACGACACGTGATTTGCGCTAACGTTCTCCGATAAGATCCAATCAAGGTCGGCGAGAACATCTTCGGCTTATATTTACTCATGGAGTCTTCGGTGCAGCCAATTATTTCCATATCTAATTTAACCAAGACCTATGCCTCTGGGTTCCAGGCCCTTAAAAGGATCAACCTGGAGATCCGCCTTGGAGAAATATTCGCCCTGCTGGGTCCAAATGGCGCCGGCAAGACGACGTTGATCAACATCATCTGCGGGATCGTCAATCCGACCGAAGGCGATGTCATCGCCGACGGCCATGACATCGTCAGCGACTTCCGGGCGGCGCGATCCAGGATTGGCCTTGTCCCGCAGGAATTGTCGACGGACGCGTTCGAGACGGTCTGGGCCACCGTGAGCTTCAGTCGCGGCCTCTTTGGCAAGCCCGCTGACCCGGCCTATATCGAGAAGGTGCTGAGGGACCTGTCCCTGTGGGACAAAAAGGGCAGCAAGATTAGGACCCTGTCGGGCGGCATGAAGCGCCGCCTTATGATCGCCAAGGCCCTTTCACACGAGCCGAAAATCCTGTTCCTCGACGAACCAACTGCGGGCGTCGACGTCGAGCTGCGGCGGAACATGTGGGAAATGGTGCGATCGCTTCGCGCGACCGGCGTGACCATCATTCTGACCACACACTACATCGAGGAGGCCGAAGAGATGGCCGACCGGATCGGGGTGATCAGCAAGGGCGAGATCATCCTGGTTGAGGACAGGGCGGTGCTCATGAACAAGCTCGGCAAGAAGCAGTTGACGCTGCAATTGCAGAGGAGGCTGACCAGCATTCCAGATGAGCTCACCCGTTACCAATTGGAGCTGTCCAACGACGGAAGCGAACTTGTCTACACCTTCGACGCCCAAGGCGACCGGACCGGAATCGCCCCATTGATGAGACAATTGAGCGAGCTCGGGATCGACTTCAAGGATCTTCAAACGAGCCAACGCTCATTGGAGGAAATCTTCGTGAACCTCGTGAGGGCAAGCCCATGAACGTTTACGCCATCCGCGCGATCTACCTGTTTGAGGTGGCTCGGACTTGGCGCACGCTGCTGCAAAGCATCGTCTCGCCGGTCATCTCGACGTCGCTCTATTTCATCGTCTTCGGCGCGGCCATAGGCTCGCGCATTACGGCGATCGAGGGGATCACCTACGGCGCCTTCATTGTGCCAGGACTGATCATGCTGTCGCTCCTGACGCAAAGCATCGCCAACGCGTCCTTCGGCATCTTTTTCCCGAAGTTTTCCGGCACGATCTATGAGATTCTCTCGGCTCCGGTCTCCTATATCGAGATCGTTACCGGATATGTGGGCGCGGCGGCCAGCAAGTCGATCCTGCTGGGCTTGATAATACTGACAACCGCGCGGTGCTTCGTGCCATTCGAGATCGCTCACCCCCTGTGGATGCTCGCCTTTCTCATCCTCACATCTGTCACGTTCAGTCTGTTCGGCTTCATCATTGGAATCTGGGCCGATGGGTTCGAGAAGCTGCAGCTTGTTCCGCTGCTGATCGTTACGCCGCTGACTTTCCTCGGAGGTAGTTTCTACTCCATTGACATGCTGCCGCCGTTGTGGCGAACGATCACTCTGGCCAATCCCGTCGTCTATCTGGTCAGCGGCTTTCGCTGGAGTTTTTACGGGAGCTCCGATGTCGGCGTCGGCGTCAGCCTCGGTATGACCATGACATTCCTGATCCTCTGCCTAGCGGCGGTATGGTGGATTTTCAAAACAGG
Organism: Methylocella sp.; assembly: GCA_050728655.1. Classification (GTDB taxonomy): domain Bacteria; phylum Pseudomonadota; class Alphaproteobacteria; order Rhizobiales; family Beijerinckiaceae; genus Methylocapsa. Next base: position 4,366 of record JBOHJQ010000007.1, read on the forward strand.
GTACCGGCTCAGAGCCTGATCGCCGGAGAACGAGATGCTCGCCAGGCGAGACGCGGAGCGGCGTGCCCGCGGCGGCGGCGGTATAAACGACGCATCGGCCAGGAGAGGATGTAAACCAGGAAGGGCAGCGCCATGCTGCGGCCGCCCTGTGGCATGCGCACAAGCGGCATGCACGTGCGGCATGGCGGAAAGCCCACGCAGGCCGCTGCCTTTGACGCAGACCGACGCCATGGCGCAGTCGCCGCCGATGGGAAACCTTTCTCTGCGACAGCGGATTGCTTTGACGGCGCTTTCGCTGCCCGTTGGCTCACGCGACATAACTTTCCGGCGCCTCCATCGGCCCGCTATAATAGCTTTGATAGCGGTCTTCCAAGTCGCTAAGCGGCATGATCGTGAAGACGTCGGTCGTGCCGAACTGCGCGTCGATCACCGCGCCGTCGCCAAATTTCGCCCCGGCGCGAAGGTACGCCTTGAGCAGGGGAGGCAGCGCGGCAATTCCCTTGCGCGGATCGATCGCCTCGGCGCCGAGGACCGCCATATCGGCGCCGCGCCCGGCGAGCGGGAGGACGCGCCATTCCTTGTCCGCCAGCGCATTGCGATGCAGAAAACTCAAAGGCAGGGCAAGCGCAATTGGGTCGACGCCAGGCAGGCTCGCGCAGCCGATCAGCACGTCGATACGATGATGTTTCGCATAGACCCAAAGGCCGCGCCACAAAAGCTCGATGACGCGCTTTGATCGATATTGCGCATGGACGCACGAGCGGCCGAGCTCCAAAAAGCGCTTGCCTTGATGGCGGGCCAGCAACGGCGCGATATCGAATTCCGTTGCACTGTAAAAACCGTGCTGGCGCGCGGCGGCATCGCCGCGAAGAAGACGATAGACCCCAACGATTGTGCGGGAGGTATGAGTGACTATGTGTTAGGTGCAAAACAGCCCGGGAAGCTGCCGTTTTGCCATTGAACTACGCCCGCTAACTCAAATAGCTAAGGTGCCTTATGGAGCGACGTGGTACGCTTTCAGCGTGCTCGATGGCTGGATGCTTGCAGACAAGGGCGGGCAATCTGAGCAGAGGAGATTGCATTTGGCAACCTCCGTTTCCACGTTTGCTACTGGTTGAGCGATGGGGGCAAAACGTGGGTGGAGTGCTGAATGGGACAGTTGCCGGAGCGCTCTTCGGAATAATTGTCGGAGTGGTGTCGGGAATAACCGTTTTAGCGTTCAAGCATCAAAAAGTATACAAAAAGCTTTACGGGGTGCTATTGATAATCTTGTTGGGAGCACTTGCAGGGGGAGCTATCTGGGATTTAAGTAATGGTACAGGATACTCCAGATTTATCGTTACGGCAGTGATCGTTTATGTTTCGTTCTTGCGTGCTCTACCTCTCTTGTTAGGCAAGGACAATCCAGTAAATGAAGAGGATGAGAAATAAATCTAGCAATGGCTTCTGTTTTAAGTATCACGAAGAACATGCGGCCGAAACTTCTTCCTCTGCAACGCGCATTTTTGCAAACGCTTTTAAGATTGTACTATGCGGAGACTTTTACCGCACCGGCTTTTGTTTTGTAATCTCGGCGCCAGACTACGCTATCGCTCCTTTTCGCCGATGCCGGTCTTTCCCGTCTGCCTCCGCGCCCTCCTCTTCATGCCATCGCAACGCGGTGGGTCCTTCGAACCAACGCTCATTCCTTACCTCCGTTGGCCTCCGACTCCTCGAGCAGCAGCGTCTTGATGTCGCCAAGAATCATGGCGGGATCGAGGGATTGGTTCGAATAGATCTCGCGGACAAAGCCCTGGCTGTCGATCAAGAACACTTTTGGCAGATGATTTATGACCACGTCGCCACCGCCCGATGCCTCGCGATCGATGGAAATCTCCTCGCCCATGTCGCGCAGCACGGGTTTGAGAAACAAATAGGAATAGGTGGTGAGAAAATGCCAGGGCACGATCGGCGCGCTCGCCTCAAAGCGGCGGGCAAAACCCTTCAGCATGTCCGGCGTATCATGTGCCGGGTCGAGACTCATGAAGACGAGGCGAACTCGTCCGTGCAGTGCGGGGCGCGCGATGATCTCCTCCCGCATTTTCTCGAACGCGTCCCAGGCAAGCGGACAGCCGTTCGGATCGGCGCAATAGGAATAAAAAAACGCAAAAAGCGTGATCGCCCCCCTCGTGTAGCGGGAGAGCGCGCGGGGAAACCGCGTGCCTTCGAGCACGATTCCCGCGGGCACGCGCTGAATATGGTCGAGCGTGTAGCTTCCGGGCGGTGGCGGTCCCCCGAACTCCCCCGCGCGGAGCGGCAGGACGGCCGCGAAAATCCCCGCCGCCGCGATCAGACTCTTGCAACAAGGCCTGAAGCGAGACGCTCCGGCCGCGCGCGTCACCGCGATGCCGCGCGGCCAGGCATGTCGAGCGAGGCCTTCTCGGTTGGGCCCGAAAATTTCATGTGATGCGGGCGGCCGAGCTTCTGGCCAAAAAAATCGACCTCGAATTTAAGCTTCAAATCTTTACCATCCCAGTCATACCCACGCAGAACCTGCTCGTTGTCGGCGCCCTTCTTGTCCCAGCTCGATAGCAGCGAGGAGGTGATGTAGACGCGCTTTCCATCCCAGCTTTGCGAGATCATGTTGACCTGCTTGCCGGTGACTTTCTCGAAGATCTGCACTGGCTTTGTTGGATCGGAAATGTCGAACAAATGGGTCGTTCCATCCATGAACGTGTTCACCCACAAGGTCTTGGCGTCGGCCGAAATCGAGGCGTCCACGGGCATCGGAATTTTGGCCGGATCGCCGATCGTGGCGACCTCGTTGGCCTGCCATTCATCATTGGCGTCATGGCTGATGAGCCAGAGTTTCGAGGTCAGCGCCGAGAAGGTGATCGCCCAATCGTCGTTCTCGTTCAGGGACCAGCGGATTTCAAGCGGCGCGCCGGGAACGCTGAAGGTTTTCTCCGGCTGCATGGATTTCAAATTCCACAACACCATCGTGTTGCCGAAATGCTTCATCGCCTCGGCGTCCTTGATGAGCTTGCCGAGGTCCATCATGTAATTGTTCCAGCCGGTGAAGCTCGATGTCAAAAACACGTTCTTTTTTGGATTGATGGCGAGGTCGTAGCCATAGCCGTCGCCGCCGTTACCGGTCGGGATCGGGTGGGCGGAGAGAAACTCCCCTTTGTTGTTGTAGACCGCGAGGCCGGTGACGCCGTCGCGGGTCTTATTGTTCGACAGAGCGCCGATCACCATGCGGCCCGGAATGGCATAAAACACGTGCGGGCCGACGAAACCCGTCTTTTCGGCAAAATCGGCAATCGTGTTCACGAGCCTTGGATGCGAGGGATCGGTGCCGACGTCGAAGATGAAAATCTTGCTGTCGTCGAGGCGTCCGGCCCAGAGATATTTGCGGTCGTCGGTGAAGCCCATGTGATGTGCTTCGCCGCGGCCGCCGACCGACACGCTACTCACAACCTTGCCATAGGTTTTCGATTTGGGGTCGGCGTCAATGGTGACAAGCTTGTCGGACTCGTCGCCGAGACCTTTTTCGCCGAGCGTCCAGACATGCAGATATGCCTCTTGGCCCTTGATGAGCGCCACCATATACGGCGAGAGGCAAGTCTCGTCCGCCCGCGCAACCGGCGCGGCGATTCCATATGCGGCGGCGATCATCCCCGCCATGAGCGCATATCGAGCACGGCCCATCATCATTTGCTCCATAGAGTTTCCTCGCCGCTGCCGAACATATATTTCTTGGAAAGCTATGGCAAAGGCTTCTTTTTAGACGCCCATGCTCGTGCGCGGCTTGCCCGAGCTCAAGGAAAGCCCGGCGGCGTGCTGTGCCGTTCGCGGTGACCGCATCATTTTTGTTTGAGCGTTCCGGCCGGCTCTCGGCCGGCGCAGGCGATTACCCCGAAGGCGTCGATCCTTTGCCAAATATAATGACCGTCGCCCTTGGTCGATTGGAATTGCGGCTCGAGCAATCGCCATAGGTTCATTTCAATTCCGGTCGGGGGTTCCTTGCCGTGCTCGAGCGGCGCGATGATCCAAGCGGGTGCATCCTCGCGCGCGCAGAGCCGCCGCACGCCCTCTTGCGACAGTTGCGGCCGATCGGCGCTCGCGGGCGCACTCATGGCCACCAAGCTCTTTTGGTCCGCGAGCCGCAAATCCATCAGAACTTGCATCCGGTTACGCCATTCGGCGGCAAGCGCGGATGAAAAGATTGTAGGATTGCCCTGCAGCGGCGAGGCCCATTGCGGCCGGCCAAGGATAAACCAGGCCTCGGCCAGTCCATCGATCCAGAGCACTTCACCGTGGCGCTGATCGATCAGCCGCATGATGTCCGGCGGCGCGCGGCTCGCCTCCATCAAGCGCAGGGCTGGCGGCCGGCGATCCCAAAGGCAAAAAAACGCCGCAAGCAAAACAATCGCGCAACCATTTTGCGCAAGCGGACCGATGCGCGGCTTGACGATGGCAAAATAGACGGCAGCGGCGCAAACCGGAAAGGCGACGAGCTGTCTGACGAAAACGAAATTAATGTTGTCGTAACCCGCCGGCGCGGCCACTGCAAATTCCCAAAGGTAAGCAAAATGGCGGATGTTCCAAATCGTGACGACGACAACGGTAAATATCCATGTGCCAACAACATATTGGGGCTTGAGCAAGGGCGCGAACCGTTTCGCGCCGATATGGAGGGAAAGCGCCAGGATCGCGGTGGGACCAGCGACGCCCAGCTCTGTGTTGAACGACCAGCACAGCACCAAAAGAGCCAAGACCATGCGTCCGCTTGGGCCGCGCTGCCCCAGTTCGACGGCGCAAACGCCCAAGGCCATCGCCCCGGCGGCAGCCATCAGCCACGCCGTGCGCCAGGGCTGAACTTGCACGACGAGGAGCGACGAAAGCCAATCGCCAAAAATCGCGGCTACTGCTATGCCGCCCAAGCCAACCACGATAATCGCCGCAAGAATCCGCCGGGCGCGGTTCTGTTGGAGGTGGGCGGCAATCGCAATCGTTGCCGTCTGGACGATCAGCGGGGCGAACGATTCGATTGGCCAAAGGCTTGGAAACAAGAACGCGTTGCGCGACTCGTTCAGGCTCTGCAAATTTGGATCGATCACCGTAAAAAGCCGGTCGATCAGAGGCAGGCCGAGGGCGCCGCCCAAAATCGAAAGAGTTCCGGCGCCGACGCAAACCCAAAACCAGCGTTTATCTTCCGAGCCGAGGACGGCAACCAAGACGCCAAACCCGGCGAGCGCCATGATCGGATGCAAAAGCGCCGCCGCGACGAGACAACAAACGCAAACAACGTCGCGTCTTGCCGCCAGAGCGGCGAGCCCGGCAAGCACGAAAGCCTCGGCGAACGGGCGTGGAATGGCTTTGAGTTCGGCAAATCCGAACGGATAGGGCGCGCCATAAGCATTGGGTAGCAGAACGGCAAAGATCACGACCACCCATACCCCGCCGCCGCCCGCGAATTGCCGCGCGAGGGCGCGAGCCGCGAAAAACCAGGCGAGCGCCGCAGCGACCGCCAGCACTTCCCCGGTCATCGCAGGCCCCCAAAGCGCGACCATCGTCCTTGCCACGTAACGGAACAGGCTGAAGCCGAATTGGCCATCATGGACGAACATCAGATCGCGGCCGACACCGGATGGATCGAGATCGGCAACCGCGCGCCCAATATAGAGCTGGGGGTCTTGGAGAATGCCCCGATAGGGACGGCCCAAGGCGAAGACAAGAAACGCTATCAGGGGAATTGGCGAAAAGTCTTTCGTCCGATGGCCTGCCTTTGTTGGAATCGCCGCCCGGGATTTTTTCGCCCCAGCCACAAGAGTCTTCAGCAGCCGGAAGAGCGTAGCGGACATGCCACCCGCGCGCGTTCTCCACGCCGGCCGCAGGCGCACGGTTATCGCCATCGCCGCCTCACGCTACTCTTTGTGGCACGAAACGCGCGCTGGCGAGGGCCTCCTTCGCGCCGGAGATACCGGCTTCGCCATACTCGGCGTCCTCGTTGACTTGCCACACGTCATAGAGCGTCTGGCCCGCCAAGATATTCGCGGCGGTCAGCATGCCGGTCATCATCGCATGGTCCTGATTGTTGTACTTGTGCATGCCGTTGCGGCCGACGAGATGCAGGGCCGGAAACCGGCTGGCAAGCTCGAACCGGATCATCCGCAGATTTTCGAGATAGGTTTCGTCGTAGACCGGATAGGCTTTCTTCTGCCGCACGACGCAGGCGTCGGTGACTTCCTCGCCGCGCAATAAGCCGATAGCGGCGATTTCCTGTTTGGCGAGCGCGATCAGGTGGGCATCGTCCATGCTCCAAAGGCCATCGCCCTCCGAGCAAAAATATTCGAGCCCGAGGCATGTCGAGGTCGCATCCGGGACCATCTCCGGCGACCAAGAGCGGAAGTTTTGTACCCGGCCGACTTTGACTCTTGGGTCATGGATGTAAATCCAGTTGTCGGGCCAGGCGCGTTGCGTCCGACCGATCAGGACAACGGTGAGAAAATCGCGGTATTTGAGCGCCCGCGCATGGAACAGAGTGAGCGGCGTGGGACTGAGCGCGGAAAGGAGTTCCGGGATCGGCGCCGAGGAGACGACATGGCGGGCTTGAAAGGTCTCGCTTGTTCCGTTTCCGCCGATGGTCTCGACCGTCCAAGTTTTCCGCCCCGGATCGAATCTGAGCTTCTCGAATCTGCGATCCATGGCAATGCGGCCGCCGAACTCTTGGACTTTTCGCGCAGCGGCTTCCCACATCATGCCGGGGCCCCGGCGCGGATAACGAAACGATTCGATCAGGGTTTTCGCGCCGGCACCACCCCGCCGCTTAAGTCCCAACGAGCGCTTCACGCCATCAATGAGCGCCTTCGAAAGATTGAGCCCCTTGATTCGCTGGGCCGCCCAATCGGCCGAAATCTCATCGCAATCCATGCCCCAAACCTTTTCGGTATAGGTCTTGAAGAAGATCGAAAAAAGCCGCTCGCCGAATTCATTGCGCATCCATTGATGGAAGGTCTTGGGATCGCGGATTGGAAACGCGCGGGCAACGGTATAGGAGGCAAGGCAGGAGATGCTCTGGGCAAGCCCCAGGTTGCGCAAAGCCTCGAAGGCCTTCAGCGGATAGGCGTAGAACTTGCCCGCGTAATAAATGCGCGACAGGCGGGGGCGATCGAGAAAATCGTACGGAAGGATCTCGTTCCAGAGCGCCACCACCTCGCGCGACTTCGAAAAAAAGCGGTGGCCTCCGATATCGAATAGGAAATCCTTGTAGGAGACGGTCCGGCTGATTCCGCCGACATAATGCTTGTCTTGCTCGATCACGACGACGCCATGGCCGGCCTTGGCGAGACGATAGGCGGTGGTCAGCCCGGCTGGACCGGCGCCGATAATCAAGGTGTCGATCGTCTCCACTGTGCGCTCCAAGCTGACTTTGCAACGTGGAAGAGAACAGTTGAAGGTTAAGACCGGAATGCAAGAATGAAGACGAGTCTATCGAACAGGCAATATGACGCGAGACAAGGCGTAACTATTTAATTTTCGGCTTATAGATTATTTTATATGCTTCGATTCGCGGTTGCCTAGTGAGGTATTATTAATCAGCGATCGATGCCCTGCGTCCCGCGCCAGAGTCTGTCTCAAAAGATCACACAGAACCTCAGCCCGCATCCTTGTAACTTGGAGAATGCCGGTTGTGCCAGAGTAGCGCCAGCGGTGGCGGACGGGAGACCGGCTCATCCGTGGGCTCCGAAGCCCGTTCCTCAGCGTGGGCCTCCGTCCGCCTGCTGAGCTCGCCGAAGGGCCATCGAAGCCGAACAGTCGCTTGGGCCGCCGAAACCGACATTCGGTGAGCCCGGTTGCGCAAGGAAGGGTGAAGATGGACACCATCGTTGTAGGAATCGACGTTTCGAAGGACAACTCTCCGCCCGCCGGGGGCATCCGGCGTGCTCCGCTCGACATCGCGGTGCGCCCGGGCCAAGACGTGTTCAGCGTGAGCCGGGATGCCGCGGGACTTGACGCGGGCATCGCCCGTCTCGCGCCTTTGGTTGGCAGCAGCCAGCCGTGGCGTTTCGTGAGCGTCGAAACGCGTTCCGCGCGGGAGGCGGTGATCGCCAATTTTAGTGCGTGCAACGCGTCGGCGCTGGCCTCCTACGAAGGCGAACGCACCGCGCTCTATGCCAGGCTCAAATTATCCGGGCTGCGCGAGGCGCCGGTGCATCTGGCGGTGTTCTGCGACCATGCGACGGACGCGGGTTTTGGTCTCGGCCGAAAACCATGCCCGAGGCCTTGGATTATTCAGTGGTCGCGGCGATCCACTCATTTTGGCTTTGTGCGCGTGCGAAGAATCTTGGCGTTGGATGGGTATCGATCCTCGACCCAAAGGACGTTTGCCGCGCGCTTAAAATTCCGCCGGAATGGAAGCTCATCGCCTAGCTTTGCGTCGGGCTTCCGCAAGAAGAACACTTCGATCCAGAGCTCGAACGTCACGATTGGCAGGCTCATCTCATGGAAAATGAGAGACTTCACCGCAGATGACGGCAAGCCCGCCTGTGAAAAAGGGGGGACAAGCGCGATAGGTCTTTACGAGGCGTGGCGAATCCGGGCATTTAACCCCTGGGCACCGCCATGCGATTTCCGCCGTCCTTTCTCGATGAGATTAAAGCCAGGCTTCCGGTCTCGGAGGTCGTGCGCGGGCGCGTAAAGTTGGTGCGGGCGGGGCGCGAATGGAAGGGGCTTTCGCCTTTCAACTCGGAAAAAACGCCGTCTTTCTTTGTCAACGACCAGAAAATGGCCTGGTTTGACTTTTCTGCCGGCAAAAACGGCAATATTTTCGATTTCTTGATGGAGACCGAAGGGCTTTCGTTCCCCGACGCGGTCGAGCGTCTCGCAAAGGACGCCGGGCTTGCCCTGCCGCAAGCCTCGCCCGCGGCCGAGGCAGAGGAAAGTGCGCGGAAAAACCTGCATGAGGTGCTGGCGCGCGCGGCGGCCTATTTTTCCGCGCGGCTTGCCGGCCGAGAGGGAGGGGCGGCCCGCGCGTACGTTGCCGGCCGGGGCCTCGACGCCGAGCTGCAAGGCCGGTTTGGCTTGGGCTACGCCTTGCCTGAAAAATACTCCTTGCGCGACCATCTCGCCGGCGCGGGAATCCCGGTTTCAATGATGATCGAGGCCGGGCTTTTGATCCATGGCGAGGACGTCGCGGTCGCTTACGATCGTTTTCGCGATCGAATCATGTTTCCGATCCACGATTCTTCGGGCCGGGTGATCGCATTTGGCGGCCGCGCCCTCGCCATGGAGGCCCAGCCGAAATATCTGAATTCGCCGGAGACCGCGCTCTTCCATAAAGGCGCCATCCTTTACAATCACCATCAAGCGCGAAAGGCCGCGCATGCGGGCGCGCAACTCATTGTCGTTGAGGGCTATGTCGATGTTATCGCGATGGCATCGGCGGGTTTCGACGCCGCGGTGGCGCCGCTCGGGACCGCCTTGACGCCAGATCAATGCGAGCTTTTGTGGAAAATGGCGGAGGAGCCGATCCTTTGCTTCGACGGCGATAGGGCCGGACGCGCGGCGGCGTACCGGGCGATCGACATGGCGCTGCCCTTGATCGGGCCCGGCCGCTCGCTCGCCTTCGCGCTTTTGCCCGAGGGGGAGGACCCTGACGATCTCGTCCGTTCCGGCGGGCGCGAGGTGGTTTTGCGGGTGCTTTCGCGGGTGCTGCCGCTCTCCAACATGATTTGGAAGCGGGAAACCGAAACCAAGATTTTCGCCACGCCGGAACGCCGCGCCGGGCTCGAGCGGCGGCTTCGTGAGATCGCCCGCGAGATCAAGGACGAGGCGCTGCGCCGCCAGTATCAAATAGACTTCAAGGAGCGATTCTTTCAATTTTTTCGACGCGGCTACGCCGCTAGTGCGAAAGCGCCTAAGAAAGCATGGGCGGGCGATCCCAAAGCCAATTTCGAGTCCAAAACGAATTTAACGTCGCCGCCGGTAGTCAGCACAAGCCTTGCTGCATCGCCACTTCTTCGTCTCGGAAAGCCTAACCGTCCACTGAGCGATGGGCTGATTTTACTGCTTCTTCTCAATCATACCGGCTTAATCGGGCAGCATATCGAGGAACTGGCAGAGATTGAGTTTTCGCGCGCAGAAGCTAGAGTGTTACGCGACACCCTTGTTGCGTACTGGGCGGCTCTTACCCCTCCCGGGCAAACTCTTGGCGAGCCAAACATGAACGCCCTTGGCCTTCGCGCGGCAGTTGAGGCGCAAGGTTTTGGGCCGGTGCTGCAAAAGCTCGATGCCGAGGCGGCGCATGGCTCGCACTGGTATGTCGAGACCCAAGCCGCCGAGGCTGACGCCGAGGAAGTTTTGAAACAAGCCTTGGCCGCGCATCGCAAGCGCGCGCTGCAAAGAGAATTGCATTCGGCTGAACTCGCTTTAGGCGCGGATCTAAGTGAGGAGAATCTCACGCGGTTAAAAAAAATTCAGGAGCAATTGCTTACGCTCGGTGGGACCGCGGCCACTGTGGAAGGCTTCGGCGCTTTGTCGGGGCGCACTAGCGGAACCCTGTGAATGGCCCGCCGGGGACCCCTTTTTCGCAGTGCGGTGTCGGAGAAAGGGCTGAAGTCGGTAACATCGGAGCCGCCGGCGCCGGCGCCGGCGAAGTTTTGAAGCAGCCCTTGAGCTTGCACCGCCGGGCCAAGGCGCTACATAGGGAGTTGTATTTGGCTGAATTGGCTCTAGGTAATGACTCCGGCGAGGCCAATCTCGACCGTCTCAAGGACATTCAGGCGCAATTGTCGGCACCCGGCGGGATTGAAGCCGCGGTGGAAGGCTTTGGCGCGCAATCCGGGCGCCCGAGCGGAACCTTATGAGCGGGCCGGAGGAGCGGGACGTTGCTTTGGCGGCCGGTCCCCATGCCTGGAACCAGAGGCGGCGCCGGGATTGAATTGTGCAGGATGAACGATTGATCCACGCTGCGCGGACACAAAGTTGAAGAGAGCCTTTGCCCGCGCATCCGCGCTTTTTCAGGTGCCGCGGCGCGCCGCCTTCGGTCGACGCGGCACCGCGTCCAGGACGGACCGAGCCTCGGTTCAAGAACGCTTCCGCGCAAGCAAACGTCTGCCGTAATTTTCCTCGAATTTGGAGGCCTTTGATGGCGAAAAAGGACAGTGCGAATCCCGCCGCGGAACGTGGCGCGGTCGAAGTCGCCGACGGCCCCCTGCTCGATCTCACCGATGCCGCAGTCAAGCGGATGATCAAGCTCGCCAAGAAGCGGGGCTTTGTTACTTACGCGGAATTGAATGCCGTGCTTCCGTCCGAGGAGGTCAATTCCGAGCAAATCGAAGACACTTTGGCGATGTTGAGCGAGATGGGCATCAACGTCATCGAGAATGAGGAACACGACGACGCATCGCCCGAGGAATCCGCCGAGGAAGAAGAGGCGGAGGGCGGCGACCTGATCGACGCCGTGCAGGCGAAGCAGGTCACCACGCGTTCGTCCGAACCCGCCGATCGCACCGACGATCCGGTCAGGATGTATCTGCGCGAAATGGGCTCGGTCGAGCTCTTGTCGCGCGAGGGCGAAATCGCCATCGCCAAGCGCATCGAGGCTGGCCGCGAGGCGATGATCGCAGGACTTTGCGAAAGCCCGCTCACCTTTCAGGCAATCATTATTTGGCGCGACGAAGTGAACGATAGCAAGGTTCTGTTGCGCGACATCATCGATCTCGAAGCGACTTATGCGGGTCCCGACGGCAAGAACACCCCCAAGATCGACATGACGGCGCCGGGAGCCGCCGAAGCGCTGGCCGCGCAACAGGCGCCGGCGATCGCACCGCTCGACCCGCCGGCGCGGCTGCAGCCGGCAAGCGAGGACGGCGGCGTCGATGCGCCAATTCCCGAAGAGGCCTTCGACGAGGAAGACGACATGGACAACTCAGTCTCCTTGACGGCGATGGAGGCTGAACTCAAGCCCAAGGTTCTCGAAACGTTCGAGAGGATTGCCAGCGCCTATAAGAAGCTCAGGCGTCTGCAGGATCAAAACGTCGTCAATAAGCTGAGGAACGAAAGCCTAACTCCGTCCCAGGAGCGCAAATACAAAACGCTGAAGAAGGAAATCATCACCTACGTCAAATCGCTCTCGCTCAATCCGAACCGGATCGAGGCGCTGGTCGATCAGCTTTACGACATCAACAAGCGCTTGATTGGGCTTGAGACAAGGCTGCTGCGGCTGGCCGAAGGCTCGGGTGTCAGGCGCGAGGATTTTCGCAAGAATTATCAGAATTCCGAGCTCGACCCGAAATGGCTTTTGCGGGTGTCGAAACTCGGCGGCCGCGGCTGGAAGGATTTCGTTGCTCGCGCGAAGGAGCAGATCAAGGAGCTGCTTTCGGAAATTCACGGGCTCGCGACCGAGACGGGTCTCGAGATTCAGGAATTTCGCCGAATCGTCCATCTGGTTCAAAAGGGCGAGCGAGAGGCGCGTCAAGCCAAGAAGGAGATGGTCGAGGCGAACCTCCGCCTCGTGATTTCGATCGCCAAGAAATACACCAATCGCGGCTTGCAATTCTTGGATTTGATCCAAGAGGGCAATATTGGCCTGATGAAGGCCGTCGACAAATTTGAATACAGGCGCGGCTACAAATTCTCGACCTATGCGACCTGGTGGATAAGACAGGCCATCACCCGTTCGATCGCCGATCAGGCGCGCACGATCCGCATCCCGGTGCATATGATCGAGACGATCAACAAGATCGTGCGGACCTCGCGCCAGATGCTGCATGAGATCGGCCGCGAACCGACGCCCGAGGAACTCGCGGAAAAACTCGCGATGCCGCTCGAAAAGGTGCGCAAGGTCTTGAAGATCGCCAAGGAGCCCGTCTCGCTCGAAACCCCGATCGGCGACGAGGAGGATTCCCATCTTGGCGATTTCATCGAGGACAAGAATGCGATTTTGCCGATCGACGCCGCGATCCAATCGAATCTTCGCGAGACGACAACGCGCGTGCTCGCCTCCTTGACGCCGCGCGAGGAGCGCGTGTTGCGCATGCGCTTCGGGATCGGCATGAACACCGATCATACGCTGGAAGAAGTCGGCCAGCAATTCTCGGTGACGCGCGAGCGCATTCGCCAGATCGAAGCCAAGGCGCTCCGCAAGCTGAAGCATCCTTCACGCTCGCGCAAGCTGCGGAGTTTCTTGGATAATTGAGAGAGAGAGCGCCCGCCACGAGCGCAACGTGACGGCCCATGGCCCGCGTTCCAGCTAACGCGGTCAGCGCGTGCTCTAGGGTCTTGGGAGCGCCGCGTATGGCGCGGAAGCAGTCGCGGCGAAAATGTCCAGGCTTAATTTCGGCGAAGCGGCGCCGCGCTTCCGGTGACGCGGACAAAGCCTTGCGCGAGCGCGAGGGGCTTGGTTGCCGCCCCTGTGAAATGGCCGGGGTCGAGATCGCTTGGCGTGGTCTTGAAGGCCGCGACATAATCCACCGAAGGCCGGTTCGAAAGCGCATCGGGAATGGTGCGCGCCGCCCGCCGCAGGCCAGTCAGGGATTGTCCAAGAATGGGCTGCGCCGGGAAACTCGCGGTCGGAATATTGCCGGCAAGACCGCGAAGCATCGCCCGGTCGAGGTGCGCCACGGCGACGGACGACGGCGTGGCCGGTCCGCTCATGGTGTCGCCCGGCGTCTTGCTCGGCACCGCTCCGCGCGGATCTTCCACCGGTGTATCCGATGCGAATGCAAGCACTTGCTTTGGCACGCCGGCCGGATTCTTGGGCCCTTGCGTAATCACAACCGGGAGACTTGCCGCGCGTGCCAAGGGCGAATTTGCGGTTGACGCGGCGGCGTCACTCATCGCTTCGTTCTTGGGGATGCTCTTCGAAGCCTGCGCACCGCCTTCGCCGTGAGTCTGATCGGCCGCGAGCGCGGCCACGCGGATGAGCGAGGCCGGCCGAGCGGGTGGCGTTGGCACATCGGCGAAGGCGACCGCAACGTCGCCGGGTTGCGCTGGACGGGGAGGCGGAAGGGGCGCTGATGTCGCGGAGACGGCGCGTTTGTCAATCTTCTCGTTCAGGATCTCCGCCGCGTCCCGCTGTTGTCGCTCGTCGTGGCCTTGCTCGTTTGCCACGCGGTTGCCGCGCAAGCTTGCGGGGGAGCCCAAATCCGCGACGCGTGTCCGGTCCTCTTGTCCCGGGCTTGGCTCGTTTTGAGGCGAGTTTTTGCCTGGCGACGAGGTTGTCGCGACGGTTAGCGCCCGCGCGTTGCCGCGATCGGCGGGCACGCTTGCATTCACGGGCGCCGCGCCGGCGGGGCTTTCGCCATTCATGCGAAGCGCGGCAACCTCGGTTCCACCGTGGTGCCCGCGCGCGGGCCGGCTAGCCGGCTGCTGGGCCGCATCGGCTTCTTCCTCTTCATCGTGTTTGCCAAACAGCCAGGCGAACAATCCTCGCGATGGCATCGCCTGCGGCACATCGGACATCACGCCCCCGCGCGAAGCGATTTCGGCGCGGGCTTCCTGATAGCGGCCAAGCATGCGCCCATCCGCGGCGAGATGGACGGTCTTGCCGTCCGGGAACAGACGCACGAGCTGATCGTAGCTCATCCGCGGCCATGCCCTCACGCTGCCGACGTCGAGATGGACGAAGTTCGAGCTTGGATACCAACCGACGCCGCCGCGTTGCAGACGCATGCCGATTTCGCGAATTCTTTCCATCGGCATGCCGGGCATGGTCGTATCCATCGCTCTGCCGAGGATATGCTGCGAGTGCTCGGCGACGCCGTGCGAGCGGCGGCGCAGCATCGCGTTGGTAGCCGGCGAGCGGTAGGCCGAAACGATCACGATCGGCTGGGTTGCTCCAGCGGTCCGGTAGGCCTCCCAGATCACGTCGAACAGGCGCGGGTCCATCCGGGTGCGATCGTTATTGCGCCAATCGCGCAGGAACCAATTGAGCTTTTCGAGAACCGCCGGATCATAGGAGCCGTTGACGCGGAAGGTCGCCTGGATCGATTCGCCAGTATGGGAATGATAGAGATTCAACGTGCGGGTGTCGCCGTTGGCGGCCGCCGTCTCGGTCGAGGAAGGAACGCCGATGCTCGCCAAGAGCACCGCGACTCCGGTTGCGGCAACGCGACAAGCATATTTGACGGGAGCCGGGCGGCGGGGCGATTCTCGCAACTGAAATCTCGCGGTTCTGGCTGGACGGAACTGGCCTTGGCAGGTGAGGTGCCGCACATCGATGTTGACGCGAGCGCACCGGTATTGACGCGAACATAGATAGGATTTTGCGAACTCTTGCCGCTAACGGTTAACGGCTCGTAACGCGCTCTTGAACCTTCCCCTCATTGACGACTCGTCAACCATTGCGGCCGCTATCATTCACCAAATAAAGTGACAAATATGGCGAGCCTGTGTCGGAACTGGTGCGGAGATTTCGCTGTTTCTAATGCGCTTGCATCTTCCATGCGTGAGTATTTTGCGGCGGGCCCGTCCCCGACAGGTCGAAGTTTTTGGATTGCGGTGAGCGGTCGTCCGCCGGCGCGGGCCCGGAAGACCTTTTCGCCTTCGCCGGTCCCGCTTCCATATCTTATTTCGTTGAGGTTTAATGAGGCGGCGTACCGGCCGACGATTGCGCGGCCGGGCAGTCTTGTGGAGCGTATCGAATGGCCGGTTACGATGTCGATCTCTTCGTGATCGGCGCGGGATCTGGCGGCGTGCGCGCCGCGAGGGTCGCGTCGGCGCATGGCGCCAAGGTCATGATCGCAGAGGAATTCCGCATCGGCGGAACTTGCGTGATCCGCGGCTGCGTGCCGAAAAAGCTCATGGTCTATGCCAGCCGGTACAAGGATCATTTCGCCGACGCCGCGGGGTATGGCTGGACGGTTGCCAAAACTTCCTTCGACTGGCAAAAACTTGTCGCCGCGAAGGAAAAGGAAATCTCTCGTCTTTCCGCGATCTATCGCGACAATCTCGCCAAAGCAGGCGTCGCCGTCGAAGACGGCCGCGCGGCAATCGAGGATGCTCATAGCGTGCGTCTTCTCGCCAGTGGCCGCAAGGTGAGCGCGAGATTTATCCTGATCAGTACCGGAGCCGCGCCGGTTCTCGAACCCGATATTCCGGGGCGCGAATATGCGATCACCTCGAACGAGGTGTTTGATCTGCCGGAATTGCCAAAGCGCATGCTAATCGCCGGAGGCGGCTATATCGCGGTCGAATTCGCCTCGATTTTCGCGCGGCTGGGCACCGAGGTGTCGCTTGCCGCGCGGGGCGAAAATGTGTTGCGCGGTTTCGACGGCGACATGCGCATCGGCGTGCGCGAGGGGCTCGCTGGCGCCGGCGTCAAACTCAACTTCGGCGTGCTGCTCACGCGCATCGAAAAGACGCCAATGGGCTACCGCGTGACTTTGACGAAGGGCGGGCGGCTCGACGTCGATCAGGTGATGATCGCGACCGGCCGCAGGCCAAACACGTCGGAACTTGGTTTGGAGAAGGCTGGCGTCGAAACGGATAGCCTAGGGGCGGTGAAGGTCGATGCTTTTTCGAAGACGAATGTCGAGTCGATCTATGCGGTCGGCGATGTCACCAACAGGGTCGCCCTGACGCCTGTGGCCATTCGCGAGGGGCACGCCTTCGCCGAGACGGTTTTCGGCGGCAGGCCAGAGGCCGTCGTGCATAGCAACATTCCGACCGCTGTCTTCTCGACGCCGGAGCTTGGTACAGTCGGCCTGACCGAGGTGGATGCGCGGGCGAGCTTTGATTGCGTAGATATTTATCTTGCGAATTTCCGCCCCTTGAAGGCGGCGCTCTCCGGGCGGGCGGAGAAAACCTTAATGAAGATTGTCGCCGATGGCGCGACAGACCGCGTCCTCGGCGTGCATATCCTTGGCGAAGACGCGAGCGAGATGGCGCAAATTTTGGGAATTGCCGTCAAAACGGGCGCCAAAAAGGCCGATTTCGACGCGACCATGGCGCTGCATCCGACCTCGGCGGAAGAACTCGTCACCATGCGCACGCGCACCGCGCGGTTTGCGCGGGAAATCCCTGGCCCGGAAGGCCCAGACTCCGGCCCGCTTGATGAGGGATAGCATCGCCGTTATCTTTGGCCTTTTTTCGAGGGGCGACCCGATCGTGGCGAGCAAGTGAATGAGGAGCAATATTAACCGGTGTGTCCAGGAGCCATGCTGGCGAAAGCTTCTGGTATCAGGCTTTGCGTGACTCGAACCTTTCCCGATGATTGTCGAGATATGCGTTCAGAGCGTCTGACAGTTTCAGCCTACCCTGGCAAAGCTGGGGATTTTCCTTTGGCTTTAACCCTGCAATGGTAGCAAATATGGCTTATAAATACAGCGCCTATGGTTCGCACTGGATGGGTGGCCTGCGTGTCTATCATCAGGGCGGGCTCGACTGCTATTGTGGCTTCTATGCAATCGCGAACCTGATCAACTTTTTGTATCTCAAGAAAGACTTATCGTACCTTAGGAACAATCCAGATTTCGAGAGGGATGGCGATTTTCTTGGCGCAAACAAATTCGAGGCATTCAACGGGTTAATTGGGGCAGGCACTTTGAACGGCTTTTTCCCCAAAGGGCCCTTCGGGGGCGGCGAAGGCTTAGACGCACCGAGGCTAAAAGACGCTTTGTCTCAGGCGCTCTCATATTTCAAAATCAACGCCCAAGTAACAATCGAAGAAGACGAATCTATTTACGTCGGAGATCCTGAGCAATACAAATGCTGGTTTCGAATAGGCGCTGAAAAGCCTTTCGTTAATTCGGCTGATAATGCCCTCGGAGTCGCTTGCGTTATAGAAGATGAAGTGGACGAAATCACACATTGTGTCGTCCTCGTCGGCAAAAACCACCTACAAAATGAGATGGACATCCCCCCACTCCCGGGCCGCGATTGGAATGGCATCGTGCTCGATTCCGATCGGGGATATAAATTTTGGAAATATGACGCCCGAGATGGCTGTCTCCATATTCAGATTCAGGGCAACAAGAAGGTAGAGGATAAGCCCATGTACTGGGTTTATTCGTTCATCTCCGTACGTGTCAAATAGAGCAGGCCTCTGGAACATGAACAAGACAATGAGCTGGTGACTTGTCCCTAACTTTCGTCCACCTGTGGCTAGAGTCCGGCGCCATTTACTTCCCTACGGAAGTCACGAAAAGCGTGCGACCCTTCTCGTCAATTGTTTGAACAACACTACCGAGCTGAATAGTTACGGTCGTATTTGTATAACCCTTCAACCCGTTATTAGGTCCCGAACCAATCCCCTTGACAAAGATCGTGTGGCCTTTCTCATCATAGACGTAGATCACGGATCCTCGCTGCACGACAGTGGCGATAGCCATGATTTCCCTGATCCTGAAGCAGATTCGTGCGCAAACCTAAGCGGCCGCGGCTCGGACATCCCGTCTGGATAGTCGCCAAACCTTACATGTGGCTGACCTCCGGCAACGGGTCCGTGGATGGCGACGAGCTTTTGTCGCGCATGTTCCATTTGCAAAATCCTCTATATAAGGCATTTTCGAATTCGCAAGGTTTGGGGCGCCGCCCGAGGAGTGCGAGGACATGCCCATGGAGTGCTGGTCGCCCGCCAGTTGGAGAGGCAAGCCGATCGAGCAAGTGCCAGATTATGCCGACCAGGCGGCGCTGGCCGAGGTCGAGCGGCAGCTCGCGGGCTTTCCGCCGCTGGTCTTCGCGGGCGAGGCGCGCAAGCTGAAGCGTATGCTGGGCAAGGTCGCCGCGGGCGAAGCTTTCCTTTTGCAAGGCGGCGACTGCGCCGAGAGTTTTGCCGAACACGCCGCCGACAATATCCGGGATTTTTTCCGGGTGTTTCTGCAAATGGCCGTGGTGACGACCTTTGCCGCCGCCCTGCCGGTGGTGAAGCTCGGCCGCGTCGCCGGCCAGTTCGCCAAGCCGCGCTCGGAGCCAACCGAAGGGATTGGCGGAGTTGAGCTGCCGAGCTACCGCGGCGACATCGTGAACGACATCGCATTTGACGCGCGCGCGCGCGAACCCGACGCCGCGCGCCAGCTGATGGCTTACCGGCAGTCGGCGGCAACCCTAAACCTGCTTCGCGCTTTTGCCACGGGCGGCTATGCCAATCTAGAAAACGCGCATGGCTGGATGCTCGGCTTCATCAAGGATAGCCCACAGTCCGCCCGCTACCAGGAACTCGCGGACCGGATCACCGAGACGCTCGGGTTTATGCGCGCGATTGGGCTTGATCCCGAGGCGCATCAGGAATTGCGCCAGACCGATTTTTATACCTCGCACGAGGCTTTGCTGCTGGGCTTCGAGGAAGCGCTGACCCGCGTCGATTCGACGACCGGCGATCATTATGCGACTTCGGGCCATATGCTGTGGATCGGCGACCGCACCCGCCAACCAGGCCATGCGCATGTGGAATATGCGCGCGGGGTCAAAAACCCTCTCGGGCTCAAATGCGGCCCCACGCTTTCGCAAGACGAGTTGCTACGGCTCATCGACATTCTCAATCCGGCGAACGAACCCGGCCGTCTCACCTTGATTTGCCGGTTTGGCGCCGAAAAGGCGGCGGATCGCCTGCTGGGCCTAATCCGCGCCGTGAAAAGGGAAGGGCGCGGCGTCGTTTGGTCCTGCGATCCGATGCACGGCAATACGGTCAAGGCGGCGGGCGGCTACAAAACGCGGCCATTCGACAAGATCGTGAACGAGATCCGCACGTTTTTTTCGATCCACCGGGCGGAGGGCACTTACGCCGGCGGCGTCCATCTCGAAATGACCGGAAAGAATGTCACCGAATGCACCGGCGGCGCGCGGGCCATCTCGGAGGCGGACCTGCGTGACCGTTACCATACATATTGCGATCCAAGGCTCAATGCCGAGCAGGCGATCGAAGTGGCCTTTCTCGTCGCCGAACTCTTGAAGGCGGAACGTGTCGAACGCGGCCGCGCCGATGCCGCGGAGTGAAGCCTGACGGCGGACGGGGCGCGCGGCACGAGGTCGCTTTATGACGACGAGCCAGAATGCCGCCGCGACTCGTCTCGTTATTGGCCTTGCGCAGATCGATTGCACGGTCGGCGACATAGCTGGCAATGTCTCGCGCATACGCGCCGCCCGTGCCGAGGCGGCAGGCTTTAGCGCCGATCTCGTGATGTTTTCCGAACTCTTCATCGCGGGCTATCCGCCCGAGGACCTCGTCTTGAAGCCGGCATTTGTCGAGGCTTGCCGCGCCGCCTGCGAGGAGATCGCGGCACCGACCGGCGACGGCGGACCGGCGATTCTGGTTGGCCTGCCGTGGCGAGAAAATGGGCATTGCTACAACGCCTATGCCCTCCTCGACAAAGGCCGCATCGAGGCGATCCGCTTTAAGGCCGATTTGCCGAATTATGGGGTGTTCGACGAGAAGCGCGTGTTCCAGCGTGGACCGATGCCGGGGCCTGTCTCCTTCAAGGGCGTGCGGATCGGCGTTCCCATCTGCGAGGATATTTGGGGGCCGGACCCGGTCGAATGCATCAGTGAGACAGGCGGCGAAATTCTCCTTGTGCCAAACGGCTCGCCTTATTGGCGGGGCAAGACGGACGAGCGGCTTTCGGTCGCCGTAGCGCGGGTTGCCGAGAGCAAATTGCCGCTCGTCTATCTCAATCAGTGCGGCGGCCAGGACGAGCTTGTCTTCGATGGCGCGTCCTTCGGCCTTAACGGCGATCTGTCCCGCGCGTTTCAGCTTCCTGCTTTTGCGGCCGTGGTCGCGAGGACGGTTTGGGAGCGTGGACCAAAAGGTTTTGTCTGTGTCGAGGGACCGCGCTCTGACATCGAGGAGGGCGATAAAGCCGATTACGCCGCCTGCATTCTCGGCCTTCGCGATTATGTGAACAAGAATGGCTTTCCTGGTGTTGTCATGGGGCTCTCGGGGGGAATCGATTCGGCGCTTTGCGCGGCGATGGCGGTTGACGCTCTCGGCCCCGAGCGCGTCCATTGCATCATGCTGCCTTACCGCTTCACCTCGAATGAATCCTTAAACGATGCCGGGCAGTGTGCGCGCGCGCTTGGCGTTCGCTACGACATCTTGCCGGTCGCGCCCGCGGTTGAAGGTTTTGAAACGGTCCTTGCCCCAATCTTTAAAGGCATGCCCGCTGGCGCCGCGGAGGAAAATATCCAGAGCCGTGCGCGTGGAACCGTGCTGATGTCGGTCTCCAACAAGTTTGGTCCGATGCTCGTGACAACCGGCAACAAGTCGGAAATGTCGGTTGGTTACGCGACGATCTATGGCGACATGAATGGCGGGTTCAATCCGATCAAGGACCTCTACAAGATGGAGGTTTTTCGCCTTGCGGAATTGCGCAACCGCTGGAAGCCCAAGGGCGCGCTCGGGCCAGGCGGCGAGGTGATCGCCCAAAATATCCTGACCAAACCGCCGTCCGCGGAATTGCGGGAAAATCAAAAGGATCAAGACTCGCTGCCGCCCTATGAGGTGCTGGACGCGATTCTCGAAGGGCTTGTCGAGAAAGAAATGCGGGTTGCCGATGTCGTGGCCGAAGGCCACGATCTCGAAACCGTGAAAAAAATCGAGAGGCTTCTTTATCTCGCCGAGTACAAGCGGCGCCAGTCGGCCCCTGGCGTCAAGGTGACAAAAAAGAATTTTGGCCGCGACCGGCGCTATCCGATCGTTAATTGGTTTCGTGATCCCGGCTTTGGCCGGTCCAAGGGCTGAGACGCGCCTCCCCTCGGAGCCCGAGGCTAGAGAGGCATCAATTTTGTTTCAATCGGTAGGATTCGGTATCTTCGAATGTAATTTCCGGCAAGGACACCACCCAGGCGCTCGTTGCAATACCGGAAGATTTCCAATTTGATGGGCCCGCGCTCGCCAACGCCAATCGGCTTGTCGCCAAAGTGGGCAGCGCCGCCCGTGCAAGATGACACGGCCGGGACGTTTCCGCCGTTCCGGGAACGGGCGCCGTGGTTTGGGGGCGACCTGCAAACTCTGCGCAGCTTCCTGCGCGGCACCGCGCCGGAGTTGTCTGGCGGCGAGCGCCTGCTGCTGCGGCTGCCCGATGGCGAGCGGCTGGCGGCGCGGCTCGACCGGCAGGCAGGCCTCATTGCTAGGCCGCTCGTCGTGCTCGTGCATGGCCTCGCGGGCTCCGAGGCGAGCGGGAACGTAGTGGCGAGCACGAGGCATCTGGTCGGCCAAGGCTGGCCGGTCTTGCGCCTAAACCTGCGTGGAGCGGGCCCATCGCTTTCGACCGCGGCCGGGCATTACCATGCCGGGCGGACCGAGGATCTGGCGGACGCCTTGCAGGGACTTGCCCCTGAATTTGCCCGGTATGGGATCGTCCTGCTTGGCCATTCGCTCGGCGGCAATCTCGTGTTGAAATTCATGGGCGAACGCGACCATGGCCTGCCGGTGCTGGCCGCTGTCGTGGTGTCCGCTCCGATTGACCTCGCGGCGACCTGTGCCCGGATGATGGCCCGGCGCAACTTCGTCTATCACCGCTATATGCTCACTGCGATGAAACACGAGGCGCTGGCGCCGGGCGCGGCGGTTAGCGCCTCCGAGCGGGCCGCCATCGCCGGCGCCAAGAACGTCTATGAATTCGACGACCGCTTCATCGCGCCGCGCTTCGGCTACCGGGATGCCCCGGACTATTACGAAAGCAATGCCGCCATGCATTTCCTTGCCGGTATATCGCGGCCAACTCTGATCCTCCACGCGCTGGACGACCCTTGGATTCCGGCGGCATGCTACACCGCGATTGATTGGCCGCGCCTGCCGATGATCGAGGCGGTGCTGACCAAACGTGGCGGACATCTCGGCTTTCACGGCCGGGGCAGCCGCGTCCCTTGGCATGATCGGGTGACGGCGTGGTGGCTCGCGCGAACGTTTCGGCTGGGATAGGCCAAGGCGCGCGGTGGTCTTTTCGGCAACACTGGGTAGTGTGTCGAAGGTTCAGAAAAATCTTGAGCCGGGCTTTTGAGGCCCGGCGGTCATGGGTCAAGTCCGGCGGTTGTGGCGGCTACCGCTCCAAAGGAGAAGACCACCATGACCAAGGCAGAAGATCGAAATGCCGTAAAGCTAGCGAAAGAGGCGCCATTGGCGGGCCGGGAGGGGCTCAAGGAGGGGCTCAAGGGGCTGTTCCGGGGCGTGTGCAGGACGTGCGCGAGGCCGAGATGACGGAGGCTATGAGGGTCTTCTCGAGATGGCGCTCGATGGCGATCTCGACAAGATCGCCGGTCTGAATGGTGCGACTTTTCATATTGATGCTTTTGAGATCCATTGCAGGGGCCTCGTAACCTACAACATTTTCTATAGCACCATGTCCCGGATCAACAGCTTCGAGGCGCGGCACGCGATAAGACTCTTTGAGGCCGGGGCCGAACAGCAATAATTTCAAGGACAAGCGTCGATCCGGATTGGTGCAGGTGTCAACAACTTTACAGTACCCCTTATTGAAATGAGTGCGGCTTCGGTGTTACCTATCAAGCTTTAAAATAGGAATTTCCACACCGTCGCGGGCGGCGGCCTCGGCGAGAACCGCCTTTATTTCCGCGCTCGCGCCGTTCAGCCTGCGGGCAACTTCGTCGATCGCCAATTCCAGCGACTTCGCGCGCGCGATGGCGCCGTCGAGCTCGACCGCGAGCCTTGCGCGGTCGTCTTGCATCACCGCAAGCTCGTCCTCGAGATTGGCGCGCAGGGCGTCCGCCTTGGCCCGCCGCGCGCTGGCCGCGTCGAGACGGCCCAGCGCGGCGGCGAGCCGCTTTAGCGCCGCGTCGAGGTGCTCCGGCAGTTCGTTGGTTGGCGTGGCGGCGTCCTCGATCATGCCCCGCGAGCGCCTTCACGGTGAAAAAATCGACGCATAATCTGTGCCCCGTCCCGACGGCCCCGAAAAATGAGCGGTGCTTCTTCGCTCAAATTTTTGCTTTCCCGCTGAAAAAAACGAAAATTTGATAGGAGCGCGCCCGCGCCTTGTTGTCGCGGCCCGGTCTCGCCTTGCCAGATTGCGTACGGCGCGGGTCGACAATCCGGCTGCGGCGCGCTAAGTGCTGCTGGCCAGGATAATGGCGAAGCGCCGCGACAATAAGGCATAAGTCGCGGCGAAATCGTTTTTGCGGCCTAAAAACTTCAAATCATGTCATAAGGAAACTTAGGCAATGCGTTGACCCACACATTCCGGCGGTTGCCAGACTAGCAGCCAGCGACGCGCCGCTGCGCGGCCCCGCTAAGGGAGCAGCCACTGATGAATCCCCGGATACCTCCCCTAAAGGTGAGCAATTGATGCTTCCGCGCGACGAAAAAGTCACCCATGACGAAATGGCGAACGCCATTCGCGCGCTCGCCATGGATGCTGTGGAAAAGGCGAAATCGGGTCATCCGGGTCTGCCGATGGGCGCCGCCGATATCGCCACCGTACTGTTCACCAAGGTGCTCAAATACGACGCCGCCGCCGCAACCTGGCCGGACCGGGATCGTTTCGTCCTGTCCGCCGGCCATGGCTGCATGCTGCTATATGCGCTGCTTTATTTGACCGGCGAACCCAGCATGACCATCGCGGAACTGCAACGCTTCCGTCAGCTCGGCTCGCGGACGCCGGGCCATCCCGAATACCGCCATGTGCCGGGAGTAGAGGCCACGACGGGTCCTCTCGGCCAAGGCCTTGCCAATGCGGTGGGAATGGCGCTCGCCGAGCGCATGCTGAACGCGGAGTTCGGGCCAATCGTCGATCACCATACCTATGTCCTCGCCTCCGATGGCGATCTCATGGAAGGCATCAGCCAGGAGGCGATCGCGATTGCCGGGCATCTCCGGCTTAACCGGCTCATTGTGTTTCATGACGAAAATCACGTCTCCATCGACGGTCCTCTCGCGCTTGCGGATTCGGTCGACCAGGTGAGGCGATTTCAAGCGTGCAACTGGAATGCCGTTCGGATCGACGGGCATGACCAAAAAGCCATTCTGCGGGCGATCCGCAAAGCGCAAAAATCAAGCCTCCCGAGCCTGATCGCCTGCAAGACGACGATCGGCTTTGGCATGCCGACCCGGGCGGGCACGGCGAAGGCGCATAGCGATGCCCCTGGTCCGGAGGAGATTGCCGGCACGCGGCGCAACCTCAACTGGCCCTACGAGCCGTTTATCATTCCCGGGCCTATTCTCGCCGCCTGGCACAAGGCGGGCAAACGCGGACACGCGCGCCGCAAGGCCTGGAACGCCGCCCTAGACCTTTTGCCCGTGCGCGCGCGGGAGGAATTCGAGCGCCGATTGCGCGGCGATCTGCCGGCCTCTTTCGGCGAGTCGGTGATCGCCTACAAGCGCAAGCTCGGCGAGGATCGTTCGCCTATCGCCACTCGCAAGGCCTCCCAAGCCGCGCTCGAAGTTCTGGCCAACGCCGTTCCCGAACTCCTTACCGGCTCGGCCGATCTCACCCCGTCGAATAATACCAAGGTCGCGGCGACGCCGGACATCGGGCCTTCGTCCTACGCCGGGCGCTATATCCATTGGGGCATCCGCGAGCACGGCATGGCGGCGGCGGTCAACGGCATCGCCTTGCATGGCGGCTTTATTCCTTCGGGAGCGTCGTTTCTGACCTTCAGCGATTACTGCCGCCCGGCGCTGCGCCTCTCCGCCTTGATGGGAATTCGCGCGATCGAGGTTTTCACGCATGATTCAATCGGGCTTGGCGAGGACGGCCCGACGCATCAGCCAGTCGAGCATCTGGCCGCGTTGCGCGCCATTCCGAACTTGCTCGTTTTCCGGCCCGCCGACCGGACGGAGACGCTTGAATGCTGGCAGCTCGCGCTGCAAGCGAAAACCTCGCCCTCGATTCTCGCGCTGACCCGGCAAAACCTTCCCGCCGTCCGCCTCGATTTTACGCAAGAGAATTTATCCGCGGCGGGGGCCTATGAGCTAGCGCCCGCGGAAGGCGGACAAGCCAAGGTGTCGATCTTCGCATCCGGCTCGGAAGTCTCGATCGCGCTCGATGCGCGGCGCATCTTGGGGAGCCAAGGAATTGCCGCGCGGGTCGTCTCGGTGCCTTGCATGGATCTTTTCTTGGCTCAGGACCGCGATCAGCGCCACAAGATCATTGGCGATGCGCCGGTGCGGGTCGGGGTCGAAGCGGCGGTCCGTGAAGGCTGGGACGCGATCATCGGCGAAGACGGGATTTTCATCGGCATGACCGGTTTTGGCGCCAGCGCGCCCTACAAGGATGTTTACAATTATTTTAAAATCACGCCGGAAGCCGTTGCCGAGGCCGCGGTGCGGCGTTGCGGCAGTTGACGCGTGTTAAAATAACCAACATGCCATGCGGAAAGGCGGAGAAAGAGAAGCAATGTCGATTCGAGTCGCGATCAACGGTTTTGGCCGGATCGGCCGCAATATCCTTCGTGCGGTTGCGGAGTCAAAGCGCAGCGACATTCAAATTGTCGCCATCAACGATCTCGGTCCGGTCGAGACCAACGCCCATTTGTTGCGCTTCGATTCCGTGCACGGCCGGTTTCCCGGCGAAATCAAGGTCGCGGGTAATTCGATCGATTTCGGCCAGGGGCCAGTCAAGGTGACCGCGATCCGCAATCCACGCGAATTGCCGCACAGCGAGCTTGCCGTCGACATA
Source organism: Methylocella sp. (assembly GCA_050728655.1). GTDB lineage: Bacteria > Pseudomonadota > Alphaproteobacteria > Rhizobiales > Beijerinckiaceae > Methylocapsa. The sequence continues at coordinate 30,918 of JBOHJQ010000007.1, forward strand.
GCGCTCGAATGCACCGGGATTTTCGCCTCGAAGGACAGAGCCTCCGCGCATTTGAAGGCGGGCGCCAAGCGCGTCCTCATCTCGGCGGGCGCGGATCATGCCGATCTGACGGTGGTCTTTGGGGTCAATCACGCCATGCTCACCAAGGATCATCTTGTTGTCTCGAATGCGTCCTGCACCACCAATTGCCTCGCCCCGGTCGCCAAGATCCTGAACGACGCAATCGGCATCGAAACCGGGTTCATGACGACGATCCACTCCTATACCAACGATCAGCCGGTGCTCGATATCATGCATAAGGATCTCTACCGGGGCCGCGCGGCGGCGCTTTCGATGATACCTACGACGACCGGCGCGGCGCGCGCCATCGGCCTCGTCCTGCCCGAGCTCAACGGCAAACTCGACGGCGCGGCGATCCGCGTGCCCACCCCCAACGTGTCCGCCGTCGATTTCAAATTCGTCGCCAAACGCAAGACGACAGCCGACGAGATCAAGGACACGGTCAAGCGCGCCTCGCAGCAGCAAATGAAAGGCATTCTCACATTCACCGAAAGCCCGAATGTCTCCGCCGATTTCAATCACGATTCGCATTCATCGATCTTTCACATGGATCAGACCAAAGTGATGGAAGGCACCTTCGTGCGCGTCCTGGCCTGGTATGACAACGAATGGGGCTTTTCGAACCGCATGATCGATGTCGCCGCCGCCATGGGAGAGCTCATATGACGAGAACAGTGCCCTTGCCCGTGTTCCGGACACTCGACGACGTGGAGGTTGCCGGCAAAAGGGTGCTGGTTCGCGCCGACCTCAATGTCCCCATGGAAGACGGAAAGATCACCGATGCGACTCGCATCGACCGGATCCTTGTGAATATTCGCGAGATTTCGGAAAAACAAGGCAAGGTTATCCTGTTGTCGCATCTCGGCCGCCCGAACAACGGCCCGGAGCCGAAGAACTCGCTGAAACCCGTCGCGGTGGAGATTGAACGCCAGCTCGGACGCTATATCGCCTTTTCTTCCGATTGCGCCGGTGGGGTCGCGAAGAGCGCGGTCGACGCGATGCACGACGGCGACGTCCTCGTGCTCGAAAATACAAGGTTCCATGCCGCGGAGACGAAGAACGATCCCGCCTTCGTGGGCGCCTTGGCCGAACTCGGCGATATTTACGTCAATGACGCTTTTTCCACCGCCCATCGCGCGCACGCTTCGACCGAAGGATTGGCGCGCAAGCTCCCAGCCTATGCCGGGCGCTCCATGCAGCGCGAGCTCGAAATGCTCACCGGTATGTTGGCCGACCCAAAACGTCCGCTGGCGGCGATTGTCGGCGGCGCGAAAGTCTCGACCAAATTCGAGCTTCTCGGCAATCTCATGCGCGAGGTCGAATATTTGTTTGTCGGCGGCGCCATGGCCAATACGCTTCTCGCGGCGAGCGGCAAGGAGGTCGGCAAGTCCCTCTACGAGAAGAAGTTCGCGGCTGTCGCCCGCCAGATCATCGCCGAGGCCGATGCGGCAAATTGCAAGCTCGTGCTGCCTGTCGATGTGGTTGTCGCCTCGCGGCTTGAACCGAATGTGCGCACAAAGACCGTCGACATCGGCTCCGTGGGGGAGGATCAAATGATTCTCGACATCGGGCCGCGCACCATCTCACAGGCGGTAGGCCTTCTTGCTTCGGCGCGGACGCTCGTCTGGAACGGACCCGTCGGCGCTTTCGAGATCGCGCCATTCCAAACCGGCACGATGACGATCGCCAAGGTCGCGGCGCAGCTCACCACGGTGGGGGCGCTCGAGACCATCGCCGGCGGTGGCGACACGATCGCGGCTCTCAATCAGGCCGGTGTCACCCAGGATTTCACCTATGTCTCGACGGCCGGCGGCGCGTTTTTAGAATGGCTAGAAGGCAAGCAATTGCCGGGCGTCGAAGCGCTCCGCTGGTCCAGCGCTCAGACGGCGTGAGTAATTCCAGCTCAGAAGCCCATCGTATCGCTCAATCCGAGGTGGGCGTGCTCAGGCTTCGCTGCATCTGCTCGATGATCTGGTCGACGCTGAAACTCAAACTCTTTTAGCTGTTCGGGGCGCCGTTGAAACGGTGACCCGAGCGGTTTTCAATCGCCGATCTGCTGCTTCAGCTTCTCCATCGCCTGGTCGATGGTGAAGCTGGCCGGCCGCTGGCTTGGCGGAAACTCCTTGAACGTTGCCAGGAACTCGGCGGTTAGTGCCTGGGCCCCATACATCACGTAGAGATGCTCCATGAGCCAATCGTAGTAGGTGTTGGAAGTGATATCCGCCCGCTCGTAGGGGTCAGCGTGGAGATCGAACAACTTGGGAACGCGCAGCGGGGTGAACGGTTCGGCCCACACTAGGGCGGTTCCGGGCGCCCGCTGCTCCTCAAATACGATCTTCCAGTTCTCGATGCGCAGGGCGACCAGGTCGCCGTCGTCATTGAAGTAGAAGAAACCCCTGCGCGGACTCTTCGGCTCCTGGCCGGTCAGGTAGGGAAGCTGGTTGTAGCCGTCGATATGAACCTTGAACGTCCTGCCGGCCACGTTGTAACCCTTGAGCAGCTTGCCCTTCATATCGGGATCACCGGCTGCGGCCATCAGCGTTGGCAACCAGTCGTGCCCGTTGACGATCTCGTTAGAGACCTGCCCCGGCGCGATATGGCCCGGCCAGCGGATCATGCACGGCACACGGAAGGCGCCTTCCCAGTTGGTGTTCTTCTCGCTGCGAAACGACGTCATGGCACCATCTGGCCAGGAATTCATGTGCGGGCCGTTGTCGGTCGTATAGATCACGATCGTGTTGTCCACGATGCCGAGATTGTCGAGCTTTTTGAGAAGCGCGCCAACGGTTCCGTCATGCTCGATCATGCCATCGGCATATTCGGTCCTAGCAGTGAATCCGGACTTGTCGCGATGTTCGGGGCGCACATGCGTGCGAAAGTGCATCCGGGTGGTATTCATCCAGCAAAAGAACGGCTTGCCGGCCTTGACCCGCCGCTCCATGAAGTCCATCGCCGCGCCTGATGTCTCGTCGTCGATCGTCTCCATACGCTTTTTCGTGAGCGGACCGGTGTCTTCGATGGTCTGCTTGCCGATTCTGCCCCAACGCGGCTGTTCGGTCGGATCATCGGTGTCCGTCGCCTTGCACCGCAAGACGCCGCGCGGGCCAAACAATTCGCTGAATCTTGGGTCTTTCGGATAGTTGAAGTCCTCCGGCTCCTCTTCGGCGTTGAGGTGGTAGAGGTTGCCAAAAAACTCATCGAAGCCGTGAACCGTCGGCAGAAATTCGTTCTTGTCGCCGAGGTGGTTCTTGCCGAACTGTCCCGTCGTGTAGCCGAGCGGTTTCAGGAGCTCTGCGAGGGTTGGGTCCTTCGCCTGCAGCCCGACGGTAGCGCCTGGCATCCCGACTTTACTCAGGCCCGTGCGCAGCGCCGCTTGCCCGGTGATGAATGTCGATCGCCCCGCCGTGCAGCTCTGCTCGGCGTAATAGTCGGTGAAGATCATACCTTCCTTGGCGATGCGGTCGATGTTGGGTGTGCGATAGCCCATCAAGCCCATTGAGTAGGCGCTGACGTTCGTCAAGCCGATATCATCGCCCATGATGACAAGGATGTTCGGCCGCTGGCCGCTTTGTGCCACGGGTTTTTTTTGCTGTGCCTCAGCGGGCGAAATCAGCGAAGGTGACGCGAGGCCGGTGGCCGCGAAGACCGAGGTTCCGGTAAGAAGCATGTCGCGGCGGCTAAAACCGCTTCCAGGCCCTGCCTTCCTCGATTGTTTCTCATTCGAACGATCCTTGCTCATGCTCCCTTTCCTTTTCTGATGATGCACCGGAATCCGACATGACTTGTCGATGTATCGACCGGCTCCGGATGGCGCGCGGCAGGCCGGTAGCGGCGGCAGTAGTTTGGCGCGCAGAGATGGGAACCGCCTTTGAGCACCTTGCGGGGAATCCTGATTTGCGGCTGGCAAGGATCGTAGCTCAGGTCTTCCCGCCCGCCGCGCGGGTTCTCCGGAATGCAGCAAGCCTTCGGCGCGTCGGCCTCGTGCCTTGGCACGTACCAGTCGCTCGTCCATTCCCAGACATTGCCGATCATATCGTAAAGGCCGTAGCCGTTCGGCGCAAAGGCAGCCGCAGGCGAGGTGCGCTCATAGCCATCGAGACCAAGGTTCTCATGCGGAAAATTGCCTTGCCAGGTGTTCGCCATGTGCTTTCCGCCAGGCGTGAACTCATCGCCCCAGGCGAACTCGGCACCGTCCAATCCGCCCCGCGCGGCAAATTCCCACTCGGCTTCCGTCGGCAAATCCTTGCCGGCCCATTTGGCATAAGCCTCGGCATCCTTGGATGCGACGTGAACGACTGGATGATCGTCGAGCCCGCGGATGGTGCTCCCCTTCCCATAGGGGCGGCGCCAATTGGCGCGGAACCGGAACGTCCACCATTGCGACCAGTCTTGGAGATCAACCGGGTGATTAGGCGGAACGAAAACGAGTGATCCCGCCTTGAGCATGGGTGGCAGCGCGCCGGGATAATCCTTCGGATCGGGCGGTATTTCGGCGAAGGTGAGGTACCCCGTCGCCGCCACGAAACGCCGGAAATCGCGGTTGGTGACCGGCGTGCGATCCATCCAGAATCCGTCGACCGTCACGCGGTGAACCGGCGCTTCTTCCGGATAATGTTTGTCCGAGCCCATGCGGAATGTGCCGCCGGGGATCCACTGCATGTCAGTGCGCTGGGGAAGATCGTCCCACGCCCGAAGCGCTGAGTGACCATGAGCCGGTACCATACTCACGTTACTCCCGAGAGTCACACTGAGGCAGGCTTCAGCATGCAGCTCCGGCGAAGAGTAGGGCGGTAGTGAAAACGGTGCAAGCGAGTCCCCAAATTCGATATCCGTCTTCAGTGAATCAGGCTGTTGCAGCCGCGCAACATCAGGTGGGAATCGCGACCACAGGCCTCGATTCTCCGAACAAATGCTTGGATCGGGGTTGCCATATCCGTCCTACCGGAAAAGCTTCCACGCCCTTAAAATCGCACTTCAATCAGCCAAGACCCCGCCATGCGACGAACGCGATGCAAATGTCCGCCTACGGCCTGCCTCGGGTTTTATGCGGCAAGCTTGTTCTTCGCCGCACCCGCGCAGGCTACCGAATATGGTTTTGGAGACTATGGGCTCGGCTACAGCATTCCTATGTCTGGCTATACGCCACCGCCCGGGGTCTACTTTTCCGATAGTTTCTTTCTCTATCCAGCCAGCGCGAGCAAAAATCTTAGCTTTCCATTTGGTAGAATAACGGCAGTAGGCCTCACTGTTAATATTATCACGAATATCGCGGCAGTCGCCTGGTATACCGATGTCAAGATTTTCGGCGGCAAGCTCGGCTTCGCCGCGGCCGTTCCTTACGGATCCGACACAAATTCCGCAGCAGTTTCATTCATCGGCCCCCTGGGATTCAACCGCCAGCTAAACCGGAGAGACACGGTCGCGGCCATTGGCGATACCGCCTTTAGCGCGAGCCTCGGCTGGGAAGCGGGCGAGCATCATTGGAATTTGGCTCTTACCGGCGTCGCGCCGACCGGAAAGTATAACCCCGACAGTCTTGCTTTTATGGGCCTCAACCGGCCAGGCCTTGATGTCAAAGGGGCGTATACTTTTCTCAGTTTGGGGACAGGCACCGAAGTCTCGGCCGCCGTTGGCATGACATTTAATTTACGCAATACGGCGACAGACTACCAAAGCGGCATCGAGTTCCACGTCGAGGGGGCGCTCAACCACCATTTTCCTTTCGGCTTGGCGGCCGGAGTTGGCGGATATTTCTATCAACAGATAACCGGCGACAGTGGCTCGGGCGCCATTCTTGGTCCTTTCAAGGGCCGTGTCGCAGCGGTCGGGCCATTGCTCTCCTATACATTCAAGGCCGGCGAGCAACAAGTTACCCTCAGCGGCCGGTGGTTCCATGAATTCGCAACGGAGCACCGGGTTCGGGGCGATTCGATATTTGCTTCACTTAGCTTCCCGCTATAGCCAAGAGCCGGGCAACGACGCGACGCTGGCGCCATTCACATGAATGAGTTTGTTGACTACCTCCATGAAGTGTTCGAGCTATTCGGGCTGATCAGCGCCCGAAATATGTTCCGCGGATATGGCATTTACCACAATGGATTGATGTTCGGCCTCGTGGCCGGCGACACTCTCTATCTGAAAGCGGACGCTGAAAACGCCAACCACTTTGAGAAGGAGGGGCTCGGAAGATTCGAGTATAAGAATGGCGAAAGGGTAGTTAAGATGTCCTACTGGCGTGCGCCAGACGGGATCATGGACGACCGGGAAGAAGCCGCGATGTGGGCGCGCCTCTCGTTTGAGGCGGCGCTTCGTTCCCAAAGGCCAAAGAGAAAGACCAAACGAAATTCATAAAGCAGCGGCCCAACGATTCAATCCAAAGAGCCGCCTCCGTCGGAAAGCCGGAATAAGCATTTTTCAAAAAAAACGCACGACCAAATAAATAGATCCTATCGAAAATCGCGCGAGGTCAAGGTCCCCGCTTCTCACCTTGCCGCGCCGCGCGAATGTATATTTGCGCGAAAGCGGGCAGGTTTTACGCAAAGATCATGCGCCAATAGGGGGCTTGCATAAAGCCGCGATGGATTCGACAATCGGCCAATCCACTTGAGCATGGGCCGGAGACGACAATGGCAGGGATGGTTGAGATCGAGCATCTGCTTGGAAACCTGGAGCCTTTTGTCCATGAGTACGGCGCCGCCGCGGTCATGGTCATTCTGACATTTGAGTCTTTCGGCGCTCCGGTTCCCGGCGAGTCTCTGCTCATTCTTGCTTCGGTTCTCGCGGGACGCGGGGAATTGTCGCTGCCGCCCCTGATGCTCGGGGCATGGGCCGGTGCCGTGCTCGGCGACAACATAGGCTATCTGATTGGAAGGCGGCTTGGCCGCGCCATTGTCCTGCGCTACGGCGCCAAGATCGGCGTCAACGCCGACCGCCTTAACAGGGTGGAAGCGTTTTTCAAGCGATATGGCCCTGTCACCGTCGCCTTCGCGAGGTTCGTCAATGTCCTGCGTCAGTTGAACGGTGTCGTGGCGGGCATGCTGAAGATGGAGTGGAAGCGCTTTCTCTTCTTCAACGCGCTCGGCGGCGGCCTATGGGTTTCGCTATGGACGCTGGCCGGGTTTTATCTCGGCAAGCATGTCTCCGACATTAAAGTGATTGCCCATGATTTGGAGCACGCCGGAGCGATTCTTGGCGTCGGCGTGTTGATGGCCGCGGTTATGTATGGGTTTTGGCGCCTTCGCCACCCAAGCTGACGGCAATCAACGAGGCATCAGCCAGCGGCCATGCCGGGTGACCAATTCGTAAGAGACGGGATTCGAGATTTTCGTCGGCGCCGCGGGGCGCCAGGAAGATGCCGGCGTTGACGCTGCCCTTGTCGATGATCATGAACCGCATGTCGCCGTGCGCGGTGACCGCCGGAATCAGACTCATGCAGTGCCGGCGCCCATCGCTTGGACGATCGGCGGCGATGTCCAAGGCGTCGGCTATCGCGCCTTGATGGAAATGGAAGCCCGCGCGCGAGGCGTTCGGGGCCGGGCTAAGAAACCGTTTGAACGACGAGGTCGAAGCGCTCCCCGCCGGGCCGCCGGGCGTCGTCGTAGAGGCGCGTTGCGCGGCATGCTGGCGCGGCCCCGCGCACGCCCGCGTCGACAAGGTGGAGGTCGTGGAAGCGGACCCGGCGGCGCTCGGGCCAGGCTCGGGGTTTCGTCAGATCGCCACGCGTTAGTGGAGATCGAGCGTTTACTGGCGCTCGCTGCTCTTGATCGCTTGCGAACATGCGATTGTTAGATATGATCCACATCCAATTGCTGCTGACGCCGTAATCGGGACAAGCGAACCATGGACCCGGAACTCGTTGATCGAATCTACGAAGCTTCCTTCGTGCCGGAGCTTTGGCCAGGTGTTCTGGACGAGGTCGCGCAAATGGCCGAGGCGACGAGAGGATGTTCCTTGTTCATCACCAAAGACGACGTAACATCGTGGACAGCTTCGCCAATTGTCCACGAAGCTACTGCAAGATTTGTGAAAGAAGGTTGGTTTTGGCGTGGACAGCTCGCTGCTCGCGGGTTCGCCGCGTGCCACGCTGGATTTTTGACCGATCTCGACCTGTTCACTCCCGATGAATTGGATCTGGAACCGATCTACCGCGACTTTTGGCGTCCGCTGGGCGCCGGATGGATGGTGGCCACGGCTCTTCCGATCCCTACAGGCGAAAAAGTGTGGTTCGTCTTGCCGCGACTAACCGAACGCGGACCCGTGGAACGCGCCGTCGTCCAGAAACTCGACGAACTGCGTCCCCATCTCGCCCGCAGCGCACTCATGTCGGCGCGCTTGCAGCTGGAGCGGGCGCGCATCGCCAGCGAAACGCTCGCCGTCATGGGCCTCCCGGCGCTGGTTCTCAATGAGCAAGGCAAGGTCCTCGCCGCGAACACTTTGATCGAATCGTTGACCGGCTATGTTCGGTGGCGAGCGCATGACCGCGTGTCGCTGAAGGATCGAGCCGCCGATAATCTGTTGCGCGACGCGATCGCGGCACTTGATGTGGCGGGCGGCCCCGTGCGCTCATTCCCGGTTCGTGACGCCGGCACACAGGCGATGATGGTCGCGCATGTCGTTCCGATTCGCTTGTCCGCGCGGGATATCTTCGTGCGCTGCGCCGCCGCGCTCGTTTTGACACCGGTCACTCTTCCGCAAGCGCCGCCGGTCGAACTGGTGCAGTCCTTGTTTGATCTGACGCCGGCCGAGGCGCGCGTCGCCCGAAGCCTCGCCTCCGGAAAAACCGTGGAAGACATTGCCACCGATCGCGGCACTTCCGCGAACACCATCCGCACGCATGTGCGCGGCGTGCTGGAAAAGACCGGCTGCAACCGGCAAGTCGACATTGTGGCACTTCTCACCGCGATTTCCGCGACGCGGCTGCCGAACCCGATCTAACGCGGCGTCCTTTCAAATCATCGCAAAAAACTTACGCGCCTCATCAATCTTGATGAGGTGAACAGCCTCGCCGCATCCGCGCAAAACCGAGCGCGGGGTGCAACACTCCACCGTGATCCGCTATTCCAACGACGAAGCATCGGCAGCCTCGCCTGGGTCCGGCTCCTCGCTGTTATCTTGATTTTGTCCGTCTTTCGCGGCCGAAACGAGCGGTACGGCGCGGCCCCAGCCGCGCTTCGGAGCGGGTGACCACGGACGGTCTTCGTCCGCCGCGCGGGCCGCGCGCATTTGCACGGCGCCATCTTTTGTAAAGCTAAGCGTGAGCGCGCCGGTTTGCTTGAGCTTTTCGCGATCGATGACGATGCTCGCGGCGCAGCCCAAGGGCGCGAATCGTGGGGTGACGATAATATCCGCGCGGGTGCAATCCTCGGCGAAAGCCGCCATGTCGAAATCAAGCGCCACCGTCCGCCCGGAGGCGAGAGTGCCGACGCAACCGAGCTTGTCGCAATTTGTTTTGGTCAAAGCCTCGCCGGCCAGGCGTCCGTCGGCGTCGGCGCGCAGCCATTGCTCGGTCGAAAACGCATTCCGACCGCGCCCAATAACCGCGAGCCTTCCATCCGCCGCGCGGAACGCCACGGCGTCGCCCGAAGGCGCCACCGCCATATCGAAAGAAGGCCCTGCCGCCGCGCCGAGGAGACCGAGCGCGGCAAGCGGAAGCGCCGTCGCGCGCAAAATCGCGGTCCGCCATAGCACCGAAGAAAGCACCGCGAGGCTTAGGAAAACGATCGCCCAAGGCGCGAAAGCCGGAAGGTGGATCGTCGATCCGGGCCAGCTTCCGATCATTCGCGCCGCCCACATGACGGCGTCGATCCCAAGACCGACATAACGCCACACAAAAGCATCGAGGCCGAGCGGATAAAGCAAGGTGCCAAGGAGCGCGCCCGGCACCGCGAAAATTTCGATCACGGTTAGGGTGAGCGGATTGCCAATCAGCACATAGGGGCTGAGCTCATGGAAATTATAGGCCATGAAGGAGGCCGTGGCCGAGGTCGCGCAGAAGGTCGCGAACAGCAGCCCCAAAGGTCCCCGCCGCAGCAGCGGCTTCAAGGTTTCGAGCGCCATGCGCCGGTGTTCACCTTCGACCGGGCGTGCGCCCAAGCGATAGGTTTCCTCGCGGCTTCGCTCGGCCGCCAACATGCGCGCTTCATAGACGGCAACCAGGGCCGCCACCGCCGCGAACGAAAGTTGGAAGCTCGCGCCCATGATCGCTTCCGGCTGGATCAGAATGACAAGCGCCGCGGCGATCGCGAGATTGCGCATGGTCAACGCCTGCCGGTCGAGCAGCACCGATGTCAGCATGATCAAGGTCATGAATAGCGCGCGTTCGGTGCCCACCCGCGAGCCGGTCGCAATATCGTAAAAAAGTGCGCCCCCGATCGCGACGAGAGCCGCCCATTTCTTGATTGGATAGGAAAGCGCAAGCGTCTGGCTCAATGCCAGAAGCCGGCGAAGGCCGACGAAAAAGATCGCCGCGACAAGCGTCATCTGGATGCCGGAAATCGTGATAATGTGAAAGATTCCGGCCTCGCGGATGGTCTCTTTCGCCTCATTGGACAAGAGGTCGCGCTTGCCCGTGACCATCGCCGCCGCGATCGCCCCCGCATCGCCGCCAACGATTGTGTCGATGCGGCGCGCCAGCGCATTGCGGCCGCGATCAATCGCCATCATCATCGAGGCCGCGAGCCCGGGCGATTCGGGCGCCGCCACAACCTCGATGCGCCCCAGCACATTGCCGACCGCGCCGAGCCGCGCGAACCAGGCGTCTCGGGCAAAATCATAGCCGCCGGGAAGGCTCGCGCGCGCGGGCGGCAATAGCCGCGCCTTGAGGCTCACAAAAGTGCCGGCCTCGAAAGGCGGCGTCCGGCGCATGGACAGGCGAACCCGGAACGGCGTGTGTTCCGGCGCAAGCCCTTCGGCGGAATGAACCCGCAAAAGAAAGCGTGCGCCGTTCCGGCGAAAGTCCATCTCCTCGATAAAACCTTGGAGCGTTACGATCCTGATCTTGTCGAGGACCGGTGCCGCGACCCGCGCCGTCCGCAATGCCGCTGACAGCTCTCCCGCAAAGAGAGCGCAAAACCCGCAAAGAAAATAAAAGGCGAGACGGGTCGCGCGTGCAAAATGGGCGAGGAGGCCAAAAGCCACGGCCGCGGGCGCGAGCAGCCAAAGGGACGGCTCGCGGTCGGCGTAAAGGTAGAGAACCACCCCCGTGCCGGCCGCGACCGGCAGCCAGAGAAACGGCCGCCGGAGCGCCACCTCCGTCTCGAAGGCTCGCCCGAAAACTCCCCAAAGCGGCGCAAGCTTGACGGCAAAGCCGCCGGCCTTGCCCAGGCGCCCAGAGGCGATTGCTGTTTGCGACACTCCCACCATGGACGCATGATAAAACGTCTTTATTATTTATGGAATTGGAAAAGTGCTCACTCGTCAGCCGTAGGTTCTGCGCCTTCCCCGCCTCCGGCGGGCGCGCGGCGTCCGCTGCCCACCGACGAGACCGAATGTGGCATCGGACTTAAGCAGAACCACGCGGGACCCCTCATGCGGCACGATCTCGTGCAGCAGGGGAGTGGCCGCGATGATCGCGCTCTCGGGCTTGAGCCCGAGGCAGCACAACGGTTTGAGATGCTCGACCGCTCCCATCGAACGCGTCGAGGCTAGCCGCATATTCACAAATATCGCGCGACGTTATCCCCTAAATATGGGGCGCGCGGGTCCAGAAATTGTGCGCAAATCGATGGGCCGGGGAGGGACTTCACGTCCGTTCGTTGTCGAAATGATCGATCGCGAGGAGGAGAATTAAGCAAGTTCCGTTGTCAGCCAGCGACACATTAGTGTGGAGAAAAAACATGCCTGTTAATCCATGGAAACAAGTTGAACTCGCGCCTCCAGGCGTTGCGACCATCCGTCCTATCCCCCGTTTGCTTGCGCCGATCAAATGCCGGTGGCAGATCGACGCGATGACCGGAGCCTTGTCGGCTGTCTGGTGGGACCCGTCCGCCGATGCCGGCACGATGGCGGCCGCCGAGCAGATCTCGCCGTTTACCTTCGAGGATGCGTGAATTTGGGGCATGGGCCGCCGCTTTATGCCTCCAATTTTGGTGTCTGTGTCTTGAGTTGTGCGCGAAGCTCCGTAAGGCTCACGCCGTGAGCCTTGCGAATGGCAATGGACGCTCAGCCTATTCAAAAAGGTCAAAGGAAGCCAATCTGAGTATGGCGCGGGTGGAGGAGCGAGCGTTTACTGGCGCGCGCTGCTCTTGATCGCTTGCGAACGTGTGTTTGCTAGGTATGAACTAATCCAATTGTTGCTTACGCCGCAATCGGGACAAGCAATCCATGGACCCGGAGCTCGTTGATCGCATTTACGAAAGTTCCTTCGTGCCAGAGCTTTGGCCGGGCGTTTTAGCTGAGCTTGGAAGAATGGCGGAGGCCGGAGCGTCGCTGTTTATCACCAACGGTGATGTAACATCTTGGTCAGCTTCAAAATCTGTCCACGAAGCCACCGCAATATTTGTGAAAGAAGGTTGGTTCTGGCGCGGACAGGTCGCTTCTCGCGTGTTTGGCGCGCGCCATGCTGGATTCTTGACCGAGCTCGACCTGTTCACTCCCGATGAATTGGATCGAGAACCGATCTACCGCGACATGTGGCGTCCGCGGGGCGCCGGATGGATGGTGGCCACGGCGATGCCGATCCCTACTGGCGAAAAAGTGAGTTTCGTCTTGACGCGACGAACCGAACGCGGACCCGTCGAACGCGCTGTCGTTCAAGAACTCGATGAACTGCGGCCTCACTTGGCCCGCAGCGCATTGATGGCGGCTCGCCTGCAGTTGGAGCGGGCGCGCATCGCCAGCGAGACGCTTGCCGTCATGGGCCTTCCGGCGTTGGTTCTTGACGAAAGAGGCAAGGTCCTCGCCGCGAACAATTTGATCGAAGCGTTGACCGGCCATGTTCAGTGGCGAACGCATGACCGCGTGTCGCTGAAGGACCGAGCCGCCGATAATCTGTTGCGCGACGCGATCGCGGCCATTGATGTGGCGGGCGGCGCCGTGCGCTCCTTCCCGGTCCGCGACGCCGACACACAGGCGATGATGGTCGCGCATGTCGTGCCCATTCGCTTGTCCGCGCGGGATATCTTCGTGCGCTGCGCCGCCGCGCTCGTGTTGACCCCCATGACTCTGCCGCAAGCGCCCCCAGTCGAGCTGGTGCAGTCTCTGTTCGATCTGACGCCAGCCGAGGCGTGCGTCGCCCGAAGCCTCGCCTCCGGCAAAACCGTGGAGGACATCGCCACCGATCGCGGCACTTCCGCGAACACCATCCGGACACACGTCCGCGGCGTGTTAGAAAAAACCGGCTGCAACCGCCAAGTCGACATCGTCGCGCTGCTCACCGCGATTTCCGCGACGCGGCTGCCGAACCCGATCTAACGCGGCGTCCTTTCAAATCATCGCAAAAACCCTACGCGCCTCATCAATCTAGATGAGGCGGCGACCGCGATGGGTGTGCTCAAATCAATGGGCCGGTGAGGAACCCCACGCCGGCCTGAACGAAAACTGAGGAGAAACCGACAATGAACGCCGCGATAACAACCATGGCTTCGCTTCCATGTTGCCCGGACATGACCCCGGACGACACCTGCGATGTCCTGGATTTCCACTACCGCCTCAACTACCCAGTGACTCTGCCGGAAGTAGTTGCCCTGGTCCGTGTACCCGTCGAGGTCAAGCTGCACTTCAGGCTCACCCGATGCCCAGGCCCCCTGGCGCTCGGCAACCTTCTTTACACGACCACATTGCTGCCTGGTGAAAAGGTGAAGCTGTTCACTTCCGACCGCCGGACAAAGTTCACCTTCGACAGCGACTCGAAGGTTAGCTACCGCAATACCCAGAGTTCTGAAGAGTCGTTCTACATGCAGCAGATGAGCGATTCGCTGTTCGACACCACGGCACGCGACTCGGGAAACTCCAGCAATCAGTCGCATGCACATGTAGATGGCCACGGAGATGCTGGGGTCGATATTTCCAGCCTAGGTGGGTCAGCCAACATGAGCGGGAATTTCGATTCCAACTCGCTGGCCACGTACCTCAATGAGCATAGCAGCCACGCGCAATCATCCAACAACGCCGCGGAGATGGGGACACGGAAGGCCGCCAGCGTATCGGTTGGAGAGGTTCAGAGCCGCACCCACACGCAGACGGAATCGGAGGACCACTTCGAATCGTCATCGCGGGAATTCACCAACCCGAATAAGTGCCACGCGGTTACCTTCCTGTTCTATCAGATCAACAAGACCCAGACGGTGACCTACAGCCTCGAAGCGATCGAGCGCCGGGTGATCCTCGACCAGAACAACGACTTCACGATGGTCGCGCTGAACCCACTCTCGCCAAGCGACGGCGTTGGGCGCACCTCGCTCAACCTGCTCGCCAACGACCCGAAGAGCCGGTTCAACACATTGAGCAGGGCGGTCGGAACCGTGGCGCTTGCCCAAGGTCCCGGCGCCGTGAATTTCCCGAGCCGCGAGCCGATCCAGGTGAATCTGCGCACCCTCGTCCTTCAGCAGGTGGACAAGGAACTGACCGACGCCGGACTGCTCGGCCCGGACGGAAAGGTCTCCCCTGCGGCGCAGGAGATCTATGGGTTTAAGCCGAAGAAATCCTCTCTCCCAACGCCTGGCATCCTAGTCAAGGGTTGCCTCGACGAATGCGCCGTCTGCGAGCCGAACCTCGAGAAGGAGATCGAGCTCGACCTTAAAAAGAAGGAACTCGAGAACAAGCTGCTGGAGCGGCAGATAGAACTGCTCGACAAATCGCAGGAGTATCGTTGTTGTCCCGGAGAGAGCACCGCCAACGTCCCCGCTTGATCGATAGGACAGTTTATTATCCCATCAATAGGGGCGCGGGAAATAACTGAATCACCTAAGATATTGGCATTAGAGCACCTAACAATTTTCCCCGTTGCCAGCTTGTGCTCCAGTGCTGGCAACGGCTTTCGGCTCCAGCGCGCGCGGAGAAGTATGCCCGAATCATGATGCCATTCTTCACGACTCCCGTCGCCGGTGGCCAAACTTACATATTCTCCACCCAATCGCACTCATCTCAAGCCGCTCGCTGTAAGAGGCCATGAGTAGTTAGCCCCGCCAATCGCACCAAAATCTTTCCCGGTGCAACATTTTGATGCGATTGCGCGAAAGCAGGCTGGTTTCGAGCATAGGTTTTTCGCGAACCCTGCCACTTTTGTTTCGGCGTTTTCGTGTTACACGGGCGGCCCCGAGCTGGCCAGTGGCCGCTCCCACACGAATTGCAGCGGTCTCGATCCGCAGGACTTCGCCCATGCCAGACCCGGTGATCACCCGTTTCGCGCCGTCGCCGACGGGTTTTCTGCATATTGGCGGCGCCCGCACCGCGCTGTTCAACTGGCTCTTTGCCCGCCACGCGGGAGGCAAGATGCTGCTGCGGATCGAGGACACCGACCGCGAGCGCTCGACCGATGCTGCCATTGCCGCCATTTTCGACGGGCTAAGCTGGCTCGGCCTCGCTTGGGATGGCGATGTCATCTATCAGTTCCAGCGCGCGGCCCGCCACCGCGAGATTGCGGAAAACCTGCTCGCCTCGGGAAAAGCCTATTATTGCTACGCCACACCGGAAGAGCTCAACGCCATGCGCGAAATGGCCCGCGCGAAAGGACAGCCGCCGCGCTATGACGGGCGGTGGCGCGACCGCCTCGCCGCCGAAGCGCCCGCGGGCGTAAAACCTGTCGTCCGGCTCAAGGCTGCCCGCGACGGTGAAACGGTTCTCGACGACAAAGTCCAGGGCCGGGTCGGCTGGCCCAACAAGGATCTCGACGACCTCGTTCTTCTGCGCTCCAACGAAACGCCGACCTATATGCTCGCCGTGGTGGTGGACGATCACGACATGGGCGTCACCCAGATCATTCGCGGCGACGATCATCTCACCAACGCGGCGCGCCAGATGCAGATCTATCAGGCGCTCGGCTGGAGCGCCCCGGCCATGGCGCATGTCCCGCTCATCCATGGCGCCGACGGGGCCAAATTGTCGAAGCGCCACGGCGCGCTTGGCGTCGATGCCTATCGCGCGATGGGCTATCTGCCCGAGGCGCTGCGCAATTATCTGGTGCGGCTCGGCTGGAGCCAGGGCGACACAGAATTTTTCTCAACGCGGGAGATGGTCGAAGCCTTCGATCTCGCGCATGTTGGACGCTCGCCCGCCCGCTTCGACCTTGCGAAGCTCGAAAGCATGAACGGGCATTATATCCGGAGCAGCCCCGATGCTGCTCTCGCTGCCGCGCTAGAATCCGCCTTGCCTTACCTGCCGGACGGCGCCGAAGCGCTACGCAAACTCGATCCATCCATGCGGGCCAAACTATGCGCGGCCATGCCGGGTCTCAAGGAGCGCGCCAAAACCTTGATCGAACTCTTGGACGGCGCGAAGTTTTTGTTCGCGGACAGGCCGCTTGTCCTCGACGCCAAGGCCGCAAGCATCCTTGACGCGGGCGCACGCGCGCATATCGCAAGAATGATCCTGCGGCTGGCGGCGCTCGCGGATTGGAACGCCGCCAGCCTCGAGGCGGCGGTGCGCGGATATAGCTCTGAAGCCAGAATCAAGCTCGGCGACGCGGCGCAGCCGCTGCGCGCCGCGCTTACCGGGCGGGCGGCGTCGCCGGGAATTTTCGATGTGCTGGAGGTGCTCGGCCGAGAGGAAAGCCTCGCCCGCCTGCAAGACCAGGCGGGTTGAGGAGTATAGCTTGTTTTTCAATCCGCATTGCCCGCAAGCTCGCCAAAAGAGCGCTTTCTACGCGTGTCTCCGGCACGGAAATGGCGGTACTTAGCAGGACGCCAAGGGCCGCTGGAGCACCTTCGGTAATATCGGCCGCCTCAAGCTCATCCGCGAAGGCGCCGGTGAGCCCGTCGATAACGATCCGGTGTCCCGCCTCCCGTGCAGCAGAGGACAACGATCGATTTTGGCCAAAGTCGCGCCGAGGCGCAGAGTCACATAAATTATTGGCCGCGGCAATGCTCCGTGCTACAACCGCGCAAAGGCTGGAGTGGGTCATGTCACAAAATCGAGTGTTCGACGATTTCGCGCGGCTTGTGACCGATGCGTCCGAGATGGCGCAAGGCGTCCGCCGCGAGGCTGAAACGGCGATGAAGAGTCAGCTCGAGCGTCTTTTCGCGACGATGGATGTTGTCACCCGCGAGGAATTCGAGGCGGTCAAGCAGATGGCCGCGAAGGCTCGCGACGACAGCATGAAGCTGAGCAAAAAGGTGGCCGCGCTCGAGGCCATGATCAAGGCTGAACCAACGGTTTCCGGCGGATAGAAATGAACGTTCGCGCACTAAAAAGCGGCCGCCGCAAATCCCGTCGCCCCCCATGCCGTGGCACGTGAGGACACGAGGGCGGGCATCGGCCGTGTCTAAATAAATGTGATCTTCGGATCCCGTCATAGGCGCTCTCCAATCTGTCGTTGATGACGAATAAACGCAGCGAGTAATTTGGCTTTGGGAGTGCCAAACATATTGCCTTATGCAGGCCTGCCGGCGCCTGCCCCCTTGTCAATGGTGACGTTGGAGCTATCCGCCCAATTCCATAAGCGCTAGAACGACCACGTCGATCGGGCGGCCTGGCCCCAAACGTATAGCGCCTTCCTCGTCTCGGAGCTTACACCATGGTCGATTATGAAACAGACGATGACGACCCCAAGGCGTCGCGCCGTAGCCTGCGCGCCTTTCTCATCAGGGACTGGCCCTACTTCGCCATGCTGGCTCTTGCCCTTTTTGGGGTCGCCCGCACGAGCATAGCGCGAGCGGCGTTGTCGAGCTATTGGATTATTCTTGCGCCCTTCTTCGCCGTTATCTGTGTGATCTCCCGCTGGCGAGACGTCGAGGGCAAGGTGCCGCATTGGCGCCTTATCCAAACCGAGGCCTTGCACTGGCTTGCGGTTCTCGTTGCGATGTCTATCATATTCGTGGCGGACGTAAAACAAATGATGAACTCGGACGCCAGCGCACTCGTGTTGCTGACATTGTTGGCGCTGGGAACGTTTACGGCGGGCGTCCACGTTGGTGCCTGGCGCATCTGCCTTGTCGGCGCCGTGCTGGCCCTTGCCGTTCCCGCCATCGCTTGGCTCGACCAAGCGACTATGCTGATCCTATTGGTGGCCCTGGTATTGGTTGCAATAATGGTGCTGTACTTTATGCATAAGCAGCGGGAGCGCAGATACTGAATGAGGCAGGTATACCCTTGTCGTATTCGAAACGCGCCTTACAATTCGCCATAGCTGTCGGCGGGGTTGTCCCTATAGGGGCGGGTCTCGCCGGTATGCTCCTCGGCCCAGACATGGTTGACTCAATCGGCGGTGCTTCCATTCCCATGGACAGCCACTACCGCTATCTTTCCGGTTTATTACTGGGCATCGGGCTTGGGTTCTGGATAACGATTCCAAACATCGAACGCGAAGGCCCCCGTTTCCGACTGCTGGCGGCGATTGTTGTTCTGGGCGGGATTGGCAGACTCTGGTCCTTGCTTATTGTTGGCATGCCTGATCGCCCCATGTTGTTTGGCCTAATCATGGAACTTGCCGTCACCCCCCTGCTTGCCTTTTGGCAATATCGGCTCGCAAAGAGGATGTCTTGAAATACTTATTTTGCCGGATAATATTCCTAAGTTTTCTTCTGGCTACATCCGCCTGCACGCAATCGGCGTTCACGGCTGCGAATCTTCCCACGCGCTTTGATGATATGGACGTTGTGAATGACGTAGCTTATGGACCCGAGCGGTCGCAGAAACTTGATATTTATATTCCCGCTGATTTTAGAGACAAAAATTTAGATGTGATCGTGTTTTTTTATGGCGGGCGCTGGACCAACGGGACAAAGGAAGATTATCGGTTTGTAGGCGCGGCGTTCGCGGACAAGGACTTTATTGTCGTCATCCCCGACTACAGAAAGTATCCCCAGGTGCGCTTTCCTGTTTTTGTCGAAGACGGGGCGAAGGCGCTTGCCTGGGTCTACGATAACATCATTGCGTATCATGGAAATCCAGAACGCATCCATGTTACGGGGTATTCCGCCGGGGCTCATATAGCCGCGTTACTCGCCACTGATGCCTATTACCTTGCGAACGAAAGAAAAAATAGATCGCTGGTTATTCATGATTTTGCCGGTCTTGCCGGTCCCTATTCATTTACCCCGGACGAGCCCGATCTGGAAAATATGTTCGGCCCTCCGAAAAACTATCCGAACATGCGAGTCACCACTTTCATTGACGGCACACAACCGCCGATGCTGCTTTTATACGGCGATGCAGACACGACGGTTAAGTACGCAAATCTTGAAAAGCTTGAGCAACGCATTAAGAAGAAGGGCGGCCGCGTGCAAACAAAAATATATCATGATGTCGATCACATAGGTCTTATCGCAGCGTTGTCATGGTTTAACCCACATGATGCTTCTGTGGTTCACGACATCACGAATTTTTTTATTTCAAATACCAAGGTACAAGCAGAATAATCTCACGTGTACGCCAGTTAAGACATAAACTTCTTAAGCCGGCTGCGGCCTAAACCTCTGGTCATTTCCTCAGAATTGCCCTCAGCCAATTCTTCCGCGAGGGAGATGGCTCGTTGAGAGCGGGAGCTGGTGCGGGCTGGTTCGTGGCGCCGAGCAGACTGACCAGATTGTGCCGCGTTGCAAACCGAACGACAACGCCAATCGCCGCGGCGAGCGGCACCGCGATGAGGAGGCCGACGAAGCCGAACAAATAGCCGAACGCGGCAATTGCGAACATCACCCAGACAGGATTGAGGTGGATGCGCGACGCGATAAGATAGGGAGCCAGCACATAATCCGCGATCGCCTCGCCGGCGACGAAGATTCCCAGCACGACCGGAATCAGCGTCCAGCTCGGCCAGAACTGAAGCACCGCCACGCCTAGCGACAGAACGAGCCCTGCGAATGTCCCCAGATACGGAATGAAACTGATAAGTCCGGCGGCAAGGCCGATCAGAATTCCATGGTTGAGACCGATCAGGTGCAGGGCCATTGCATAATAACAGGCGAGGATAAGGCAGATCGTTCCCTGCCCGTGCACGAATCCGGCGATCGTGTCGTCGATCTCGCCCGCGAGCGCCCCGACGGTCTCGCGCTGCGCCGCAGGAATCGAACGGTCGATCGCCGCGATCAGCTGTTTCCAATCATTAAGCAAATAGACAGTGACGATTGGGGTCACGACCAAAAGGGAGAATATCGATATCAATGCCTGGCTATTCGACCACAACGAGCGCAGGAAGCTGGGGATCCAATCGGCGGCCGCTGTGGCAAGCTCGCCCGCCGATTGCTCGGCTTCCCTCAGTCCTTCGCCGATGATCTTGCGTAGCCACGGGCGGCCTGGATCGGTCGCGAGGGCTTGAAGTTGTTTGATGTAGTCAGGAACCCTTTCGATAAGGGTCGCGACCTCCTCGCCAATGATAGGAACGGCCAGCATCATCACCCAGACGACACCGGCAATGAACAGACCGGGAATCCCGAGCGCGGCAATGGTCCGGTTTACGCCCATCCGCTCGATCCGGTTGACAACCGGGTTGAGCAGATAGGCGAGAGCGAACCCGGCCACAAATGGCAACAGAATTGCGCGCAACAGCGCGACCATCGCGACAACGGCTGCCAGCGTCGCAAGCCAGACCACGGAAAGTCGCGCCGCGTTCATGAGCTAATGATCCTCTCCTCGAAGCCTCATTTGGAGGTCCATTAACTAAAGCAATCGAGGACAATAGTCTTGATTATATTCGGCTGCTCCCTCGCGGCGCGCTTATATTCGATCGCGGGTTGCAGAATTAAGGCAAACCGTTGGCCAGCTTTGCAAAGCAATGTCGAGGCGCGGGCCTGTCCTTCTGGCAAGCGGCGGACAGGGCAGACGCCCCGGCCGCCGGGAGGCGATGTGTCCGGCCTCGGACAGCTATGAGACGGGAGCTTGACCCAGCAAAACCGCGCGCCTACCAACCACCGGGGATTTCTTCAAACCGCGGCGCAGGAGTTGCCGGGTCATGCGCAAAAGTGCGGGTTTCAGGCCCGCGTTGCTAGGGCTAGCGCTTATTGCCGCAACGGTTGGGGCGGAGGCGCGATCGTCCTGGAAAATCGACCCGTCCCAAACCCATGTGCGCTTTTGGGTCGATGCGATAGGCTGGCCGAGAACCGTTGGCGAATTCAAATCATTCGAGGGCCGCATCGATATAGACTTTGATAGGCCATCCCGAAGCCGGGTGGACTTTAGGGTCGCGGCAAACTCCGTGGACACAAGCTCCGCGAGCCTCAATGATTATTTGCGCAGCGAAATCTTTCTCAACGTCACAAATTTTCCGGACATGCATTTTATTTCGACAAACGTCGAAAAACACGATGAGCACCTTGCGCGGGTAACCGGCGATCTGACCATGCTCGGCGTGACGAGGCCCGTCAGCCTGGATGTAGAGGTCGCCCGCAAACTTGCGGGGACCAATCAGCGGGTGGGGTTCAAGGCGACGGGCGTAATCAATCGTCTGGATTTCGGCATGAACGCGGGCTATCCGCTGATCGGCGATGCGATCCATTTGACCGTTACCACGGAAGCCTCCGCCGAGCCATGATGCTGCGCAACACGCGCGAGAGCTGGGGCGGCGTCGCCAAAACCCTGCACTGGGGCGCCGCGGCTCTCATCTTCGCGATGCTTGGCCTTGGTCTCACCATGGTGCACGGCGGTCTCGGCGCCGGCGCCAAATTCGAAGCCTACCAGCTGCATAAGTCGACCGGCTTCCTCGTCCTGGCGGTGATGCTGGTACGCGGCCTATGGCGGATCGCAAATCCCCCGCCCGCGCCTCCAGCGGGCACAAGGCCCTGGGAGCGGCGGCTCGCGCGGGCTCTGCACCGCGGCTTTTACGTCCTCGTCGCGGCGATGATCGCATCGGGCTGGCTTATGGTCTCGGCGTCCCCGCTGCCGCTTCCAGCGCATCTCCCCGGCGGCTTCGTCGTGCCCAATCTAACCGGCCCGAATGCGCTGCTTGAGGCGCGGACGAAATTCGTCCATGAAGTCGTATCAAAGCTCCTGATCGCGGCGATTTCGTTGCATGTCGCGGCCGCGCTCAAACATCATTTTGCCGATAAGGACACAGTCCTCCTGCGCATGCTGCCATGCGGCGCACATCTGGGGAATGTCGGGAAAATGTTGAAAATTGCAACTCGTTTTCTCCCAACCGGCCCAACGGAGAACAAAATGTCCGACCCCCGTGACTTCGTTCTAGCGCTGCCGCCGAAAGGTGGCGTATGCGCAGAGATCGGGACCTGGAAAGGCGATTTCGCAGCGCGGATCGCGGCAGCCGTTTCGCCTTCCGAACTTCACCTCATCGACCCGTGGCGGTTTGTCCCTGCTTTTCCTGCTCGCTGGTACGGCGGAGCGGCCGCAAAAAGCCAGGCCGATATGGACGCAATTCATGATGATGTTTGCCGCAGGTTCGCTGCAATGTCTCAGATTAAAATCCATCGGGCCGAATCACTAAACGTGGCCCAGCAATTTCCGGACCAATACTTCGATTGGGTCTATATCGACGGCAACCACTCCTATGGAGCAGCTCTCCAGGACCTTGAAGCTTGGTTCCCGAAGGTAAAGCCTTCCGGCCACATCGTTTGTGACGACTATGGATGGAAGGACGAACACGGACAGCTTTCGGTCAAGGCGGCAGTCCAGACATTCCTACTCAGCCAGAAGCTATCCCAAGCCTTTGAAAAATTTGGGCAGTTCGTGATCCGGCGGTAACGGCGGTGGGGCGGTGGGGCGCTCTACCACCTTTGATAATCGCCGCGGATTACGCATGCGAGTATGAAAATTGAGTTCAGTGGGAAGAAGATCTACGATCAGCTGAAGCTCTGCACAGCTCATCGCAAAAGAGACTTGATCCGTAAAGATAGGTTTTATTAATTCCTGCCGATCCAGCAACCACCGATTCCACCTGGGCCACGCTTCGCGAAGCCGTCCGCAACCCCAAGCCGGGATTCTTCCGGAGGCTCATCGAGAGAATCGATATTTTGCCCACGTTGCTTTACCTTTGGTCGAGGCCTCACGCACCGCGCTCGCTCCGAGAGCAGTATCGGGCTTTCTCGCGGCGGGCGGCGGCGCGGCCACCCGGTATGAGCCCATGATGATAACCTCGGCCAATAGAGTGCGTCGCCGGCCGCCTGAACAACCGCCCCTGCCCGAATGGACCGCGGCAGCCCAGCCATCGGTTCGGTGAAACGCGGATTGGCGTGTCGCACTCCCGCAATCCAGGTAACAAAAGGCGCGAGCATGTTCGCAATTCCATTCCGCGTGAACATGAATTGAGTCTGGACATATTGGCGCGGGACTTGCCCTGGAAATGCGATATCGAACGATCGCCAGATTGAATGGAACAGGATGAACGCCTATATAGGCGCTCGCGAAGCGGCAAATGGAGCGTGCCTGAAGAATGGTCAGCGATCAAGACGTTCTCACGGCGCTTAACTCGGTTCCGGGTCCGGATGGCAAAACGCCGCTGCCGGGGTCGGGCGCGCTCTCCGGCCTCTCGATCAAGGACGGCAAGGTCTATTTGTCGATCGCGATCGACCCGCGCCAATCAGAGGCGCTCGAGCCGATGCGTGCCGCCGCCGAGGCCGCGGTCAAAAAATTGGCGGGCGTCGCCAATGCGCTCGTCAGCCTCACCTCTGAAAAGCAGCCGCCGGCGAAGCAGCCGCCGCCGAAACCCGCGGCGCCGCGCGGCATTGCCATTCCGGGGATTGCCAACATCATCGCCGTCGCCTCGGGCAAGGGAGGCGTCGGCAAGTCCACGACCTGCGTCAACCTTGCGCTTGGGCTTGCCGCGCTCGGCTGGCGGGTGGGCGTCCTCGATGCCGATATATACGGTCCGTCGGTTCCGCGCCTTCTAGGCCTCAAGGGAAAGCCTGAGTCCGAGGGCCGTTCGATCCGGCCGCTCATCGCTTATGGCGTCAAGGCCATGTCGATCGGCTTCCTTGTCGATGAGGAAGAGGCGATGATTTGGCGCGGGCCGATGGTGGTGTCGGCGATCCAGCAATTGCTGCGCGACGTTTTGTGGGGCGAGCTCGATTGCCTGGTCGTCGATATGCCGCCCGGCACCGGCGACGCACAGCTGAGCTTGGCGCAAAACGTGCCACTGGCCGGCGCGGTCATCGTGTCGACCCCTCAGGATCTCGCCCTTATCGACGCGCGCCGCGGCGTCGTCATGTTCCGGAAGGTCGCGGTGCCGGTGCTGGGCATCGTCGAAAACATGAGCTATTTTATTTGCCCGCATTGCGGTGGCCGTTCGGCAATTTTCGCGCATGGCGGCGCGCGCGTTGAGGCCGAAAAATATGGCGTGCCTTTCCTCGGCGAAGTGCCGCTCGATATCGGCATCCGCGAACTTTCCGATGCAGGGCGTCCGGTCACAGCCGTCGATCCCGATGGCGCGCACGCCAAGATCTATCGCGCCATCGCCACGCAGGTCAAGGCGACGCTCGAAAAAGGCCGCGTCCGCGCCGCGCCAAAGATCACGATCGAATAATTTTTGGCCGAAAGCCCTGGACGCAACGCTTCACGGTCAGATGAAGGGTGGATTACTTGTCCGGCGTTACTTTCTTTACGACCGCGGCACCTATCTCCTTCGCATGCTCCTCCATCGCGGCGAGCTGCTTCTTCACATATTCGGTCTGATGGGCGAGGATTTCCTGCGGGTTCTGCGCTTGAATGAGCTTTTGGGCGTGATCGAACGCTGCCTTCACATGCGCTTCGGTGAAGCTGAGCGCCTTCGCGCTGCCCTCCTTGGCGCTCGACTGCAGCGCGGTTGCGGTGCCTTCCGCCTGCGCGGTCGCCTTGTGGGCTGCCGCGATGAAACTTTCGAAGGCTTTGCGGGCCTCCTCGACGCTCTTGGCGGTCAAGTCACGGATTTCGGCGGGGATTTCGTAGGGGATTTTGGTCATGGCCTGCTTCCCTCGTTAAAATTCGAACTCATTAGAAGCGGACGAAATTGCCCGCCGAGCCGACGAGCCATGTCACTGTTCGGGACCCTTATAGAACAGCGATTGTGGGGCGACAACGGTGATCTCGCCGAAGCGGACGCACCGGAATACCGGTCCGCTGCAATTGCCTGTCGACAGCAGGGGGCTGAAGCTAAATGGTCCCGGCGAATGGCTCGTCGAAGAGCACGCAATGACGAACCGACGTACGCCAGGTTGCATTGGCATTGATGTCCTCCGCGATTTGCTCCGGTCAGATCCCGGCATACCACTCGTAACCGCGGTCTTCCCAGAACCCGCCCTTTCCGCGCCCCAACTTATCGAGCCTGTCGGTTACCTCGATGCGCATGACGTATTTTGCGTGCTTGTAGCCGAGCTGCCGTTCGACCCGCAGCCGCAGAGGGGCGCCATGGCCGATGGTGAGCAGTGCATCGTTGAGACTGTGCGCAAGAATGGTTTGCGGATGGAACGCGTCGATCAGATCGATGCTTTCGTAATACTGCCCGGTGTCGTCGAGCGTTTGTTCAAGAACGTCGGCGCAATGGAAGACAACGAAGCGCGCGGCGGGGAGAAGGGCGGCACGCGCAAGCACAACAGTGAGTGGCACGCCCTGCCATTTGCCTATGGCGCTCCACCCTTCGACACAGTCATGGCGGGTGATCTGGGTCCGCTGCGGCAGGTTCCGCAAATCCGCGAGCGACAAATCCAGGGGGTTGGCGACCAGCCCGTCGACGCGCAGCCGCCAATCGGCAAAATTGTTTTCCCGCAAGGCCGCGTATTCCTCGCCCTCGGGCATCGTTGTGCCATTCACTTTGAAGTCCGGGGACAGATCGGCGGAGGTGAATTCGCGGGCGAGCGCGTGGTTCCCGCCGAGCAGTCGCTGGGCGCGATAAGTCAGCCATTCGGCCGAGGAAAGAAACGCCTCGAAATCCGGGGCCCCCGAGAGCCGGTCGCAGCCACTGAGCAGCACGCCGCCGAGGCTTGCCGCGCCAAGCGCAAGAAACCGGCGCCGGGGGAGCTGGATGCTACTCATGTTTATCCTCGACTGTAATGAGGAATCGCCCGGTGATCATCGAACGCAGCTCATTGATCGGTCCGGCCAGAAACACCATCGCGACATGAACGAAAACAAACAGCAGAATTAGGCTGGCTGCGATGAAATGAACTGTCCGCGCGGATTGGCGTCCGCCGAAGAGATCGACGAGCCAGGGCAGGATTGCATCCATCCCTGGAGACATGGTGAGGCCGGTCAGGATCATCAGTGGCAACAGCACGCCGATCACGCCCAAATAGGCCAGTTTCTGGATGGGATTATATTGGCGCGCCGCCTCGCCGCGCGGAAATTTCAACCGAAGATGATTACCGATATCCTGAAGAAGCGAGCGCGGCCGCAGCTGCTGCCGGCTTGGCAGAAGATCACGCCGGAGGTGTCCGTTGACGAGACCAGCCGCGAAATAAACCAAGAGGTTCGCGACGAATGCCCAAGCGAAAAAGAAATGCCACCGGCGTCCCAAAGCGAGATCGCGCCAGCTGGGAAGCGTCACCCACCGCGGGAAGGCGCGCCGCACGACCTCGCCGCTGGCGTTACGGGAGGCGCCGAGGATCCCTGCCGTTTCGAATTTTGACGAACCAATCCGGGCGAACCCAACCGGCGGGCCGTCCCTTGAATCATCCGCCCCAATCTCGAATGCCGGCCGGTCGGCATCGGCGCCGGACTGTCCCCAATAAAGGGCCGGATGCGCCATAAAAATCTGCAGGCCGCTCATCAGGAGCACCGTCAAGCACAGCAGATTGATCCAATGGGTTAGGCGGGTGACGAGCGCGTGCCGGTAGATCAGCCTTCTCCTGTGTTGCACGGGCATTCGCAGATCTGGGGGAATTTCAGTCATGATCTGTTCCCGGCTCATTTCAGCGCAGCGTGGAAACCCGCTCCGGCGCGAGGAGCGGAGCGGGCCATGACCTTCGGAACTAGTTTTTCTCGCCCTTCATGGCATCACCTTTCATAGCGTCGCCTTTCATCGCGTCGCCCTTCATCGCATCGCCCTTCATGGCATCACCCTTCATCGCGCCGCCCTTCATGTGGTCCTGCTTCATGGTTTCGGGCTTCGTGGTTTCCGGCTTCATGTTGTCCTCGGCCGACGCCGCAACGGCGAACAACGGGCCGGCGGCAACAAAGGCCAAGGCGGCAAAGCAAGTGATGGCGTATCTCGTCTTCATGGTCATTATTCCTTTTCATGGTTGGCGCCACGGTTCGGCGCACTCTGGTTCACCGCCCTGAGCTCATTGCATGGGCGCCGTCTTGGAACCTTACGATCGGCGACCGAAGCCGGCGTTGGGGTCCAAAGCTTGCGAAAGAAATCCGTCTGTTAACATCGAACCGTCAGCTTAGTTCGGTCGTGTCGTTTCATGTGCTCTTGCGTCTTCCTAGGCGAAGTACTTCGCCGGCGCCTTTATTCCGAATGGCGACCGCCGTCAGGGGGAGGCGCTGCTGGCCGTCACGAAGCCGCCCGGCACGTTGCGGTTGCCCGCTTCTTCCAAGAGTTGCTGGATGACTCGCTCTGAATTTTCGTAATCATGCTCGCCGAAATGGTGATGACGGATATGGCCTTCGGCATCGACGAAGTAGGCCGCCGGCCAATATTCGTTATTGAACGCCTTCCAGATTGCATATCTGTTGTCGATGGCGACCGGATACTCGATCTTCAAGCGCGTGACGGCCTTTCGAATATTGCCGATATCCCTCTCGAATGCGAGCTCGGGCGTGTGCACGCCAACGACAACGAGGCCGTGATTTCGGTATTTCCCGGCCCAGGCCCGGACGTAGGGCAGCGCGTGCAAGCAATTGATACAATTGAAGGTCCAGAAATTGACCAGCACCACCTTGCCGCGCAGCGCCTGCGGCGTTAAAGGCGTCGAATTCAGCCATTCGATCGCGCCGGAGAAACCAGGCAGCGCGCCTTCGATCGGTAGGTCGGATGGTGTCCCGGCGGCGACCTTGAAAACTCCGGCGTCCGCGGGAGCCATCGAGCTCTCTTTAAAGGCGACGTCAATTAAGGGGAGCGGGTTGGCGCGAAGCATCCGCGTCAACACCCCGCTTTGCCGATAAAGGGCACTGGGGCTCTGTGTCGTGGTATCTTCGATCGGCGCGGCGACCCGGCCTGCGCCGGTCCATTTGATGAGCGTCTCCTCTATCGAGGTCGTGTCGATGAAGGCGGCCTGCGCGAGAAGCTGCGTGTCCCACCCGGTGGCGACGAAGGCCACGCCGGCCAACACGGTGACGCCAAAGCTCCGGCGCAGCCAATCTGCTGCGCCTAGTGACCGCTTGAGGACTGTCAGCACTCGGCCGCCGGCGAGAAGTGCCAAGCCGAGAGATGTCGCCGCCCCGAAGGCGTAGGACAGTAGCGCGAGCGAGGTCTTAGCGCTCGCGCCGTTGAGCGCGGCGCCAGTTAGGACAAGGCCAAGAATCGGGCCAGCGCAGGGCGCCCAAAGCAATCCCGTGGCGACGCCGAGCACGACGGACGACAAAGGCCGGGGATCGCCGGCGGCGGCGCTTTGCGGCGCCAGACGCTGGCCCAATGCCACCAGCGGACGCATGAGGCGTTGGGCGAGCCTGTCGGAGAGTAGTGTTGCGGCGAACAGGGCAAGGAGCGCCAGCGCGGCGAACCGCCCGTATTGATTCGTCTCCACCGCCCAGCCGCCGCCGACGGCGGCAAGCGTCGCGACGGCCGCGAAGGCGGCGGCCATGCCAACGAGCAGAGGCAGGCCGGTTCGCATAAACGGCTGGTCAACCCGGGAGAATACGAAAGGCAGAACTGGCAGGATACACGGACTAAAAATGCTGAAAGCACCCGCCACAAAGGCTAAAATTAGAAGACTCATGGTCGCGTTCCTATTTGTTTAACGGCGCTGGTCGCGGCCCGTCGGCGACGGATCAGAAGCGTCGTTCAGTCCGTGAACCATCGTTGAAAGTTGGCGAAGACCGCCGCCGCCAAATCCGGTCGAACCCTCAGCTGCCTTCGGGTAGGAATTTTAGGGCAACGCCGTTCATGCAGTAGCGCAGGCCGGTCGGCGGCGGGCCGTCCTTAAAGACGTGGCCAAGATGCCCGCCGCAGCGCCGGCAATGCACCTCGGTGCGGTCCATCCAGAGACTCCGGTCCGTTTTGGTGCCCACCGCGCCTTCGACCGGACGAAAGAAGCTCGGCCAGCCGGTTCCGCTCTCGAACTTGGTCTCTGACTTGAAGAGCGGCAGTTCGCAGCCGGCGCAGACGAAGGTACCCTTGCGATGCTCGTCAAGCAGAGGGCTGCTGAAGGCCGGCTCCGTGTCCTCATGCCGGAGCACTTGATACTGGGCCGGGGTGAGAAGGCGCCGCCATTCCGCGTCGGTCTTCGTCACCTCCAGCTCCTCCGCTTCGGCGAGGAGCCAGGCAGGAAGCACGGCCCCGCCAATAGCCGCCAATGCCGCCATCGACAACAAATCGCGTCGCAACATTTTCGAGGCTCCTCTTTACTGTTGGCCGCCGCCCACGAGCACCGCCTGGTCGCGATAGAGTTCCGGGTAGAGCTTTTTCAAATTGGCGATTTTTGGTAGGTCGAAAACCGCGATGTAGGGGCTATCTGGGTGCAGCGTGGCATAATCCTGATGATAGGATTCGGCGGGATAGAATGCCTGCAGCGGCTCCACCCTGGTGACGATCGGGCGCGGAAAAACATGCGCTTTGTCGAGTTCCGCGATATACGCCTTGGCGGCGGTTTGCTGGGCGCTGCCCGTGGCGAAAATCTCGGAGCGATATTGGGTGCCCCCGTCGGGGCCCTGCCGGTTCAACTGTGTCGGGTCGTGCGCCACCGAAAAATAAATCTGCAACAGGCGGCCGAAGGAGATTTGCTTCGGATCGAAGGTAATCTCGACCGATTCAGCGTGTCCGGTGCGGCCGGAGCTGACTTGTTCGTAGCTGGGGCTGGCCGGCGTGCCGCCCGCGTATCCCGAAACCGCGCTCGTCACGCCCAAGGTATGCTGGAATACCGCCTGAACGCCCCAAAAACAGCCGCCGGCCAAAACTGCTCTCCCGGTTCCGCCGGGGGCGGAATTCGGCAGGTCGGCGAGCGGAGGATTGATAGGCCTGGCGAGCTCCACCGCCGCCGGACTCGCGAGACGGAAGAAGACGGCGATGCCAAGCACGGTTAGAAAGAGCCCGAAGGAGATGCTTGCCGTGCGCAAAACGCGGCGGGTGAGATGGGACAATTGGGTTTGCATGGCCTTGGGCGACCTTTCGTTGGAATGGGCGCCGGATCCGTGGCCCGGCATTGCGCCCATGAGCTGATATTCGTCTGGGGCGCCGTTTGGTTACAGATCGGAACGATAAATTTTTAGTGTACCGTCAAAGCCGTCGGGGAAGCGTTGGAGTCGCCTGCGCGTCATCCGCGACATGACCATCCGGTTCTTGAGCTGTAGTGAGCGCATCACTAAGGGTCCAAACAGCATAGGAGTCCTGCGATTGGCTGGAGGATATGAATAGGTTGTTTGAAGTCGGCGGATGCCGGACCAACCACATCGACCTAAGATGCAGATCCGGCGTCCGAGATCATTTACCGCAGGAAACTCACGAGTTCCTCATTCACCCGATCCGCGTGAGTCCAGAGTATGTTGTGAGGGGCGTCCTTGAACTCGATGAACTTGCAGTTCTTGATCATCTTGGCCTGGCGTCGCGACGTGGCATCGGGCGGCAGAACCCGGTCGGCATCGCCGGCGTGCAGGATCAGCGTCGGAACATCGTTGTGAGGGAGATCGTTACGGAAGTCCTCGATCCACGCATCGATGGACTTGAGCGCGCCGATAGCGGAGGCGCCAACCGCGACGTTCCAGTTGTCCTCAACCACGCGTTCGCTCACCAGCTTGCCGCCGAGGACATCATAATTGTACGCGTTGTGAATGATACCAAGCAGGGCAGTCGGGCGATCTTTCTTGATCGCGGTCTTAATGCCTTCAAACACGCTCGGATCGACTCCTTCCGGATTGTCGGCGGCCTTCACGAGGTATGGTCCGATCGTGCCGATCAACACAGCCTTGCGCACGCGCTTCGTGCCATACTTGCCGATGTAACGAGTCACCTCGCCGGTGCCCATCGAGAACCCGACCAGCGAAACATCGGTCAGATTCAACGTCGTCAGCAGCGTATTGAGGTCCGAAGCGAGAGTATCGAAGTCGTAGCCTACCGACGGCTTGCTGGAGCGGCCAAATCCGCGGCGATCGTAGGTGATCACTCGATGACCCGCGGCTAACAGTGCCGTGGTCTGCTTCTCCCATGACGTGCCGCTAAATGGGTAGCCGGCAATCAGCACGACAGGCGGACCGGCCCCATGGTCCTCGTAGTAGAGTTGGATCGGAGTCGAATTTTCCTGACCGATTTTAACGGTGCCCATCATCTTGCTTCTACTGTTAGAGTCGCTGGGTGAACGAGGTGACCGAGGCCGAGGGCCTCGACAACATGGGCTTGCGCCGGCGCGGTCTGTTCGTTGACCGTGTCCGAGCCGAAATCAGTGCCGACTAATCGCGATCGCCGCGATCGCCAGTGCGGAGCTGGCGCGGCATCGAGCGTCAACCCGTCGGGGCAAAGCAGCCTTACGTCGCTGAAGCCGCAACCGGATTTGCCCGGAGCGAGCAAATCCGGTGCTATTTTGTAGCGCGGCCTTACGCGTGGACCACTACCAGCTTCCCGTTTGCTTCGTTGGCCTCCATTACCCGATGCGCCTCCCGAATGTCTTCGAAGCGGAAGACTCTGGACGGCTTCGCCTTGTAGCGACCCGCAGCGACCTCATTGGCGATGGTCTGGAGCGGAACGTCCGAGAGCGGAAAGCCGGGAGTCCCGAACACAAAACTGCCGAAAAAGCTGAAGTGAACGCCGCTCGACATCTGCCGCACCGGATTGAAGTCCGGCACCGGGTCGAGACCGCCCAGAAAGCCCGCCAAGCACGCGCGGCCGCCCCGTCGAAGCATGGCGAGCGAGTCGAGGATGGTGCTGTTGCCGACGAGGTCGAGGACGGCATCGATTTGCTTTCGCTCGGCGATCCGATTTGCCAAATCGGGCCCTTCGAACTCGACCCGCATGGCCCCAAGCGCCTCCAGGCCCCGAGCGCGGTTCCGGTTACGCGTTGTCGCGATAACGCGGGCGCCAGCATTCACAGCCATGTTGAGAGCGGCCTGGCCGAACGAGGACGTGGCCCCTCGAATGACGAGCGTCTGGCCCGCTGCCAGTTCCAGATTTCGGAACAGGCACGTCCAAGCCGTAGCATACGACTCGGGGATCGCCGCCAATTCTTCCCAGGGAAGATCGGACTCGATCGGCGCGACGTTTGACACCGGGGCGCAGGTGTATTCGGCGTAGCTGCCGTTGATCGTGCGCCCCAGGCCGCCCATCAGCGCCGCAACTTTGGAACCCACCGTGAACTCGCCGCCAGGGCACGATTTGACGATGCCGACACATTCGATGCCGCTTACCTCCGCGGCTTCACACCACTCTCCCCGTCGCATGTGCAACTCGGCGTGGTTGATCCCGAATGCCTTCACTTGAATGACGACATGCCCTGGCTTTGGTTCTGGCTCCGGACGCTCCTTAATTACCAAGCTGTCGGGGCCACCAAACTTCTCTCTGACGATTGCACGCATGATGGTTGACTCCAAACAATGGGGGGTTACTTGCGGTAGCGGACTCCAGGCAGGCCTGTTACATGGCCTGCTCGCTTGAGTGTTTCGGCAGTGTCGTAGCCGAAGCCCGTTGACGTGCCGGTGATCAGAATAGACTTGATGAACATGACGCAGTCTCCGTTGATGATCAGGGTTGCGGGGTTGCCGTCTGCCGTTATGAGCTCGACGAAACCCGCGAGGACGAATCATCCGGCGGCAGTGGACCGGACGCCTCGGCGGGTGAGAACCGCGCGTGATGCTTTGAGGCAGCCGTGAGTGAAGCGCGAGCGACCTCTCGCCAGTGATGCGCGAGCCCTGGGAGATCGGCGAGCTCAGCCGACGCTTCCAGTGCCATAGCACCCTCCTTGATCAAGTGGTTGAATCGGGTGATTGACCAAGCCGGATTGGGCCGGTCCACAAGGGTGATCGGTGCGCCCGCACCGATCAGGCCGGGTTCAAGAATGCGGAGATACCAGCCGCTGAAGCCCGAGCGAATCATTGCCCTGCCCATTTGCGGATCTTCGAAATATAGCGCCAGCTTGAAACAGGGTTGGCGCGGCTGCGTTACTTGTGCCGTGGCGCGACCGATGCGGATAATGTCGCCGATCGCGACGTTGTCCTCATCGAATCCTTCGGTTGTCAGATTCTCACCAAAGCCGCCCGGCACGAGCAACGCCGCATGCTGAGGCATCACCGTACGCCAGCTTGCGTAATGCTCGACCGGGTAGCAGTAGACGGCTTTGGCGGGCCCACCATGCACCCGCCGGTCGGCCTGCTGGTCGCCAGTGAGCCCGAACCGCCCGGCCATGACGGGCTCATCGACCGGCCGCTTGATGAAACCACTCGGCACGCCCTTCGGCCCAAGTGGAGCGACACCGCCTACCTGTACCGAGACGATCGAACCTGAGACGGCGGGCATAGCGAGTATCCTTGTGAGAGGCGGCGCCGGGGTTACTCGGCTGTTGTTTGTTGCGCCAGGTTGCGGCCGAGGAACGTGCGAATGGTAGCGGCAATCTCGTGGGCGTGGGTTTCAAGCGCGAAATGGCCGGTTTCGTAGAAATGCACTTCGGCATTGGGGTCGTCGCGTTTGAATGCCTCGGCGCCGGGCGGCGCGAAGGTCGGATCGTTCTTGCCCCAAACCGCGAGCAGCGGCGGATGCTTGGTGCGGAAGTATTCCTGGAATTTCGGGTAGAGCGCGACGTTGCTCGCATAGTCCAGGAACAGGTCGAGCTGAATCTCGTCGTTGCCCGGCCGCGCCAGGAGCGCCGAGTCGAGCGTATAGGATTCCGGCGCAACCAGCGTCTCGTCGGTCACACCGTCCGTGTATTGAGACTTGGTCGGCTCCGGCTTGAGGAAGTCGCGCAGCGCCGCGCGGTTCGTTTCCGTCGGCTCTTTCCAGTATTTCTGGATAGGGTTCCAGAACTGACTCAGGCCTTCCTCATAGGCATTGCCGTTCTGGGAAATGATCGCCGTGATCCGCTCGGGATGGGCGAGCGCCAAACGAAAGCCGATCGGCGCGCCGTAGTCGAACACATAGATGGCGTAGTGCTTGAGCCCGACAGCCTGCGTGAAACTGTCCACGACCTTCGTCAGATTGTCGAAGGTGTATTTGAACTCGGCTCGTGCCGGCGCATCCGAGAAGCCGAAGCCCAGCAAGTCGGGCGCCACTATGTGATATCGGTCCGCAAGGAGCGGAATGAGGTCGCGAAACATGTGCGACGAAGTTGGGAACCCGTGCAATAACAAAAGGGTCGGGGCCTGACGGTTGCCTGCTTCACGGTAGAATACCTTACGACCGTCGATCTCTGCAGCGCGGTAGCGAATCATGACTTGGATCTCCTATTGCTGGGAATTCGCGCCTGCGCGGCCGTCGACGGCGCCAACGCTGGTAACTTATGTTCATTGCCTTCGGGCGCGACGCCGGCAACCGCCGTGTCAGTGAGGAACAGGATGTACGCGAAAAGCGCGGCCTTTAGAGCACCGAACAACGCAATCCTGAGTGAACCGAGAAGTGCGAGCATGAGAATGTTCATCGTGAACCTCCTTCGTTGCCGGCCGCGGGTAAGATAGGCTTTTCCATTACAGCCGCCGCGTGGTGCCATTTGGGCTCTTGCGCGTACTCCGCGAACATCTGGCCATCAAACGTGCCCGTGCCGAGCACGTACCAAACGGTGTCACCGAAGACCGGATCGGGCATACCAACGACATCGAAGTGAACGTCTGGTCCATAGAGATGGGCAAGCTCGTCCGCGTAGATTTCCGCATTCCGTCGCGTGAGATATTCAGCGATCATGATGCTTCCTCCCTGTTATGGTCGATTTTGTCTCCTGGTGGCCAAACAACGGCGATCGGCACGGTGTTACGGGCGTGAGCAGAAGATGGCTCGGATCGTCGTCCGAGAGAATTGCGTGAAATCGACTTTCTCTATTGCGATTACCGCAACAATGATCGCTGTCGGAAGCGATGAAATTCCCGCGCGTCGTGCTGGCAGTATCGTCGAGAAACCATCGACACCGGCGCGCA
Organism: Methylocella sp.; assembly: GCA_050728655.1. Lineage (GTDB taxonomy): Bacteria > Pseudomonadota > Alphaproteobacteria > Rhizobiales > Beijerinckiaceae > Methylocapsa. Next base: position 66,192 of record JBOHJQ010000007.1, read on the forward strand.
GAGGGTTTGTCACCCCTGGTGATAGGTGGTTTTCTCTACGATAGAACTTGAACAGCGCATTTTTGGCTACGCGCCGAATTTCCTTCGAAGTCCCTGAGCGGCATGGTCGAGAAAGAACCGGACCTTGGAGGGAAAATGGCGTCCGGCTGGGCGCACGATGTGAATCGGCAGGGGCGGCGGTTCATAGGCGACTAAAATCCTCTGCAAGCGCCCCGCCGTCACGTGGAGGTCCGCTTGATAGGACATAGCGCAGGCAAGTCCCAATCCATCGAGCGCGGCGTCGACCGCGGCATCCGTCGAATTCACGATCAGGCGTGGCTTGACCGCGACGGGGGCAATCCCGCGCTTGCCATGCAACGACCAACGATCGGCAATTGGCGTTGTCGCCGTGCATGCGATCACGCGATGATTGGCAAGATCATGCGGCGTCCTTGGCACGCCGTTGCGGGCAAGATACTCCGGACTTGCATATAT
>JBOHJQ010000008.1:0-63851 GCA_050728655.1 Methylocella sp.
GTGGAACACTCTCTCGCCCGGTCCTTTTCGTCGGGCGAGAGAGTGTTCCACAAATGGTCTGGAACCCCGCTGGAGCTGGCGGGGCCCGCGAGCCAAAGCGCGACGTCGGCGCTTGGCGAGGTCAGCCGCTTGAGGGGCAGCGCGCGGGTCTCCTCCATGTTGGTGCCAGGCCCGGCCGCGCCGCGCCGGTGTTCAAATTCCTAACGCTCATTTGGTCCGGAACGATCGCCGTCCTGTGGCGCGAAACCCCCGGGTTCGCCCCCACCGTGACGCCATCCCCGATCCTCCTGGCCATCGCCCATCATGGCGAAATGGCGATGGAAAAAATGCGGCCTCAGCCCATGCATGAGCACCGGCAGGCGATGCTTCTGGTCTTCGCTCAAGGTCGCGTAAAGAGGCGCCGCCGCGTCCGCGATCGCTTCGAGATTTTGGCCCCGCGCCACCGCATTTTCGCCGCGCCGCCGCAGCCGGTCGATGAGGCTCGCGGGCGCCGCCGCGTCCTTGAATTTCTGGCGCCTGGCCATCGCACTGGTGGCGGCGGTGCGCACCGCGGTCTCGACGGCGGGCCAGAGCTTCTCCTGCTCCGGAGACAGCTTCAAACCGGCATGCAGGGCGGCGATCCGCGCGTCGAGGAAAGCTTCGCGGTCGGCTGGCGAGAAAACGTGCTTTTCCGTGGCGGCCGAAACGTTGGCAGCCGGAACGTTGGCGGGGAGGGGGGGTTGTCCCGCGTGGCCGTTAGAGGCGGCAAGCACGATGCCGGAGCCAGCAAGGGCGATCATAGTCAAGGCGAAAGGCAAACCCGGTTTCATGGGACATCTCCAATTTTCGATGGTCGCACGATCCGCGAAACCGTTTCGATTTTCGCAAGACCATGTCGAGGTGCACCGGCTCGAGATAGACAAGTGCGCAGCAGGCTTCAAATGAAGCTTTGGTCATGTTGTAGCACCGTTAAAAAAACTGGGCGTGGGAACCTACGGGGTTTCCCATATTCGATTACACGGTTAAAGTTGCCAGGAGCATGCGCTGTCGTTGCGCTTGCGCTTTCTTTCAACCAGGATTGGAAACTTAATAGTTTTGAGACCTTTTCTGGCCGGAAGCGCCGGCGAGCCGGAAATCTACATTCCTATAAAGCCCTTGGGCATCTCCGCGGCCATTCCATGAAGCGCTTTTAACGCGCGTTTATGCCGCAACGCGGCCGGTTGCGCACGATGGGCGTTTGTGGTTTTGAATCAAAGAACCCACCGCCTCAAAGGATTGAGGAAGAAATGAAAGGGCGCAATAACGGCCGCGGCCCGAGGGGCGCTTTTTGAGGATTACCCGGTCGGCCGCGCGACTCATCGACCCCTTCGGCACGGGTTTTTGCGGCGAAGCTTTGGGATTGCGGCGGCGCTTCTGCCATTATCCCGGCGCCTTTGCACTATGAAACCGGATTTCGTCCTTTGCTGCCTATTTGTCCTCCGCCGGCGCGCTTTTGTTCCTATATCCGATGTATAACGCCTTCACCAAGTAGCCGCTGGCCGGCGACAATCCATGCGGCGCGGGCGCGACGGCGCTCGCACGGGCCTTGTCATCTCCACCTTCGTTCCACCAATTCGAGACCCTGCCTAAAATCGAAAGTCCGGAGCATTAAGACCCTACTCTCGCGGGTGTCATGATAAGTTCTCGAAGTCAAAATCCGTCGCGAGCGCCCGCATTGAAACGATCCTAATGAGTTTCGTCAGCAAAAGGCGCAGCGTCCTTACGAAGTGTCTCCCGGTTTCGATCGCGAGCCGTTCCGATTATTTCGCCCTTCTAAAGCCGCGCGTCATGTCGCTGGTGATGTTCACCGCGCTAACCGGAGTTTTGATCGCACCTTCGCATGTCAACCCGGTGATTGGATTCGCCTCGCTGCTCGCCATCGCGGCCGGGGCGGGCGCCGCAGGGGCCCTTAACATGTGGTATGACGCCGATATTGACGCGCTGATGCGGCGGACGCAAAATCGGCCGGTTCCGGCGGGCAGGATGAGCAAGGAAGAGGCGCTGGCCTTCGGCATGGTCCTTGCCGTTCTTTCGGTCATGAGCTTGGGGCTAGTCGCCAATTGGCTCGCCGCCGCGCTTCTCTGCTTCACCATCTTTTTCTACATCGCCGTCTACACGATGTGGCTCAAGCGCTTGACTCCGCAAAATATCGTGATCGGAGGCGCCGCCGGAGCCCTGCCGCCGATCGTCGGCTATGCCGCAGCCACCGGCGAAATAAGCTTAGCCAGCATCGCGCTTTTCGCCATCATCTTCGTTTGGACGCCGCCGCATTTCTGGGCTCTCGCTCTGGTGAGGGCCGAGGAATACAGGCGCGCCGGGGTTCCGATGCTCCCCAACGTGAAGGGAGCCGATCGCACGCGCCGCGATATCCTCATCTACACGCTCCTTCTCGCCCCGCTTGGCATGGCGCCCTGGCTCATCGGCTTTGCCTCTTTGGCCTATGGCGTTATCGCGCTAGCCCTTGGCGCGCTCATGCTGTTATTTTCGGCGCGAGTCTATCGTAACCGGTCCGGCGCCAAGGCCGATCGATGCGCGAGGCAGCTGTTTGGCTTTTCGATCCTCTATCTTTTCTTGCTATTCGCCGCGATCGCCGGCCAGCGGTTTATTGCGATTTTAGGTTTGACCATGCGCTAAAAAGCCGGCCGGCGGGGGCTCCACCGGGCGGCATTATTTTAGATAGACGAAATTCATCCGGCCGCTTGGGAGACTCAGGTTCACGCAGTGAAATACATTTCGACGCGGGGCGAGGCGCCACCGGTTTCGTTCACTGAGATGCTGCTCGCCGGCCTTGCGCCAGACGGCGGCCTATACCTGCCACAAGCCTATCCACAGCTCTCCGAAAACGCGATTGCGGGCATGGCGGGCAGGTCCTACGAGGAGGCCGCGCTAGCCATCCTGACGCCGTTCATGGCAGGCGAGATCGAGGCGGGCGCCTTGTGGGAAATGATCGCGGCCGCCTACGCAAAATTCCGGCACAAGGCGGTCGCCCCTTTGACCCAACTCGATTCCAATCTTTTCGTGCTCGAATTGTTTCACGGGCCGACGCTTGCCTTCAAGGACCTGGCGATGCAGCTTCTCGCCAAGCTCATCGGCCATGTTCTGAATGCGCGCGGCGAGCGGGCGACCATCATTGGCGCAACCTCGGGCGATACGGGGGCCGCCGCCATCGAGGCCTTTGCCGGTCTACCCCAAGTCGATGTCTTCATCCTTTTTCCGCATGGGCGCGTATCCGAGGTGCAGCGGCGCCAAATGACGACGGCCGAGGCCCAGAATACCCACATCATCGCGTTGGAAGGCACGTTCGACGACGCCCAAGCTTGCGTCAAAAATATTTTCAATCACAAGGCTTTGCGTGACGATCTTAATCTTTGCGGGGTGAATTCGATCAATCTCGCCCGCATCCTTTTCCAGATGGTTTATTATTTTACCAGCGCGGCCGTCCTTGGCGCGCCGTACCGGAAAATTTCCTTTGTCGTGCCGACCGGCAATTTCGGCGATATTTTGGCCGGCTGGATGGCCAAACGCTTAGGCCTTCCAATCGACCGGCTGGTAATAGCGACGAATTCCAACGATATTCTCACCCGCGCGCTCGCAAACGGCCACTACGTTGTGCAAACGGTTCGCCCAACTCAATCGCCCTCGATGGACATTCAAGTGTCGTCCAATTTCGAACGTCTCCTTTTCGAAGCGCACGGCCGGGATGCCGGCGCGCTTTGCCGCTTGATGACGGGGTTGCGGCAATCGCAACGGTTTACGATGGAGCCCGGCCCGCTTAAAACTATTCGGGCCGAGTTCGATGCGTTCAGTGTCACCGAGGCCGAAACCACGCGGGAGATCGCCCGAACTTGGCGCGAAACGGGCTTCCTCGCCGACCCGCACACCGCCGTCGGGCTGAGCGCGGCGCGAACGGCAAAGGCGCATGCGTCCGGGAGCCTGCACGTTGTTCTCGGCACCGCCCATCCCGCCAAATTCCCCGCCGCGATCGCGCACGCGACAGGAGTGCTCCCGGAATTGCCTGGCCACCTTGCCGGTCTTTTCGAACGCAAAGAGAGGTTTTCGATTTTGCCCAATGACCAAAGTGAAATCGAGCGTTTTATCCGAGCCCGCGCCGCGCGCGCGTCGAGCCGGGCAGCATCATGAGCGTCGAGATTACCACTTTGCCGTCCGGCCTGAGGATTGCCACCGATCGCATGGCGCATCTTGAGACCGCCTCGCTCGGCGTCTTTGTCGGCGCCGGATCGCGCCACGAACGAACGAACGAGCACGGCTTGTCGCATCTTCTCGAACATATGGCGTTCAAGGGCACGCGGCGGCGCTCGGCGCGCGACATTGCCGAGGAGATCGAGACCGTCGGCGGCGATCTCAACGCCGCGACGAGCACCGAACATACCGCCTATTACGCCCATGTTTTGGCCGAGGACGTGCCGCTCGCGCTCGATATCCTCGCCGATATTTTGACCGATAGCACCTTCGACGGCTTGGAGCTCGAACGCGAGAAAGGCGTTATTCTGCAGGAAATCGGCGCGGTTGAAGACGCGCCCGACGATCTCGTCTTCGATTTGCTGAACGCCGGCGCGTTTCCGGATCAGCCGATTGGGCGGCCGATCCTCGGAACAAGGGAGCAAGTTTCGGGGTTCGGCAGGGACGCGATCAGGGCCTATCTCGCGACTCACTATCGCGCGGACGCATTGGTGATTGGCGCCGCCGGAGCAGTCGAACACGCTTCGCTTTGTGACGAGGCCGCGCGGCGCTTCGCAAGCCTTCCGGGGCGGGGCCGCGAAAACGGAGCCGTGCGGGCGCTCTACCAGGGCGGCGAAAAGCGCTTGCGGCGGCGGCTCGAACAGGCCCATATCGCCGTCGGCTTCGAAGGCACCGCTTACGCGCATGAGGATTTTTACGCCATGCAGATTTTCGCCAACGCGGCCGGCGGCGGGATGTCTTCGCGCCTGTTCCAGGAGGTCCGCGAGGCGCGCGGGCTCGCCTATTCCATCCATGCCTTTCATTGGGGATATTCCGATACCGGATTGTTTGGCTTTTATGCCGCGACGAGCGCCAAGGATGCCGCTGAATTGATGCCCGTCGCGCTCGACTGCCTGGGCCAGGCGACCTTGGACCTGAGCGACCCCGAAGTCCGGCGGGCCAAGGCGCAGATGAAAGTGTCGCTCCTCGCGGCGCTCGAATCCCCCGCCGCCCGCTGCGAACAGATTGCCCGGCAATTGATCGCATTCGACCGTATCCTCACCCGCGATGAAATAATTGCCGCAATCGATCGCCTGGATGTTGCCCAAATCCGCGCAGCCGGCGCGCGCGCGCTCCGGTCGGCGCCAACTGTCGCGGCGATTGGTCCGGTAGCCAAGGTTATTGCGCCCGCGCAGGTCGCGCTGCGGCTGAGCGGCATCTGAAGGAGCGGCTTCATGGCTCTCTTCCGTCTCTCTCCAGCCAGCCATGCCGCGCCTCTGGTGCGCGGCGAAGGCATCTATCTTCGGCCGCCGGAGATACGCGACTTTGAGGCCTGGGCGGATTTGCGGGCGCGAAGCCGCGCGTTTTTGACGCCGTGGGAGCCGGCCTGGCCGGCCGACGATCTAACCCACGCCTCGTTCCGGCGCCGGTTGCGCCACAATCAGCAGGAGATAGCCAACGACGAAGCCTACCCTTTCTTGATCTTTCGCGACGACGATAATGTGCTTGTCGGCGGTCTCAGTCTGGGGCAGATCAGACGCGGCGTCGTGCAGGCGGCAACGCTCGGATATTGGATCGGCGCGCCACATGCCCGGCAAGGCTTCATGTCGCTCGCGCTCAGGGCAGTGACCGGCTACGCTTTCTCCACGCTCCGGCTGCATCGGATCGAAGCCTCGTGCCTGCCCCATAACGACGCCTCGAAAAAACTATTGGAACGGATGGGATTTGCCAGAGAGGGCTACGCGCGGGCATATCTGCGGATCAATGGCGTCTGGCAGGACCATTTGCTCTACGGCCTTTTGGAAACCGATCCGGTGCCGCTTCGCGTCGCGCGGCACACCAAGGATTGACCGCGCCTTGCCTTGCCGCGGCTTCGCTTCGCCTCGCGTCCGCGACGGCCATCAGCTGCATCAACGTTTGCTCTGTCTAAAGAACGCGGTGCCTGGGTGGCCGGCCCGCCACATCAAACCGAAGTAGGTAACGATCAAGAAGATATTGGCGCCGATCCAGAGCGTTGAAAAGAACCCCGGCAGTGCCACAGAAACGAAGATTTGTGCGACCGCGGCTAAAAGCCAAATCACGCCGCCCCAAGGCGTCGCCAGCCACAACCCGACCGCCGCTACAAAGTTGACAGTCGCGAAAAAAATTACTGCCGCGCCGCGCAGCACGCTCACATTGTCGAACAGCGGCTCCGGCGGCAGGAGGATCGCACTCCATTGAAAAAGGCCCTGGATAACCCAAAGTCCCGCAAGCAGGCGCATGAATACAACCAGTAAAAGGCCCACACGCTTCGCCTCACCGTCGATGCGCGCCGGTTCGCCAAGACGGATGGCGGCACCCGAATCGGCGCGGGGCGCTGTATCGCTCAATCCGGGCGAAAGCTTCATAGGCAACAATCTTGTGCGTGAAAGTCGAGTTCGCCCTCAAGGAGAGGCGCAAAATAAGCCTCGATGCCGGATGATTCGACGCCTTCTACACCGGCGGGATTCCAGAGCGGGCGATTGTCCTTGTCGATGATCACCGCGCGAACGCCTTCATAAAAATCATGGCATCTGGCAACGCGCGAGACGATGCGGAACTCGGTCCGCAATGCCTCACCAATGTCGAGCTTGTCGCCAATTTGCATTTGACGCAATGCGATTGCAAGGCTCGACGGCGATTTGGAGCGTATCGCATGAGCGGCGGAACGCGCGAAGTCCAAGCCGGCGTGGCCTGCATCATCGAGATTGGCGAGAATGGAAGGAAGCGTCGCGGCCGAAAAACAGCGCTCGATAATCCGGCCTTGCGGGTAGAGCGTCGAGGCGGGCGGCGGCGCGCTTTCGGCCGCGATCGCGGCCGCGATGTCCTCGCCGCCGATCAGCCTTTGCACGAGGCCCGCGTGCCGCGCAGCAGGAACATGGGCGAAGGCAACCCCAAAGGCGAGCGCGTCGCCACATGTGATCCCGGCCCCGGTCAAGGCGAGATAGGCGCCGGCATTGCCCGGCAGGCGCGGCAAAAAAAAAGTCGCGCCGACATCGGGGAAAAAGCCGATGCCTGTTTCCGGCATGGCAAAGTTGAAATTTTCGCCAGCGATGACGTGCGAGCCGTGCACGGAGATCCCGGCGCCGCCGCCCATGACGAATCCATCGGCCAACGCGACGTAAGGCTTGGGATAGAGTTTGATCCGGCGATTGAGGCAATATTCCTCGCGCCAAAAGCTAAGCTGTTCGGCATGGCGCCCGGCCTTGCCGAGATCATACAGGATCCTGAGGTCGCCGCCCGCGCAAAAAGCCTTGCCACCCACCCCTGTTATGGCGACGCAAGCGACTTCCGGATCGCGCTCCCACCGGTTCAGCGCGCTCGCCATCTCGCGCACCATATTCAAGGTCAACGCGTTGAGTGCCTTGGGGCGGTTGAGCGTGATGAGGCCGCAACAGCCCGCCTTCTCGCAAATGATTTCCGGTTCGCTCATGGCCCCTTAAGCGCCAGACGGGAGCGGACCGGCCGGAAAATAACCATCATGCCAAGCCACGATGTCTTCACGATATCCGGATTGGCCTATTTCGCGCAGGCTGGCTCGCTAAGAAGCTCGAGACTAGACATTTCCCCAGCGAGAACGAAATCGCCGTAATCGAGCCTGAGAGCGCGCGAAATGCCATTTTCATAGAGGTCGAACGACAAGGTATAGCTCGGCGCGTCGTCCTTTTTGCCGGATTCGAAATAGCTGATGGAGACCGGCCAGCGCCGCACGTTATCGAGTTCAGGGATATGCACCGCCTTTTCCAGGGCAGGATCGGTGATCGGACGGCCGATGTAGGTTGTCGTTTCATAGACCTTTTCGCCGGTCTCTGACCCGTCATAGACCTTGACTTCGAGCAGGTGCTGGCCCGCTTCCGCCGCCACCAAAATGCGTTTCAGATGCTCGGTTGGAAAAACCACATCGGGATCGAGCTCGAACTCATTGTGTTTCGGTTTGGCGAGGTTTACCAATAATAGCCCGCCGGCGGATTTCCAGGCTTTTCCATCGACCACCTCGGCGGCGCCATTATCTATGCTTGTTTGCATCTTAAAGTCGAAACTCCGGCCGTCGGCGTCCTCGAACGTCGCCGAATGCATGTCCGAGACACGGGTAGGGCCTTCGGCGGGCTGCAATTCGGTCAACTGCCGGAAGTTTTGCACATAGCCGTCGCAGGCGGAGCCGGTGAAATCGAAGGCTATGCGTCCACGCGCCGCGGTTGGACTTTTGCTGCCCACCGATTTCAAAAGTGTCAATTCATAGACCGCGCGATGCGAGACCAGCGAAATCTCCTTTATCAGGTCTCTCTTCGCCGTGGGCAGGGGCGCGGCGTTGGCCGTTGCCGAATTTGCGGCGGCCGCCGAGAGTGGCGAAGGATCGTGCGCTGCGAGGGCGAGGGCGACAGCGGCGGAGAATAGCAACCGGGCATGGCATGCAAGCATGATCTTTGGTTCCTCGAACGATACGGGACGCGCGCCCAGCAAATTTGTTTAAAGCCGGGAAACGCAAATCATTTGCGGTCCCGCGAAAGAAGGCGCGTTAGGTCCATTGCGGCTTTCGCCGATTGCGGCCGCCAACGACACCGTTCAGAGCGCGCTTGCCTCGAGTTGAGACCATGCCGCTCTCGCTCCCCTGTCTGTGCTATACGGAACACCGCACACTTATTTGGCCGTTTTTTTCCTCATTCGGTCATTATTGGAGCTTGGCCTGGGCCAACCCGTAGCTGCGCGCTTATGACCGTGACGTTTAGAATTATTGCGCGCCGTTGGCAACCCATGCTGGGCGGTTCGCGGGTTAACCATTTACAATTAACAGCTTTTTGCGGTTTTGGGTATCCTCAAAGGAACCGCGGAGTTTGGTCATGACGCCCGAACACAGATTGGCGGCGCTGGGAATATCGTTGCCCTCTCCAGTGGCGGCTGTCGCCAATTATCTTCCTTTTGTCGTTTCCGGCACGCTTCTCGCCGTTTCCGGTCAGCTTCCCATTGGTCCAAGCGGCACGCTCGATCCCGCGCATAAAGGCAAGCTCGGGGCGGAGGTTTCAAGCAAAGCGGGACAAGCGGCGGCGCGCTTGTGCGCGATTAATATCCTCGCGCAAGCGAAGGCGGCCTTGGGCGATCTCGACAAGATTTCGCGTTGCGTAAGGCTCGGGGGTTTCGTCAACGCGGCGCCGGGATTCACCGATTTGGCCGGCGTGATGAACGGCGCCTCGGATTTCATGGTGGAGGTCTTGGACGACAAGGGCCGCCACGCAAGATCGACGGTCGGGGTCGCCGAATTGCCGCTGGATAGTGCCATCGAGATCGAGGCCTTGTTTGAGATCGCAGGCTCGTGACGGGGTGGACAATATATGCACCGGACTGGCTGACGGCGCGGCCGATCGCGCACCGGGGCCTTCATTCCAAAAAGCTCGGACTGGTCGAAAATACGCCGGCTGCCGCCGCCGCGGCGATCGGCAAGAGCTACGCGATCGAGTGCGATATTCAGCGCGCAAAAGATGGCGAAGCCGTGGTGTTCCATGATTTTACCCTCGACCGTTTGATGCGGGCGGAAGGCCGCGTCGATGCGTTCCGCGCCGATGAGCTCGGCCAACTGTCCTATAAGGACTGCGATCAAAAAATTGTTTCCCTTTCGGATTTTCTCATACGCATCGGCGGCCGCACTCCGGTCATCGTCGAGATCAAAAGCCGTTACGATGGCGACATGCGCCTTGCCGATCGGGGGAAGGCTGCCGTGGCTGCCTATGCGGGGCCAGTTTGCCTCAAAAGCTTCGATCCAGCGGTCCTCGTCCATCTGCGCGGCGCGGGCGCCACGTGCCCGCTCGGCCTTGTCGCGCAAGCGCGCTACGACATTGACGAGGAATGGGCGGGTCTGCCGCAAGATAGGCGCGCAAGCCTGGCGGATCTCAGGGACTTTCCGCTCGCGCGGCCGGATTTCCTATCGTGGAATCTTGCCGATTTGCCACATGCCGTGCCGATGCTCTGCCGGCAAGGATTAGGGATGCCGGTCATGACCTGGACGGTGCGCTCGCGGGAAGCTCTCGTACGTGGAAGACTTTGGGCGGATCAGATTATTTTCGAAGGTTTCGAGGTTTGAGCGCGGCCGGCAACGACCTCTGGCACGATTGGATTGTCGAAAGCCGGCGTCCAATTGCTCCAGCTTTCGCCCGGCCAAATCCGGCGGAGTGGAGCGATAACCGGCTAACCGCGGCATGGCTCGGGCACGCAACGGTGTTGATCAATTTTTTCGGGATAAAGATTCTCACTGATCCGGTTCTTTTTCCGCGGATCGGAATCCGGTTGCCGGGGCTTACACTCGGACCCAAACGTCTGACCGCGTCCGCGCTGGCCGCTCGCGACCTCCCCAAGATCGACATCGTGCTTCTTTCCCACGCGCACTTCGATCATTTCGACATGCGCACGCTCCATCGATTTGACCGTTCGACCACGGTGATCACGGCCGAGCGGACAAGTGATCTTCTTCGTTGGACGCGGTTACGCGACGTAAGCGAACTGCGTTGGAAAGAAATAAAGTCTGTAACAACGTTCGGCGGCAAGATCGACATCGTCGCGTTCCGGGTAAAACATTGGGGCGCGCGGAAGCAGCGCGACACCTATCGCGGTTACAATGGCTACGTTCTCGAGAGAAATAACCGTCGCATCATTTTCGGTGGCGACACCGCGCTGTGCGATTCGTTTGCTGAGTTGCGCGCTTCCAGTCCCATCGATTTGGCGATCATGTCGATCGGCGCTTACAATCCCTGGATTCATTCGCACTGCACTCCGGAACAAGCCGTGCAAATGGCCGATGAAGCCGGCGCTCATTTCATCATGCCGGTCCATCATCAAACTTTCCGCCTCAGCTTCGAAGACTTTCGCGAACCGATCGAGCGCTTCCAGGCCGCGCTCCATAAGACACCGGAACGCATCGCCCTCCGCGAAATCGGTGAGACATTCGTTCTCAAGTAGATGCCGATATTTCGTTTCCACTTGTCGGTCGACTCGCTGAACGCAATCTTTGCTCGCGCGCGCCGACGTAGCTCAGCTGGTAAAGCAGCGAAGCCGCACTATGCCGCCGCTCCGCGACCCGATAGTGCTCCGGCCCCGGCGGGAAACGATCATTTGTGGTCCAGGCGCTCGTTGACGAGAAACTCGAACGCTCGGACATAGGCCCTGTCGTCGTCGCCGCGGAACTGAGCATCGGCATGAGCAATATTTTTGCCAGTCGCGAGATCGGCGACATAAAGATCGACGAAGGAGATCAAGGTCGAGACCTTATGCACAACCGCGAGGACCGCCAGCTCGGCGCCGGCGTCGCGCGCAACGTCGCGCCAACATCCGTTGCAATTGTAACGCGGTTCGGTCGCCGCAATTCGTGCGGTGAAGCGGGAAAGATCGACGCTGCGGTAGCGGCCTGTGTGCTCCATAAGCTCGGTAAGCTTACTCGTGGCAAGCTTTAGCCGCTCCTCCTGGCCCGGCTTTTTACCTTCTCCGCTGGTATCCCACAGCTCAACCGGGAATACTGCCGTCGCACGGGGCTCGCTAGACAATGCGCAGATGCCGCGCGGCGCGACAGCAACACAACAAACCGCGAGACCAGCTATCAACATCCTTCGCATAGCTCCTCCCCGATAATTGTCATGATTCCGGACGGCTGGCGGTCGAGCCGAGGCAGCGGTTTCACGGCCGCTAGTCAAGCGATGCTCGATGGCGCGGACTTGCGGGTCTTGCGCCAGCGTCACGCACGGGCGCCGCGGCTTTCCGGGCCGCTCTGGCCATGTCCCAACGGGTCTTAAAAATCGTGTCGCAAATGCCCGCAGAGCCGAAACCATCGCTGAAGCTGACATTGCTTCGGCGATGATGTTCGCCATGGGCTTTGCTGGTCACCAAATAGGAGAGCCAAGCCAGCGGTCGCAGCCCAGAACCGGACCGAATGGGCGGCGGCAAGCGAACCGCGAAATCATATCCCGAATGTTCGTAGAGGCCCCCGACCGCGCCAAGACTGGCGACAGTAACGTGAAACAAAACATTGGCTCCCGCTCCGATGAGCGCCAGCGGAACAAGATATGGCAGGACGATCTCAAGGAAAAAATCCGCCGGACTCATGTAGCAGGCGCTGATCGCCTTGCTCGCGCCGGTAGAGTGATGCAGGCTGTGCCCGAGCTTACGGATCAAGCCAGGCCGATGCAGCACAAAGCGGTGAAAAACATATTGGACAATGTCGTGCCCAATAACGATGAGCGCCATTCCGGCAACAAAATGCAAAATGCTCAAATGCGACGCGCCGGCGAATGCCAGCCCGGTGCACTGGAACGCAATCATGGCCGGAAGCAGGACAACAGTTTGATTAAAGAGCACGCGCGGCAACAGCTCGAAATAGCCAAGCCGGTCGATGTCGCGCACCTTGAAGGACGGCAGCATTCCCGTCCGGTCGCTCCACTCGAAAAACAGCCCAACTCCATGAAAGACGGCCATCTGGACCGCCCAAACGAGGACCGAAAGCGGCAGCCACCACGGGACATTGGAACCCATGTCGAGCATGTTGTTTCGCACCTCGCGACAATTCACCCGATCCTAGCCGTCCGGGCGGGCAACGGCAAACTGTTAGGCCAGACGTCCCTCCGGTCAGCGGGCCGGGTTTTTCACGCGCATAATAGGGCGTTCAACAGAAAGAGCATTGCGAGATTAATTGCTGCAACTCAATTTTTAATAAAAAGTGACCGAATGCCTGAAACTAGTCGCAAAATGCAGCGCCGCCAGCCTTGGCATTCGGCAGGTGCTTCCCGCGGCCGGCGAGCTGGCCGACGATGCTTGGTGGCGCGGCAGCATTCAAGCTGGCGGGGTAAGCTTCCCCGCGGATTTTTTCCCCAGACCGGAAATCACCTGCAACGGCACGAGGCGCAAAGCCAGCCTGGCCTTGATCGACCATCGCCCAAGAAGCGGCGAGATCGAATCATAGTTTTTTACGAGCGCGGCTGCGACCCGCGACCGGCGCGCCCAGCGTGGCCCGCCAGGATCGGGGTTTTCGCAGTCCATTCGCCAAAGCAGGCGAAGAAACTCAATCCATGTCCAGCCGCGCCCGACGAAACGATCGGCCCGTTCAATCAAGTGATCGACCAGAACCGCTCTTGCTTTCGCGTTGCTGTCGCCGGCGCCGCCCGGCGCATAGCAAAGTACATGATTTAATTGAGGCCGTTGCGAAAACACATTGCCGCCGTGCAGGCGGTAGACGGCGACCGGCGCGTCGATCAAGACGCTGCCGCTAACGGCGTTGATTCCAAGGCAAAAATAGAGGTCCGTCCCGGTCTTCAGACTTAGCAGCGCCGGATTGTCGGCAAACAGGCAAAGCGCATCGCGGCGAAAGCAGTTGCCGGACGTAGGCGACCAGACCCATTGATTGGTCAGGCCAACAAAGCGAATTGTTTCCAGCACGCGACAGTCGAAATTTGGCCCTGGCCAAGTCTCGCCGAATGGGTGCCGGTAGGGGCGCACCGCGCGCGGCCTGATCCCGCGGCCGGTTTGCATCACCTGGTTGAAAGCGTGCTCAGTTCCCAACACCACCTGATCGCCCGAAACCTGGAGCATGTCGCCGGAGGTGAACCCGGCATGAAGGCGCAGCGAAAGATGGACGAAGACATGGGTCTCGACGCAATTGGGAAGTAGAAGGTCGTCGGCGTCGAGAAATATGACATACTGCCCGGCCGATGCGGCAAACCCTTCCAGCGCCGCCTTGGTTTGGCCGCCATTGTCCGTGCGGCGGGCAATCTTCACATTGGCGTAACGGGCCTCGATCGCACGCAACACCGCGCCGCTTTCGTCGGTGGAGGCATTGTCAACGATAATGCATTCGATACTTGGATAGGTCTGACCAAATACGGAGTCGACGGCGGCACGCAAAAAACGTCCGTAATTGAAATTGACGACGATGACGCTGACCAGCGGAAGGCGAAGAAATTTTTTCCCGCCGTCAGATTCGCCATGAGAAAAGCTCGCAGAGGGCTCCATCGTGCTGTCACGCAAACGAAACCCCTCGCCCGTTCCCTGCTCCAAATGAATGCCTCCGCTGCGCGGCTCGAGGCCAAGGTGTGAACTATCCGGACAGTAACCGACATTTGACAATCTCGATATCGCCTTGGCAAGAGGGCAGATGGTCTTGGCAAATCTCCTTGAGAGCGCTCGTTACAGGGCGGATCTGGTCGAAATCGGGCGGACAGCGCCCCAGGTGTCTTGCAATTCAGTGCTCCGGCCGTTGCGCGGTTAACCTTGGCAAGCAATTGGAAGGGCAGTTTCGCATTTGGCGTTTTCCAAGGCGAAACGCGACGTAACGTTCTTGAGCGGAATTGTTTCGATCAGGCGCTTGTAAAATACGTCGAAGGCCGCGGCATCGGACACAACGACACGCAAGCCGTAATCGACGTCGCCCGCCATGCGATAGCACTCAATGACTTCTTCCATCGCGGCAATTTCGGCGGCGAAGCGCGCAAGTGCCTTGTCGGAATGATCACCTACCTGGACCGACACGAAGGCGGTTAATCCGAGCCCGAGCTTCAGCGGATCGAGCAGCGCGATGCGCCGCTTGATCACACCCGATGCATAGCGCCGCTGTAGCCTTTTCCACCATGCGGTTTGCGAAAGACCGACCTGGGTGGCGATTTCGCGAATCGACAACGAGGCGTCTTTTTGGACGTTGCGCAAAATCCGCTTGTCGATCATATCCAAGGCGTTTGGTTCGTTCATTTCAGATAATCCCGGTTGCTAGAATGTATGTCTATAGAAGTTACCATGTAAATGGGTATTACTGTTTAAAGCCTGGCTTCGCAAGCTTAGCCGGAACATAAGAGTCTAAATCGAGTAGGTAAGTTAGTCGCACCGGCTAGCAGAGCTTTTGCCTAAGCTGGCGGACTTGCCGGCCTTTGAGCGAGGCAGACGCGGCATTTTGCCAGGCCAGGCCACAATATGGCGAGGATAGTCAGCGAGTTTGACTTCGTTTTCCGGCACATTGACGCGTCCTCGCACGGAAACCCCCGCCTCGTGCACGCTCGTTTGCGTTCCGGAGACGAGGGGATGCCACCAGGCGAGATCGCGCCCTTCCGCGATCAGCCGGTAGGCGCATGACGGCGGCAACCAGCCGAGCGTCCGGATCTTGGCCGGGGTTAATTTGATGCAATCATGCACCCTGCGACGGCGGCGCGCATAATCGGTGCAGCGGCAGGTGCTTGCGTTGAAGAGCTTGCAGGCGATGTCGGTAAAGTGAACTTTGCCGCTGTCCTCGTCCTCGAGCTTGACAAGGCAGCAGCGGCCGCATCCGTCGCAGAGACTTTCCCATTCGGCGGGATTTAACTCTTCCAACGTTTTTTGCTTCCAGAAGGGTGGTTCGCCTGCAAGCTTTGCTGTGCCTCTCGGGTTTGCCGCGAAGTGAGCTCCGCCAGATGCGGCGAGTTTGCTGCGCGAAATGGGTGACGACATCAGACTTGCCTAACAAGGGGTTAAATTGGCCAGCCTCCCTTGCGCTTCGCCATGGCAATCGTCAAGACGGATGGGCGGAGCATTTTCTGTCGCGCACGGTTGTCAGGCCCCTAATCAGCGACATATAAATTCGGTAACGATTAGCTTTTTGCTTGGCCGGATTGATATGACAACGTCAGCCCTCGCCCAGGGACGCCGCTCCGCCCCCCGGCGGTGCCGTTATCAGAAGCAAGACTCGGACATGACTCTCGCCGAGGCTCTTGCGGAGTATTATGCCGCTAACACCGCCAGGGTTCTCCGCCCCAGCGATTTGTCGCAAGCAAGCGCCGAGCTGTTTCGCAGCCATGACATGTGCCATGTCATTTTCGGTCTTGATACGACGTTAGCCGACGAAGCCCTCGCCGATACGCGCACTCTTCTTTCATGCGACGTTGGGGTCCGGAAGTATGTACGCAATCTGACGACCAATCCGGAAGCCAAGGCGATCTTCAAAGAGGTCGGGTATCTAAAAGCCATCTGGATAACGATTCTCGCCGTTCCCCGAATTCTTCGGGCGATCCGGGAGGCCTGGAAGATGCCGAAGAAATGGCCTTGGACGGCCCCGCCGGCATTCCACAATCGCACCCTGTCTGATTTACGCCTTGAGTTTGGAATAATCGTTATTTAAGACTCTCCTTTTTCAAGCTGACCCGCTATCGGCCCAAAAGCATGTTTCCATCGCAAGGAAAGATGCTGTAATCTGGCCAAGTTTCTGGCATCCCATATGCCGGAATGCGTTGGAGCTACCACTTTGTTCGATGATATGCGATCGTCGCGTCTTCGCCAGAAAATCGCTCGGGCCTTGCTCGCCTTCGATGCTTTTGTCGATTCCTCGCTCCATACGAGCCGGGAACGCATACGCGAAAATTACGCCTCCTTTTCGGCGTTTATGGACGGATTCCATCTTGCAGGCTGGCGGCACGTCCTCAACGAACTCGCCTGTGAGACGCTTACCCTTGGGATCGGCCTCGGTCTGCTGGCTCTCACGCTCGCCGGTCCGGCATTCCAAGAAACCTCCGACGACTGGCTGAAGAAAACCGACTTCGCGGTGACCTTTCTCGACCGCTATGGCCAGGAGGTAGGGCGGCGCGGCATCTGGCATGATGACAAGGTCACGTTCGACGAATTGCCGCAAAATCTGATCCACGCGGTGATCGCGACCGAGGACCGGCGTTTCTTCGATCACTTCGGGATCGACCTGATCGGCACGCTGCGCGCGTTGACCGTCAACGCGCGCGCCGACACCGTGGTCCAGGGGGGCTCTTCCATCACTCAGCAATTGGCAAAAAATCTGTTTCTGTCAAACCAGCGAACGCTGGAGCGCAAGATCAAGGAGGCCTATCTCGCGCTCTGGCTCGAGGCCCACCTGCAAAAACGCGATATATTGCGGCTTTATCTCGATCGTGCCTATCTCGGCGGCGGCGCCTTCGGGGTGCAGGCCGCGGCGGAATTCTATTTCGGCAAATCCGTGCGCGAGCTCTCGCTTGCCGAAGCCGCCATGATTGCCGGTCTTTTCAAGGCGCCAACCAAATACGCGCCGCATATCAATCTGCCCGCGGCCCGCGCGCGGGCAGCCGATGTCCTGAACAATATGGTTGAGGCGGGCTATGTCACCGAGGGGCAGATTTATGCGGCGTTGCGCAATCCGGCGACGCCGGTCGATCGCAGCCGGGACTTCACCCCGGATTGGTATCTAGACTACGCCTATGACGAGGTGAGAAAACTCGCCGAGGAAAAGAAACTCGGCGACCATCGCGTGCTTACCGTGCGAACCGCCCTCGACACCAATCTGCAAAAATACGCCGAGGCGACCATCGAGGACCAACTGCGCCAGCATGGGCCGGCCTATCACGCCAAACAAAGCGCAATGGTGATCCTCGATCCACTTGGCGCGATCCAGGCGATGGTCGGCGGCCGCGACTATCGCGCGAGCCAGTTTAACCGAGCGACAGACGCGCTGCGCCAGCCGGGCTCGTCGTTCAAGCCGTTTGTCTATTTGACCGCGCTCATGACCGGCAAATTCACGCCGTCAACGAAGGTCAATGGAAGCTCGCTTTGCATCGGTAATTGGTGCCCGCACAATTACAATGGTTATAGTGTAGGCTGGCTGCCAATGGCCGAGGCACTTGCACGCTCGGTGAACACGGTCGCGGTCTGGTTGTCAGTTAAGATCGGCGAGGCCTATTCCGTGCCGGGGCACAACAATGTTTGGGATGAAGCCAAGCGCGGCCGGGCAAAGATCATCGAAACGGCGCGAAAGATGGGATTGACGACGCCGCTTGAGGATACTGTCTCCTTGCCGGTCGGCGCCGACGAAGTCACCGTCATCGATATGGCTTCGGCCTATTGCACTTTCGCCAATGGCGGCTTGCGCGCGCCGCCTTATGCGGCGGTGGAGATCGCCAACAGCCGCGGCGAAGTGATCTACCGGCACGACCGCGATACCGCGCCGCCACGCCAAATTATTGATCGAAGCACGATCGAGACGATGGTTTCGATGATGATGGGGGTCGTTGAGTCTGGGACCGGAAGACGCGCGCACCTTGACAATGTCGAAGTTGCCGGCAAGACCGGGACGACGAACGAATTTAAGGACGCCTGGTTCGACGGTTACACCGGCAATTACGTCGGCGTGATCTGGTTCGGCAATGACGATGACGCGGCAATGGAAAAGATGACCGGCGGCACGTTGCCCGCGCAAACTTGGCACGAGATCATGGAATATGCGCATCAGGGCATGGAATTGAAGCCTTTGCCCGGCAGGCCAGCCCCAGTGATGCCGCCGCCTCCAGCCACCGGTACCCGCCGACCGGCCAGTTTGTCGGCGGCAGCGGCGACTGCGCTCGCCGGCATCGAAACCGCGATGACGAACATGCAAAAGCAGCGCGGAGACGCCGGCATCGCGGCGAATGGTCTTGCCGGCAGTCGAACAGGACGGGACATCCCAGCGGCGGCGCGCAACGCCACGGCCGAGGGCGGCGGATGAGCCTCGGCGGCACGTCCATCGCGATGAAAAGAGGCTACCAGGCGCACGGCACAATTCTAGGCAAATTCCTGTCGGCCGGCTGCCTTGGCGTTCTGCTCGGACTATTCGTCACCTTGGTTGTGGTCGAGCGCGGCAAGGGCTTTGCGGCCATCGCAGCGGGTCCATGGACCGGCTGGCCGCGCACCGGGACTTCGGATATCGATCCCTACACCCGCGCTATTCTAGCCTATTCGGGCGAAATGTCCTTGAGCGAATCGGAAGGAATGAGCTTTGTCGCGCACGGCGACAGCAACGGCTCCGAATTCGACCCGGCCTGCGATTATGCATTGAAGGGCGAAATACCTTTTGCCCGCTATTGGACATTGACGCTGCTCTCGCCTGCGGGCGCCCCGATCGCCAACACGGCGGGCCGGCTGGGCTTTACCTCAAGCGAGGTTCTCCGCGCGAGCGACGGCCAATTCGAAATCACCATCTCTCGCCATGCCAGGCCGGGCAACTGGCTGCCGATAGGCGACACCTCGAAATTCATTCTCGTTCTGCGTCTCTATGATAGCGAACTCGGTGCTCCCGGCGCGGCTCTCGACGCCGCGAGTATGCCAGGCCTCGTTAAGGGGCGTTGCGAATGAACCAGATCGATCGCCTCCTCGCGGCGCTTCTCTGGCTCCTTGGCGTCCTGGCCACTGCCGGAATTACCCACATCGCCGCCGTTTTCGCTTTGCCGCAAATCGCGGCGAAAGATACATTTGCACGGATTTCGGAGTTGGCAAAACCCGGCCAGTTGACGCTTTTACCAGCGGCCCGCGCCAATCAACAAGTCATCCCTTTCGCGGACCCCGCAATGGTCCAATCCGTTTGTCCCTTCGACCTCTCGCAAGACGGTTTGCGCCTGCATGCGGATGTCGAAGGCGGCAGGCTTCTCACATTTTCGTTTCGCACTTCCGCCGGACAGGTCTTTTATTCAATGACGGACCTTGCGGCGCAACTAGGCAAGATCGACGTCGTCGTGCTGACCGCCGCACAGTTGGAAATCGTCGAAGCCGAGGACGACGAAGCGGATCCATCGCAGGACTTGCGGCTGGTCGCACCGGAACCGCAAGGATTTGTGATCGTCAGCGCGCTGGCCGCCTATCAGAGCGACAGGGCGGACGCGGAAGAGCGCGTCAAGTCGGTCGTCTGCGCGGTCGAGCAAGTCGCGCAGAATTGAACGCCGATCGTCGAACCTGCTCCTGAGAACGCGAGCCGATGGTCTTGCTTGGCCGCGCCGTAGGCGAATTGCGCGAAGGGCCTTATTTTTGCGGACCGCCAGGCTTGCCGCCACTTTTCCGACGTCGCCATCCCGTAACGCGGCGCGCGCGTTTTGTTGCATTGCCCTTGTCTTTCTGGCGTTCTTGCCAAACACCGGTGAAAACGACAACGGAGCCGGGGCCAATCGGTGCCGCTCCCACCCGCGCGCCGCCTTTCGCTGGTTTGAATACAATGAGGTCACCCACTGGCTTTTTCTCCGGATAACAATTGCGCGCGTCGCCGCGGAAAACGGGATTCTTCTCCCACGGTAAAGCCTACCGCGCGGTCCTCGATAAGTTTTTGCAAAATGACGAAAGATGCAAGATGCTGTTTCAATAGGTTGTAAACTAGATTCACCGGCAACCTTACCCGAAGCTGGTCATGCGCATCAAACCCCAAATGGTTCTTAAAAGGGCAGGACTGATCTGGTCGCATTTCTGGCAGCGACGAGACCCTTAAAAGCCCGTGCTAAAATCTTACGCAAATCTTGTGCGAGATGTCCGCAAAAAAAGCGCCATTCCAAGATTCTAGAGAAATTGGGCAAGACCGGGGATCGCCGCGGCAACTTGGCCGACAAGTTCGTCGCCTGCCTTCTCGCGGACATAGGCGAAAACTTGCCGCCCGATTGTTTGCATCTCGCCCATGCCGAGGCCAAGATCAGTGAGCTTGCCAGCCAAGCCCATGAGGCCGCCGGCCATCGCGCCGATCCCCCCGTTGAGGCCGCCGCCGCCGCTTTCCCCGGATGCCGCGGCGGCGGCTTCGGCCGCGCCTGGCACGGCCGCGAACAAGGCATCGACCTCGGCTTGGGGTCCCTCCTTGCGAAGGAACGCGAGAATCGTCTCGACCGATTTTTTCGCAATCTCGGGTTCAACACCAGCGGCTGCGGCAATGCGGGCGATCAAATCTTCCATCGGAAACCTCGGCGGTCTGCTTGCATTGCCCGCACTTGGCACTCTGCCGGGGATAAAATCAAGCCGTTCGCCCCCGTTTCCGGCTTTGCTGACGCAACGGTCCCACATTGGACTCATAATGGCCGTATGTGGTCAGCCTCCTATGGCAAGCACTTTTTTCGTGCTTCGAACGATTTGGCCGGCTGCAGCCAGACGTCCGGCCTGTTCGCGCGGAGGCATAAGCCCTAAAGCACCTTCGCGCGCCTAGAATCTCGCGTCACGGCCGGCGCGTCTTCGTTCGTCAGCGCATGAATCTGAAAATAATTCTTGGCAAGATCAATGCTTATTCTGATAAGCTTCTGCGTGGACGGTCTCCCCGCTTTGTGGCGCTCCGGCGACCCCGCCTTGGCACTAGAATGCCGTCAGGAGAGGCCGCCCACGTCGCCACGATCCACCCTAAAGCGTGGCGATCTGACGAAACTCCGCGCCCAGCCCGGCGAGCGCTGCCGGGCCCGCTTCCACGACCTCCACCTTCTCGACGCGGGCGTGCGCGGGACCACGCCAGCATGCCGCGCAAATCGCCTCGACGGCCTCCGGCGGCCCGGCGAGGAGAGCTTCGACATCGCCTTTCAAACGGTTTCTTACCCAGCCCCGAACGCCTCGCGCGCGGGCTTCCCTTTGCATCCAGACGCGGTAGCCGACGCCTTGGACATCGCCGCCGATCGTCACCCGAACAATCATTTGGTCTCTGGTCATGGTCGCCACGAATTGTCTTTGGGAGCGCTTTAGCCGGCTTCGAAATCGACGCTGTGCGCTTCTTTGCCGAAAGCGGCTAGGACAGCGAGCGTGAAGGCGGCAATCGTAGTGACTGTCGCAAGCGCGAACGCGTAGTTGCCGCCATTGGCTTGGGCAATGCTGGCCTGAATGGGGGCAGTCGGCGAGGCCAGCAAATTGCCAAGCTGATACGCGAAACCAGGAAATGTCCCGCGCAATGCGCCGGGCGAGAGTTCGGTGAGATGTGCCGGGACAACGCCCCAGGCACCTTGAACGGCGAATCCCATGAGGAAAGCGCCGGCGGCGAGCATGACAGGGCCCGTGCCATAAGCCCAAAACAGGATGACCGGAAGCACCAAGAGCGCCGCGATCACGATCGCCCGGCGGCGGCCCGCGCGTTGCGATAGCGCGCCAACCAAAACCCCGCCAAGGATCGCGCCGACATTAGAGACGATCGCGATCAGACCGACCGTATCCTGCGCGAAACCTCGCTGGACTTGCAGAAGCGTCGGGTAGAGGTCCTGCGTCCCATGGCTCAGGAAGTTGAATGCGGTCATGAGCAGGACGGCATAAAGAAAGCGGCCGGCGTGGGCGCGCAGAATTCCGGCGATGCGCGTCAGAAAGGCGCCGGCGGACGCAGTGTGCGTGCCCGCGCGGATCAAAAATGCGGGCGTCTCCTCGACCTTGATGCAAATATACAAAACGAGCAGCAGCGCCGGCAGAGCGCCCACCATGAACATGCCGCGCCAGCCGATCAGCCCATACAGTGCGAGATAGGTAATCGCGGCGAGAAGAAAGCCGCTTGGATAGCCGGTCTGGAGAACCCCCGAGACGAGCCCCCGCGCCTGCGTTGGAATCGTCTCCATCGCGAGCGCGGCGCCGACGCCCCATTCGCCGCCCATCGCCACGCCGAATGCAAGCCGCAAAATCAGGAACATGGTGAGGTTCAGAGCCAAGCCGGACGCAGGTCCGAACACCGAAAAGAGCAGAATAACGACCATCAGCGTTACCCGGCGACCGTAGCGATCGGCCGCGAGGCCAGCCAGCAGTGCGCCAACGGGTCTTGCCACAAGTGTAAGAAAAAAGGCCCAAGAGACCGTGGGCACGTCGCTCACGAAGTCCTTTGCCACATCCTTGAGCACGAAGGTAAGGATGGAAAAATCGAAAGCGTCCAGGGTCCAGCCGAGGTAGCTCGCGATGACCGCGCCGCGCTGGCCGGGGGTGAGGGAACGGAGCAAGCGGAACATAGTTACTCCTCAAGGACCGGCGGGGGACGAGGGACCCGCGGAAGTCAGGGCCAAGCTTGCCATATTTTTCGCTGCTCGTAGAGAAAAACGGGTAGTGTGTCAGCTTGAGTCCTCCTCACAATTTTCGACGTGACGCCCGAAGCTAAATTCTGCGATTTCCGGTCCGGTCGCAAAGTTGCAGTAGCGCAGCCATCTCGGAGAGACGACGAAGTAGGCGATGTCCGGCCAGCTTTCCCGATCTCGTCCAAGAGGCCAGACAGAGAAATATGCCGCTTTGGCTGCGTCTAGCTCCGCGGCCTGCGGCTGATGCGCGACGCCCTCTACTTGGACCGTTATTTCATCGTCCCAGCCAATAACAAGCGCAGCTTCCGGGCGTGCCTTCAGGTTCATGGCTTTGCGCGATGTTGAAGAAGTGTCGAAGACGAAGCCCAAGTCAGGAGTGACAGCAAACCCAATGAGTGCTGACTCGGGAGCTCCAGATGGGTGGACGGTTGATATCACCGCCAAGCGCTTCTGACGCAGAAAGTCGAAAACGTCTTCGCACTTCATTGAACGCCACTACCTATTCCGCGTGTTTGCCACAGACTCAAGCAGGTTCGCTGCGGTTAGCCGGCTGGTCCGCCTGCTGGTTAAACAGCGATATTATCGATGAGCCGTGTCGTGCCGAGCCTTGCCGCGGCGAGAAGCCGGACCGGTGCCTCGCCGCGCGATGCGATGGGGCAAAGGGTTTCGGCATGGCGCGCTTCAAAATAATCCGTGACGAAACCCGCCGCCGCGAGAGTTTCCCGGGCGCTATCGAGAGCGGTTTCGAGCATAACCCCCTCACTGATCTCATGGGCGCACCGGCGAAGCGTCGCATAAAGGCGGGGCGCGAGCGCGCGCTCCTTTGCCGACAAAAAGACATTGCGCGATGACAGCGCGAGGCCATCGGCGTCGCGCACCGTGGGCACGCCCAGAATTCCGGTCTCGAAATCGAGATCGCGCGCCATTCGCTTTATAACCTGCAATTGCTGATAGTCCTTTTCGCCAAAAATCGCGACATCCGGACGGCACTGGTTGAGGAGTTTTGCCACGATGGTTGCGACGCCGGCAAAATGCGCCGGCCGGAAACGATCCTCAAGGCCCGCGGCCGCCGGCCCCGCCAAGCTGATCGTGGTGGTAAAACCCTCGCCGTACACGACCTCGGTGCTTGGCGCGAACAGCAAATCGCCTTCCGCCGCTTCGAAGTGAGCCGCATCCGGCTCGAATGAGCACGGATAGGAGCCGTAATCTTCCGAGGGCGCGAATTGCGCTGGATTGACGAAAATCGACATCACCACCCGGCTCGCGCGCTTTCTCGCTTCTTGGACAAGGGAAATATGTCCGGCATGAAGCGCGCCCATCGTCGGCACGAGCCCGATCGTGTCGCCCGCGCGCCGCCACTCCGCGAGCCGAGCCCTGAGGCCCGCCACGTCACGCACGATCTCAACGCGGCGTTCGGCGCTGGCGGCCATAATGAGTCTTTGCGTGATGCGTTCGTCTTGTATTGGCGCGGACGCAATGCTTTGGAGACTGGGCCGATTCTGCGAAACCGTTCATCGCCATGGTGGACATCGGCGCGGGCTCCGGTTATCTCGTGCCCTAGGTTCAGATAGAAAGCAGGTCGATGGCCGATACCATTAGTCCCGATTTGGCGTCGAGCGCGCTCCTCTACCATCGTTCGCCGCGCCCCGGCAAGCTCGAGATCGTGGCAACCAAGCCGCTTGGGACGCAACACGACCTGTCGCTAGCCTATTCGCCCGGCGTCGCCGCGGCATGCCTCGCGATCGCCGTCGATCCCCGCGCGGCGGCCGAACTCACGGTACGGCAAAATCTCGTCGGGGTGGTGACCAATGGCACCGCTGTCTTGGGACTTGGCAACATTGGTCCCCTCGCCGGCAAACCGGTGATGGAAGGCAAGGCGGTTCTTTTCAAGAAATTCGCGGGGATCGATGTGTTCGACATCGAGATCGCGGAGACCGATGCCGACCGGCTGGTGGACATTATAGCCGCGCTGGAGCCAACCTTTAGCGGCATCAATCTCGAGGATATCAAGGCGCCGCAATGTTTCGAGGTCGAGCGCAAGCTGCGCGAACGGATGTCGATTCCGGTGTTTCACGACGATCAGCACGGCACCGCGATCATCGTCGGCGCGGCGGTCCTCAACGCCATGGAATTTACCGGGAAAACACTTGGCGGCGTCAAGATCGTGACATCGGGCGCCGGTGCGGCCGCGCTTGCCTGCCTGGATTTTTTGGTCGCTCTCGGAGTCAAGCGCGAGAACATTTTTGTCACCGATATAGAAGGTGTGGTGTATCGCGGCCGCAAGGCGTTGATGAATAGTTACGTTGAGATCTATGCTCAGGATACCGATGCCCGCGCGCTCAAGGATGTCATCGGCGGCGCCGATATTTTTCTCGGGCTTTCGGCGGGAGGCGTCATGACGCCGGAGATGGCGAAGGAGATGGGCGAACGGCCGCTGATCATGGCGCTAGCCAACCCCACTCCCGAAATCGAGCCAGACGTGGCCTTCGCGGCACGGCCGGACGCCCTGATTTGCACTGGGCGCTCTGATTTCCCCAATCAAGTCAACAACGTGCTTTGCTTTCCCTACATTTTTCGCGGCGCTCTCGATGTTGCCGCCACGGCCATTAACGAGGCAATGAAGCTCGCCGCGACGCGGGCGATCGCGCAGCTCGCCCATGAGCCGCCGTCCGATGTGGTCGCCAGGGCCTACGGCGGCAAGACGCGGCATTATGGCAAGGACAGTCTTATTCCGGCGCCTTTCGATCCGCGCTTGATCCTGCGCATCGCGCCGGCGGTCGCCAAGGCCGCGATGGACACGGGCGTCGCGAAACGGCCGATCGCCGATTTCGCCCTTTATGAAGAGACATTGTCGCGCTTTGTATTTCGTTCCGGCTTCGTCATGAAACCCGTGATACAGGCCGCCAAAGCTTGCCCCAAGCGTGTGATCTATGCGGCAGGCGAGGACGAACGGGTGCTGCGCGCGACTCAAACCGTCGTCGAGGAAGGGATCGCCAAACCTATTCTCGTTGGCCGTCCGGAAGTGATCGAGGCCCGTATCGAGCGGTTCGGCCTGGCGGTGCGGCCTGGACACGATTTCGAACTTATCGATCCCAATGACGATCCGCGCTATCGCGATTATGTCGCGGCCTATCTCGATGCAGCCGGACGGCACGGGATCACGCCGAAGGCCGCGCGGACATTGGTGCGGACCAACTCGACGGTGATCGCGGCGATCGCGGTGAAGCGCGGCGACGCCGACGCCATGATTTGCGGCCTCGACGGGCGCTTCAATCCGCACTTGCGCTACATCAAGGACATTATCGGGCTCGTTCCCGGCGCGACCGATCTTTCCGCGATGTGCTTGATGATCACCAATAAGGGCGCCTTTTTTATCGCCGACACGCATGTCCGCCGTGATCCGTCCGCCCCGGAGATCGCGGAAATGGCGCTGATGTGTGCGGCCCACGTTCGCCGGTTCGGTATCGAGCCGAAAATCGCCCTTGTGTCGCATTCGGATTTCGGTTCGGATGACACGCCTTCGGCCCGCAAGATGCGAGATGCCCTCGAAATCTTGCGCCAGCGCGCCCCAGATCTCGAAGCCGATGGAGAGATGCAAGCCAATACCGCCTTGTCGCAAGCGATGCGCGACCTCGTGCTGCCATCCTCGCGTCTGAAAGGCGAGGCGAACGTTCTCATTATGCCCAATCTCGACGCCGCAAATATTGCCTATACGATGACGACGATCATGACCGATACCCTACCAGTTGGCCCGATCCTGATCGGCACCGCCAACCCCGCCCATATCCTGACACCTTCGGTAACGGCGCGCGGCATCATCAACATGACCGCGGTTTCGGTCGCCGAAGCGCAAGGAAACACTTAGAAGGCCAGCCAAACCGCTGCCGAATACCGCCCGTAATTTCACTTGAGCGTTACCTCGCGCGATGCCACGACTCCTCCTTGTTCGCCATGCCGAAGCCGGTGCTCCCGGAGCCGAAGGCGACCGCGAAAGGCGGTTGACGGCGCAAGGCCGCGCCGACGCGGCGCGAATGGGCGCATATTTTCGCGCATCCGGTCTCGTTTTCGATCTCGCCCTTGTGTCGCCGGCGCAGCGCGCGCGCGATACATTAGACATGATCTTGCGTGAATTGCCGCAAGAACCAGCCTTTGAACTCCAAGCTTCGCTATACAACTCCGGCGTTGCCACCCTGCGGGATCTTCTTGCGCAAACAGCCGGCTGGGTGAAAACCTTGCTGATCGTCGGGCATAATCCAGGTCTTGGCGAATTCGCGCGTTTTCTCTTGCGCGGCGAGGAAAGCGCCGTGCCCCCCCATTTCCCGGCGCCTTGCCTAACGGTAATCGACTTTCCTTGCGTTGATTGGAGCGAGGCGGGCGCAGGTGGCGGCCGGCTGGATCGTTTCGTGAATTTTTCCGGCTTGCAGGCGGATAAACGTGCTTCGCGTTAGACTGAGAACGGCTGAGGCGCTGAATTATGGGTGCCTCAAGCGGGCTCGCTGGGAAGGCGAGATCGCGGCAGACGCCGCGGGCCATGTCGCCTTCGATTCCGCGAATAGCTTGCGCGGGCAAAGCCGATTTCCGCACCGGCTCAAGCCATTTCGGCAAACGCAAGGTCCCACGGCCTGACAATCCGCTCTATCTTCACACAAAACCTTTAGGCCGTCATTGTTGATACGTTTGCCAGCGGCGAGACTGTATCGTGATCGGGAGGGGCAGGCCGGCGAATGAGCCATACGCTCAGCACAATTAGCGCGACGCACCCGAGCAGCAAAAAGGTGTTGCGCACCCTTTGCACGATATTCACGAGCTCCAGCTCCGACTCGGGCTGACGCGCGCGCCCAAAGAACGTGAGCAAACCCGCGATTCCGATCGCCGCAGGCACCGCCTTCAAAAAGCTCATTACGTCCATGAAGCATTAGTTCCGAAACAGCGAAGTCATGAGCCGAGCTTAATCGCGACCGCCTGACAGCAGATCAACTATATGTTTCTTTTTGGCGGTCGTCCATATCACCCCTGCAACCTCCGATAGCTCGTCCCGTCCCATTCCCCGCACGGGGGCTCCGCCGCGGCCGCGCACCCCGCCGCATGGTTTTTTGCGTCGAACACGACGAAAACGCGTTACCTGACTACACTTCAGGGTTCATTTGCCTTACCCGTTTTTCCCACCCGTTCCGCGGACCCTCGCCGCCTCGAAGTGCTCAGGAAAGCTGGTTTGTTTTGTCTCTGATCGCCAACCTCCTGTTCGAAGCCCGCGCTGCGGCTCAGTCCCTCATCGAGCTGACGAGTGGCCCGCATGTTCGTCTCGGGGTCACCGGACTGTCGCGCGCGGGAAAGACAATCTTCATCACCGCGCTTGTCGAGCATCTGACGAAGGCGGCAAGCCCGGCCTTGCGCGGGAGGAAAAATCCATTGCCCGTGTTTCGGGTTCACGCCGACGGCCGGCTCATCAGCGGCCTTCTCGAGCCGCAACCCGACGACGCCGTGCCCCGCTTCGCTTATGAAGATCATATTGCCGCCCTGAGCGGTCCCAAAGGCCGTCCCGGGGAACGCCACTGGCCGCAATCGACACGCCGCATTTCTGAGCTGCGGCTTTGCCTTGTCTTCGACCAAAAAATCGGCCGGCGGCCGGGGCATCAATCGCTTACCATCGACATCGTTGATTATCCCGGCGAATGGCTGCTCGATTTGCCGCTGCTTGGCAAATCCTTTGCGCAATGGTCGCGCGATGCCTTCGGAGCTTCGGCAGACGCTGCAAGGGCGCCGCTCGCGGCGAAGTGGCGCGCGCTTGCCGCCAGCACCGATCCGCGCGCCAAGGCCGATGAAGAGCAGGTGCGCCGGGAGGCCGAACTCTTCACCCGTTATTTGCGCGCTTGCCGTGCCGACGAAAATCACTTTTCGAGTCTGCCGCCGGGCCGTTTTCTGATGCCGGGCGATCTCGACGGCTCTCCTGCCCTCACGTTCGTGCCGCTCGCCGTTGAGGCAGGCGAAATCTATCCGCCGGGCTCGTTCGCCGCCATGATGGAGCGGCGTTACGAGGCCTATAAGACGCATGTCGTCACACCGTTTTTTCGCGACCATTTCGCAAGGCTCGACCGCCAGATCGTCCTTGTCGACGCGCTCGCCGCATTGAATGCCGGACCGGCCGCGATGCGCGACCTCGAAACCGCGCTCACCGATGTTCTCGCCGCGTTTCGCGCGGGGCGCGGCAATCTATTGTCGGCCTTGTTCCGACCAAAGATCGACAAAATTCTGTTCGCCGCGACAAAGGCCGATCATTTGCACCATACAAGCCACGACCGGCTCGAGGCGATCTTGCGGCATCTCACCAGAAGAGCCATCGCCCGCGTCGAATCGGTTGGCGCCGAGGTCGATGTCATCGCGTTAGCAGCGGTTAGGGCAACGCGCGAGGGCATGGTCGGCGCCCCCGATGAGCCCACGCTTGAAGCCGTCATCGGCACCCCGCTCGAAGGCGAGCGGATTGGCGATGAGATTTTCGATGGACAGGCGGAGGCGGCGATTTATCCCGGTGAGCTCCCGATTGATCCCGAAACGGTGTTTCGCGACGATCCGCGCATCGAGCCCAACGAGATCGACTATCGCTTCGTCCGTTTCCGTCCTCCCGTCCCGGTTCGGGCAGAGGATGACTCGTTCCTGCCGCCGCCCCATATACGGCTCGACCGCGCGCTGCAGTTTCTGCTTGGCGACCGGCTTGCCTAAAGCCCTCGACAAAGGCTTGTTTTGATGATTGACCAGATAAAAGTTTCGCCGATTTCCTGTGACCGCGAGGCGCTGCGGCAAAGGATCAACGAGGTCTTGCGTGGCCGTTGAACCAAAACCCCGCCCGCGCGCGTTCCGTCTCGGTGCGATGGCGCCAGAGCCCGGCGCCGCAGCCCTGCAAGAGGCCGTGGTGATCGAAACCACGGCCGATCCCTACGAAGCCGAGGCCGAGGCTTTTCTTGCCGGGCGTGATGCTGGCGAAGAGGCGGTCGAGGCGGCGCAGAAACAAGGCGTCGTGGCGCGCTCGCTATTATCTTGGGGCGGTCTCTTCTGGACCGCGACCGGCGGCCTCGTTTCGCTTAGTTTCGGGCTTTGGCTGACCCGCCTCATCGATGATCTTTTCGCGTGGTCGCCGGCCTTTGGAGTCATTGGTCTTGCGCTCGCGGGCGCCGCTGCAACCGCGCTTTTCGTTCTTGGCGCGCGGGAACTTGGTGGTATTCTGCGCCAGCGCCATATCGCGGAACTGCATATCGGGCTCGCCCGCGCGCGCGAAAAAGACGATTTTAAGGAGGCCCGGCGCCTCGTTAAGGATCTTTCCGCGCTCTATTCCTCAAGGCCCGATACAGCCCGCGCACGCGCGCAGCTGCGCAAAATTGCGCGTGACATCGTCGACGGCTGCGATCTCATCAACATCGCCGAACGCACGCTCATTGAGCCGCTTGACTCGGATGTGCGGCGCGAAATCGCGAGCGCGGCAAGGCGCGTGTCCATGGTCACGGCGCTTGCGCCGCGAGCGATCATCGACGTCGTCTTCGTGTTGGCGCAAGCGGTAAGACTTATCCGGCGCGTCGCGGTCATCTATGGCGGCCGGCCGGGCTTGCTCGGGTTTCTCAAGCTGTTGCGCTCGATTGCCGCGCATATCGCGATCACAGGGGGCATGGCTGCCGGCGACAGCCTGATCCAACAATTCGTCGGCCACGGGATCGCCGCGAGATTGTCGGCCCGTCTCGGCGAAGGCGTGCTAAACGGCCTCTTGACCGCGCGCGTCGGGCTTTCCGCCATGGCCGTCTGTCGCCCCTTGCCATTTGGCAGCGGAAAGGCGCCAAGAGTCGGCGAAGTCGCGCCATTTTTGTTTAAGAGCGAGAAGAAGGAATGAGGGGAAAGGGGTCGCCGCTTGCCGCTGTCATGGCAGTGTATGCCGCTGAGCCGCAGCGCGGCGACGTGAAGGCTGTCCGTTGTGAGAACGACGCTACCCGTTACGAATCTTTCAAACTGGGGGATCGCCGATTCTGCGGCGCTGCGCGCATTTGCTGCACCAGATTCAAAGTGACGCACGGTCGAAAAAGGCTAGCGAAATCCCTCACATATTCGGATAATTCGGGCCGCCGCCGCCCTCTGGCGGCACCCAATCGATGTTTTGCGCCGGGTCCTTGATGTCGCATGTCTTGCAGTGGACGCAATTTTGCGCGTTGATAACAAAATGCGGATCGCGCTTTTCGGCCTCATTGGCATAAACCACTTCATAGACGGCGGCGGGG
Source organism: Methylocella sp. (assembly GCA_050728655.1). Taxonomy (GTDB): domain Bacteria; phylum Pseudomonadota; class Alphaproteobacteria; order Rhizobiales; family Beijerinckiaceae; genus Methylocapsa. The sequence goes on from JBOHJQ010000008.1 coordinate 31,196, forward strand.
CAATAGAGCCGCGCGGGCTCGCCATATTCGGGCAGGTTTTTGGCGATCGGAATCGACGGATCCTGCAGGTGCAGATGGCAGGGCTGGTCTTCCTCATGATTGGTGTTTGAAACATAAACCGAGGAAAGCCTGTCGAAGGTGAGCTTGCCATCCGGCTTGGGATATTGGATGGGCGTCACCTCGGCGAGCGGTTTCAGGCTCGCATGGTCGGGTCCGCCCTCGGCCAAGGTGCCGAGCGGCGAGGTGCCAAGAATTTCATTCACCCACATGTCGAGGCCGCCAAGGGCAATGCCGAACCTGGTGCCGAATTTCGACCAGAGCGGCTTGGCGTTGCGGACCTTGTAGAGATCGCGGCCTATCGCCGAGCCCCGCCACGCATTTTCGTAGGATATAAGCTCGTCATGGGCGCGGCCGGCCACTAGCGCCGCAACGGCATGTTCGGCCGCGAGCATTCCCGAAAAAATTGCGTTGTGCGAGCCTTTGATGCGCGGAACATTCATAAAGCCCGCCGCACAGCCAATGAGCGCGCCGCCGGGAAAGACGAGTTTTGGCACCGATTGCCAGCCGCCTTCGGTGATGGCCCTTGCGCCAAACGAGATGCGCTGCCCGCCGGCAAACAAGGGCGCGATCATGGGATGCGTCTTAAAACGCTGAAATTCATCGAAGGGGGAGAGCGTCGGATTCCAATAGTTCAAGTGCACGACGAAACCAACGGCGACGAGTCCGTCTTCGAAATGATAGAGGAACGAACCGCCGCCGGTGCGATCATCGAGCGGCCAGCCAAAGGTGTGCTGGACGAGGCCAGGCCGGTGCAAAACGGGATCGATCCGCCAAAGCTCCTTCAAGCCAATGCCGAATTTTTGCGGCTCGCGATTTTTGTCGAGGCCGAACTTCGCGATAAGCTCCTTGGCGAGCGAGCCCCGCGCGCCCTCGGCAATCAGGGTATATTTGCCACGAAGCTCAATGCCCCGTGTGAATCCGCTCTTGCGGCTTCCATCGCGGGCAATTCCCATGTCTCCCGTGGCTATGCCCAAAACCTCCCCCGCTTCGCCATAAAGGACCTCAGTGCCGGCGAAGCCAGGAAAGATATCGACGCCCAAGGCCTCCGCTTTCGCCCCCAGAAAGCGCACGACATTGCCAAGCGAGCCGATGAAATTGCCATGATTATTCATGAGGCGCGGCATGATGAAATTGGGCAGCCGGAGCGCGCCAGATGGGCCGAGCACGTAGAACCGGTCGGCGGTCACCCCGATTGTCAGCGGCCGGTCTCGATCCTGGCGCCAATCGGGGAGAAGTTTATCGAGACCGCAAGGATCAATGACCGCGCCGGACAAAATATGAGCGCCAAGTTCGGCGCCTTTTTCGACGACGACGACCGAAAGTTCCGGATTGAGCTGCTTGAGGCGGATCGCGGCGGCGAGGCCAGCGGGGCCGGCGCCAACGATCACGACATCGAAATCCATGCTTTCGCGGGGCGGCAACCTAATTCCTGCCTCGGTCATGGGGTTTTCGATCCTTGCTTGCCAAGAATTCTGTTGAAAAACTATTTCATGCCTCGTCTTCGTTTACGTATACCCCGTTTGCGGCAGAACCGAAAATCCTTGCGCCGAAGGCCGCGAAAATGATCGGCTCCGGAGCCGCACGATCGGCTCAAGCGGGCAATCGGGCGGAATGATCATTCGGCAAGCGCATGGCAAGAGGAGCGGAAAAAATTCCGGCACGAAAAGCTATGTCCTGTCATCGGCCAGCATGGCGGCGACTTCCGCCTCGCACACAAGCAGGCCGTCCACCAAGGCGCGGCCTTTGTACCACCACATAGTACGGCGCCGGTTGGTCTTGGTCATATGAAACTCGACCCGGTCACCCGGCATGACCGGCTTACGAAACCTGGCCTTGTCGATACTGGTTAAATAGACAAGCGGCGGCTTTCGGCCGGGCGAATGCGCGTTGACGCACAAAACCCCGGCGGTCTGGGCCATGCCCTCGATCAGAAGAACACCAGGCATGACCGGTCGTTCCGGGAAATGCCCCTGGAACTGCGGTTCATTGATGCTTACATTCTTGATGCCGATGCCGGATTCGTCGCCGCGCGCCGCGATCACGCGGTCGATCATCAGAAATGGATAGCGGTGCGGCAGGGATTGCAACAAGCGCAGAATGTCAAACGTTTCGATCGTTACAGGCTCCGCCTCGTGCATAGTGCCCGCTCTCCCTCGCGCCAAACAGCCACCGATCATTCACGCGGCGCTGCGTACGGCGTCAACGGCGACTTGTTTCAAAGCGATAGCGGAAATTCTCGAAGTGCGCCATCGCGGATCGGCGCCCTATCGCGATAGGGTGTTAGGTTGTAAAGAAGGAGGTTAATCCCTTGCGGCTATTCAATCTGGGCTTGGCCGTGGTCGCGCCTCTGTTGGCCAGGCTCATGCGCGCCGCCGAGTCTCAAGCATGAACCTCTCCGCGCCTTTCATCGCGCGTCCGGTGGCGACCACGCTTCTCACCCTTGGGATAGCGATTGCCGGGTGCCTTGCGTTTGTGAAGCTGCCGGTCGCGCCGCTTCCGCAAGTCGAATTTCCAGCGATCCTGGTACAGGCGCAGCTTCCCGGCGCCAGCCCGGATACGGTGGCATCGAGCCTGGCGGAGCCGCTCGAACGCCACCTCGGCCAGATCGCCCATGTCACCGAAATGACGTCGGCAAGCACCCTCGGGTCAACCCGCATTACCCTCTTATTTGACATCGGCCGCGACATCGACGGCGCCGCGCGCGACGTCCAAGCGGCGATCAACGCCGCGGGCGCCGACCTACCAACGAACCTGCCCATTAATCCGACCTATCGCAAGATCAATCCCGCCGATGCGCCGATCCTTATCCTCGCCATGATTTCGAAGACCAAGACGCGCGGTCAGATGTACGATCTCGCCAGCAATATCCTCCAGCAAAAGCTCTCCCAGCTCGACGGCATCGGTCAAGTGTTCGTTTTCGGCGGTGCCTTGCCCGCCGTTCGCATCGAGCTCAACCCGCACGCTTTGGCCAAATACGGGATCGCGCTTGAGGACGTGCGCGCGGCGCTTGCTTCCGCCAACGCCAACAGCCCAAAGGGGGCGATCGAGGACGCCGAACGGCACCTCCAAATCTACACCAACGATCAAGCAACCAGCGCCGCCGATTATACGCCTCTCGTTATTGCCTATCGCAATGGGAATCCGGTGCGGCTCACCGACGTCGCCAACGTGCTGGATTCGGTCGAGGACGTGCGCAACGTGGGCCTTTCCGAGGGCCGCGAGGCCGTTTTCGCGGTCATTTTCCGTCAGCCGGGCGCTAACATCATCGAAACGATCGAGCGGGTGAAGGCTGAACTGCCGCATCTCCAAGCGGCGATGCCAAACGATATCGAGTTCCTGCCCGCCTTGGATCGCAGCATTACGATCCGCGCTTCGTTGCATGAAACCGAATTAACCTTGGCCATCGCGATTCTCTTGGTCACGCTGATCGTCTTCTTGTTCCTGCTCGATGTTCGCGCCGCGATCATTCCAAGCGTCGCCGTGCTGGTTTCGATCATTGGGACTTTCGGCGCGATGTATCTCTTGAACTTCAGCTTGAACAATTTGTCACTCATGGCCCTGACAATCTCGACTGGCTTCGTGGTCGACGATGCGATCGTGGTTTTGGAAAACATCTCGCGCCACGCCGACGCGGGCAGGGGGCGCCTCGAGGCGACGCTGACCGGCGCGCGGGAAGTTGGATTTACCGTGCTATCGATCAGCATCTCGTTGATCGCGGTGTTCCTTCCGGTTCTTCTGATGGGCGGATATATCGGCCGTCTGCTGCGTGAATTCGCGCTCACCCTTTCGCTCGCCATCCTCATCTCGCTCGTCTTATCCTTGACCTTGACCCCGATGATGTGCGCGCTGTTTCTGAAGCCAAGGCCGCACTCAGGAGCGACGCCGCGCGTCGATCCGTTCGCGAAAGTCTTGCGGAGCTACGAGCGAACGCTCGGCTGGGCACTGCGCCACGGCATCCTTGTGATGGTCGTTTTGCTTTCGACTGTTGGCCTCAACGTCGTACTGTTCAAGATCGTGCCGAAAGGCTTCTTTCCGCAGCAAGACACCGGCCGTGTAGTCGGCTATATTCAGGCCGACCAGGCGATCTCGTTCCAGGCGATGCGTCTAAAGCTCGCGCAGCTGCAGGAGATCGTGCAAGCCGACCCGGCGGTTGCCAGCGTCAAGGGCTATACCGGCTCAGGCTCGGGGACCAATACCGGCTCAGTCTATATCGACCTGAAGCCAAGGTCCCAACGCAGCGCGACGGCGGACGAGGTGATCGCCCGCCTGCGCGGCAAGCTCACGCAGGTGCCCGGCGCGCGGCTTTTTCTGCAATCGGTGCAGGATATCCGCATGGGCGGGCGGCTGAGCAATGCCCAGTACCAATACACCTTGCAGGGCGAGAGCGCGAGCGAACTCTACGCCTTCGTACCGCGTCTCGTCGAGGCCTTGCAAAAGAGTTCCGCGCTCGTGGACGTCAATTCCGACCAGCAGCAGACAGGCTTGGAAACCGATATCGACATCGATCGCGACACGGCTTCCCGACTCGGCCTCATCGTTAGCCAGATCGACAATACGCTCTATGACGCATTCGGTCAGCGCCAAGTGTCGACCATCTACAGCGCGGTCAACCAATATCATGTGGTGATGGTAGTCGATCCGCGCTATTGGCAAGATCCATCGATCCTGAACGATCTCTATGTCAGCACCTCGGGCGCCAACCCGCGCGGCACGGCGACCACCAACGCCGTGGCCGGAACGGTGACGCGGAGTCCCGCTCCGCTCGCGCCGGGGTCGTCGAGCCTCAATTCCAGCACGGCCGCGAATCTCGAGGGAGCCGCGGCGCGCAACGCCCAAACCAATGCCCTGGCCAATACCGGCAAAGGCAGCACTTCCGCCGGTTCGCCCGTCAGCACAACGAAGGAAACAATGGTTCCGCTCGCCGCCTTCAGCCATTTTCGGCCGGGCCACACGCCCTTGGCGGTCAACCACCAGGGCCTGTTCGTGGCGAGCACGATTTCATACAATCTTGCGCCCGGCGCATCGCTCAGCGACGCCAACACGGAAATCCGGGCGGCGATGAAGGCGCTCCACGCCCCGGCCACGATCCACGGCAGCCTGCAAGGAACCGCCCGTCTTTTTCAGGAGTCCTTAGCAAATGAGCTCTTGCTGATCCCCGCCGCGCTTGCCACCGTCTATATCGTTCTCGGCATCCTTTACGAAAGCTTCATCCATCCGATCACCATTCTCTCGACCTTGTTTTCGGCCGGCGTCGGCGCGGTCCTCGCGCTATTGTTGTTTCACACCGAGTTCAGCATCATCGCCATGATCGGGGTGATTTTGCTGATCGGCATCGTCAAGAAAAACGCGATTTTGATGATCGATTTCGCGCTTGACGCGGAGCGAACGGACGGGCTTTCGCCGCGCGACGCTATTTTTCGCGCCTGCGTGATGCGATTTCGCCCGATCATGATGACGACGTTCGCCGCAATTTTTGGCGCCGTCCCGCTGATGCTGAGCTTCGGCGAAGGGGGCGAATTCCGCCGCCCGCTTGGCATTGCGATTATCGGCGGGCTGATCGTCAGCCAGTTCCTGACGCTTTACACGACGCCGGTGCTCTATCTCTACCTCGACAAATTCCGCCTTTGGGCGAACCGGCGCTGGCGCCGTCTCTTTCCGCGGCTTGCCGGCGCTGTTCCGGAACTTTCGGAGTAACTGGAGGCCTCGCCGCGGCAGTCCGCCGGGCCCTATTTGGTCGCGACAACCATCGAGTCCGCACCCGTGAGCGGCTCGACGCGCGTTTGCGAAAACCCGGCCTCCCGCATCCAGGCCTGGCAGTCGGCTCCCGTATAATCGAAGCCGCCCGTCGTCTCGATCAGCATGTTCAGGCTCATCAGCAAGCCGAAGGCATTCTCGCGCCGCTCGTCATCGATGATCGACTCATAGACAATGAGCGCGCCGCCCTTGGGAAGCGCGGCAAAGGCTTTTTCGAGCAGCATGCGCTTCTGCGAAAGATCCCAGTCGTGCAGAATGTGGCCCATGATCAGTACATCGGCAGTGGGCAGGGGGTCCGTGAAGAAGTTTCCGCTGAGAAATTTTACCCGCTCCTGCATTCCATGCAGGGCTATGAATTCGTCAAAGACAGGCTTCACCTCGGGCAAGTCGGAGCCGGCGCCGGAAAGATGGCTGTGCGCGCGGGCGATGGTGACCGGCACCATGCCCTGTGCCGTGCCGATATCGACGAAGGTTTTATAATCCTGCCACGGGAATTTGGCGGCGATCGCCTGGGCCGCGCCGAGACTGACCCCGCTCATGGCGGCGAGGAACCCGCGCAACTTGTCCGGATCGGCGTAGAGAGTGGCGAATAGATCGCCAGACTCCTTGGCCTCGTTCTGGTTGCGGCCGGTCTTGAGCGCCTCGGTCAACAAGCCCCAGTTGCCATAAAGCCGGGCATTGGCCATTTCGAGAAGCCCGCCGACATAGCTTGGTTTCGCCCGGTCGAGAAAACGATCGGTCTCGGCCGTGTTGCTATAACGTCCGCCCTCGCGGTCGAGCACTTTCAGCGCTACAAGCGCGTCCAGGAAATCGCGCGCCGAGCGATCGTGCAAGGAGAGCCGGCGCGACAAGGTGGCAAGATCGGCCGGCCCCTTGGCAAGCTCGGTGAATAGCCCAAGCTCGATGGCGCTCAGAAGCGCCTTCGATTCCCAAAATCCAAATCCAATCTTGAAAATATTGGCGGGTGTTATCGCATCGGGCACGGCGCTCCACCTTCGATTGCGGCCTCCCCTACCCAAAATTTCCGCGCCGCTCGCACCCAACCCCTCATCCTGAGGAGCAGGCGAAGCCTGCATCTCGAAGGATAAGGGGGCCCACGTGCTTCGAGACGGCGCTTACAGCGCCTCTCTCCAGTCGCCCGCTTCCATCGCGTTCGCTTTGCGAACCGCTCCGCTCGCAATGGAACCTCGGGCTTCCATTCGCTCAGCATGAGGGCCAGCGTCAGCAGTCGCAACAGCTCTTACCGTTTCGCGAGCGCCGCGATCTGATGGTCGAACTCGGCGAGGTCCTGTTTCCACTGGGCGTTGTCCGGCGAGAGTTTTGTGAGCTGCGCCATGATCGCCTGGCCTTGCCGCAAAAACTCGCGCGCCTTTTTCTTGTCGCTGGTTTGGCGATACACCAACGCGAGCTTGCCAGAGCTCACCGCGAGATCGCGCTGCCAACCTGCATTGCCGGGGTCGGACCTCGCGAGGCGCTCTCTAATGGCGAGGCTGTCCTGATAGGATTTGAGCGCGCCGGCAAGATCGCCCTGCGCCTTTTGCACGTCGCCGATCATTCCGTAGGACACCGACAGATCGCGCTGCCACTCCGCGTTGCCAGGGTCGGATTTCGCGAGGCGGGAGATAATGTCTCGCTTGGCCTCGACGGACTTCAACGCAGCGCCAAGGTCCCCTTGCGCCATTTGAACGTCGCCGATCCTTTCGTTGTTGATCCCGAGATCATACTGCCATTGCGCATTGCCGGGGTCGGATTTCGCCAGACGGTCTCCGATGGCGAGGCTATCCTGATAGGATTTCAGCGCGCCGGCAAGGTCGCTCCGCGCCTTTTGCACCTCGCCGATCTTGTTGAACGACATCGAGAGATCGCGTTGCCAGCCCGCGTTGCCGGGATCGGATTTCGCGAGGCGCTCTCGGATGGCGAGGCCGTCTTCATAGGATTTCAGCGCGCCGCCGAGGTCGCCCTGCGCGACCTGCACGTCGCCGACCTTGTTGTAGCTCACCGAGAGTTCGCGCTGCCCGCCCGCATTGCCGGGGTCGGATTTCGCGAAGCGCTCTATGATGGCGAGGCAGTCGTTATAGGATTTCAGCGCGCCGGCAAGGTCGCCCTGTTCCACCTGCACGTTGCCGACCCTGCTGTAGGACACCGAGAGATCGAGCTGCCAGCCCGCGCCGGGGTCGGATTTCGCCAGCCGGTTGACGATGACGAGGCCGTCAGAATAGGATTTCAGCGCGCCTTCGAGGTCGCCGCGCTGCCGCTTGATATCGCCGAGGAGAGTGGCCGCTCGAGATTTGTAGACCGCCTGATCGCCGGTCTTCGCCAGAGTCAGCACGCGCTCAAGCCGCGTTTGCGCTTTGGCAAGATTGCCGTGATCGATCTGAATGTAGCCTGCCCAAAACAAGCTCTCCAGATCGTCCGGATCAAGCGAAGCCGCTTTCTCGTAAGCCTCCAGCGCGCGCTTCGGGTCGCGGAGCCCGGCGATGGCGCCGAGGTTACGGTAGGCAATCGCAGCTTCTTTCCGGTCCTTTTCGGCCTGCGCGGTCGCCTGCTCGGCGTGTGCCGTCTTATCCTCGGCGACGGCGTTCAAGAGCTTCGCCGCCTCGGCGATCTTGTTTTCCTTCAAGAGGTCGAGGGCTTGCTGCAAGCGCGGAACGCCCTCCGCCGCGCCTTGCGCGATCGATCCGACGGCCGCGCCGACCGCCTGCTGCGCACCAGGCCCCGCCGCCGGATTTTTCTCCAGCAGCATTTTCGTCAAGGCCGCGATCTGGGCGTCTTTCGTCGTCAGTTGCTCGGCCAGGGGCTTTTGAATCTGCTCGATTTGCTCTTTGCTTGGCCCGATGGTCACCGGCGCGTTGATATTCGTGTTGCCGCCCGAGGCAATCCCCTGCCCGGACACAGTAACAGTCGTGCCACCCTTTTTGTCCTGCGAGTCCTTATGCTCGACAACAAATGTGATGACCGTCCATATCCCACCGGCGACGACGACCATCCCGCCGCCTAGCCATGAAATGACCGCGCGTTTATCGGGATCCTTGAAAATTCCCGAGAGCCAGGAAGCCATTTATTTAAAACCGCGCACGCGAAAGCATAAACCCTATCGCAATTTTTCGCTCGCCCCACATCCCGGATTCATACCTCACAGCGCCTTGCACCTGTGCATTTGCGCGGAAAATCGGACAAAAAAGCTCCCCTTGACCGGCGTTGGGGCGGCCGTCCACGCGCGATCACATCCGGGCCGGGAAAATGCCCTGCGTGGCGATGCATTGGATCACCGGCGCGCCCGGTGTTAACGTGAAAACCGGTCTTCCCGTCGGCAGCGCAAAGGTCGTTTTTCCGTCGCCGCCATAAGTCGTCCCCAGCAGCGAAAACAGCGCCGTATTTTGACTGATCGAGAGGAGTTGGCCGTTGAGTGGGGCCCATCCAAGGGGACAGAAGTTAAAGGCAAAAGTTTCAATCTCGCCAAGGAACGGGTTGGCTCCGGCCGCGCAAGGACCGGCGCTCAGGCTCATCGCTACGCCCACCAGGCCAAATATCAATCGGTTCGTCATCCGCTCCTCGCAGCATCCGGCGCATTGGCGCCGAGTTGGTAGTTGAACAACGCGGGTGTCGTGTAGGGCTCGAAGTAAGGCTCCTCGTGGATTTATGCAGCGTCAAACGACGCCGCCACCGGCAACGTGCAATCTGGAAAGGCAATGCTGAAGGTTACGGAAAGCTGCTGGCTGACCGGGTTGTAGGTCTGGGCATAGTTCAGGAAAGGAGGGGTGTGGACCGCGGCCGGAAGCGTAGGTGCCTCTTTGAAGTGAATAGTGCCGCTTGTCGCGGTGGTGAAGGTCAACACCGCCTGCCCACGGAGCTCCCAGATCGCGGAGTCGACGATCTCGTCAAATGAGATGACGGCTTTTGTACCGGCGCCATTCCTTTGGAACTGGGAGTTCCCTCGATTGACATAGCAGCTCCCGCCAAATTTAACGGCGCCAACTGCCAGCCTGACCTCGCCCCCGAGCAACTTGTCCGGTGGGACGGCTTGGGCCCGTGCCGGTCCCGGCGAGCCAAATGCGAGGACGACAATTCCGCAAAGACATAAAATGCGCATATCAAGCACTCCAAGAGATCGCGCGCAGCCTTAGAAGCTTCGGCCAATGTGGACTGTCCCGGCCGATTTGGCGGGGACAGTACACCAGCAATAAGATATCCGCTGCACCGCTGCAAGTCTTGCGCGCCTGTCTCGCGACTGGGGCAAAGCCAAGATTTTTGAGTTTGAACCGCGCTCAAAAATCGAAGTGGACCATCACCGGCACATGATCGGAAGCCCGCTCCCAGCCGCGGCTCTCGCGTAAGACGCGGGCGCCAGCGAGGCGCGGCTTGAGCCTTTCGCTGACCCAAACATGGTCGAGCCGCCGGCCTCGATTCGACTTTTCCCAATCCCGCGCGCGATAGCTCCACCACGTGTAGAGTTTTTCCGCCGGCGGCACAAAGTGGCGCAGCGCATCGACCCATGGCCCCGCCGCGCGCACCAGATTGAGCTTATCGACCTCGACCGGCGTGTGACTGACGACACGCAGCAGGGCTTTGTGATTCCAGACATCGGTTTCGAGCGGCGCGATATTGAGATCGCCGGCGATGATCGCGCCGGATCCGCCGATCCGCTCCGTGGACATCCAATCCGCCATCTCGTCCAGGAACGCGAGCTTGTGCGCGAATTTCGGATTGACGGCGGGGTCGGGCTCGTCACCGCCGGCGGGCACATAGAAATTATGCAAGGCGATCGCGCGGCCCCGCGCGCCGCCGGGTCGCAGCGTCACGGCGATGTGACGCGCATCCCCTTTTTCGCAAAACGAGCGCCGGTCGATCATCGTCAATGGGAGTCTCGAGGCAACCGCGACTCCATGGTAGCCTTTCTGGCCGTTGATCGCGGCATATGGATAGCCAAGCTTGTGGAAAGCAGCCAAGGGAAACTCGCTGTCCCCGCACTTTGTCTCCTGCAGGCAGAGGACATCCGGCGCCTCTTCGCGCAAAAAGCGGGCGACAAGATCGATCCGCAAACGGACCGAATTGATGTTCCAGGTGGCAAGGGTGAGACGCACGCAAGACTCCGGGATGAACCGTGCGTCCGATTGATCATGCAAAAAAGGCGCGCCGCAAGCGCCGCCAGCAAGGAGCCCACAATTTTTTGAACGGCCGGAGGCCGGTGATAATTCGGCCCTTGCGTGACCTCGCTCGCGACGAGGCGCTGGCGAACCTCCAGACAAAAAAAGGGCGCCCGGCCGAAAACCAGGCGCCCTTAGGAGCGAGACATTTACCGGGAGGGGTCCGGCAAGTTTGACCCAGGCGGAACGGGGGGAGGGTACGCCTGATCGATTGCGTCGCTCACTTCCCGATAAGATAACTAGGCGGCGAATTCTTTCAAGCGGCCCGCCAGCTCGAACTGATCTTATCCGGCGGGCAATTGGCCTTCCATGAAGATGGAAGGCGTTTGCTATCCCTTTGAAAAAAGACTAATTCCTGAAAACACGGCAGGGCAGGCAACCGCCGCCAGGGAACTTGTCAATTATTTGTGTTCAATACCCTTTCCTGTGTGATCTGGAACAGATTTGGATCGGGCTTTTTCGACAAATCGATATTGAAAAGCGAAACAAGCGTCTCATAACCTTGCGGGTCGGTAACCTGCCACTGTTTGAGCGTGAACTTCGCCGGGTCGAAAACCAGCTTGATTTGCGAGGTTCCGCCAAAGGTCGCCTTGTCTTCGACGAGAATCGCGACCGCGCCGGGCTCGCTCGTCACGTTGATGATCTTGACGTCGCGGCTGAGATCGACCTGATCCTTGAGCAGAAATTTCAGCGGCGTTTGGCTGATGAAATAGATATCCTTGGTGGCCGTCTTGCGGTCATGCACGGCCACCGAAAGACCGTCGGCGACGATCTCGAGCGTCGCGGGCGGGGCATATTCAAACCGCAATTTCCCCGGCCGCTGGACAAAGATCTTGCCTTCGGAGCGTTTGCCGTCCGGACCGATCTGGACGAAATCGCCGGTCATGTTGGTGGCGGCGTTAAAATAAGCATTGGCCTTTTGGATGGCGGCCAGGGGATCCATGGGAACGAAAGCTTTGGCCGGCGGGGGCTTTGCCGGCGTTGCCGCTGGCTTGGCCGATTGGGGACTGCTGGGATAGGGTTCCGCCTGAAGCGGCGCCGCTCCCGCGAGAGCGAAAGACGATGCGATGGTAAGTGCCGTCAGCTTCATAAAGACCGCCTTGATCCGTTGCGAACATTCGCGATTAGAACACCGCTGCGACACCCAACGAGCCGCCTTGTGTCCCTCAACCTCTGCGCATGCGGGTTTTGGGTTGCAAGAGACCTATTACTCTACATTTGCTCAATTGTTCAACGCCACCGAGAAGACATTTTCAAGCGAACCGGCTGCCGGTTGGCGAAAAAATGGGCTAAATTACCGCCTTCTTCGACCCGGCCCTGTGCATTTCAGGCGGCTCAACAGAGCGCATCCGTGCATCTGTGCAAAAAAAGCCGTCTGGCGTCGCGATGACGGGCGGCTGGAGAAAGGTTCGAGCTTTTGGTACCAGGGGCGGATCCCGGGCGAAGGCCGACGGCGGTGCTGGCACCGGCTGCCTATATCGTGACGCACGAGAATAATCCGAATAGCCATCGTGGGTCAAGCTTTCAAAGATCCCGTGTCAGCAGCACGTGATCTGTCCGGTTTTGGGAAGCGCACGATCTGGCCGGTAACGCGCAGGGCCCTTGGAGGAGGGTCCGGAGGCGCCGCGCCTTTCAGGACGTGCGAACGAGCCAGTTGTTGCGCCCATTTTGGTTCGGGGCCGCTGGCGTTTGATAACTGGCGCGGGATGAACACCGCGATGTTCTGGCGTTGGCCGAGTTGGGTCGGGCGGGCAGCGCAGACGGCCCGCCGCTTTCATCATCGCGAAAAGGGGGCGATCATCCAAGCGGCATGGCGCCTGCGCGTGGCCCCGCCCATGCGTCGTTTTGGTCCCTGCCCATGGCGCCAACAAGTATTGCGATGGCGTCCGCGCTGGGCGAAGCCTTGCAAAGATTTTGGCGAGCGAAGCGCGTTGGCGCGGCAATCGCTTTCCCTGCGATTGCGGCGGCGCGGCCGGCGGAGGGAAGATGCCGCCGACGGCGGTCCCGCGGTTCCGCGTGGCTGTTCATCTATTTTCTGGTCCTGCGCCGCCTGCCCGCCCGCCGCAAGGGTCTCGGCGTGCCGCGCGAGCGCCTCACATCGCCCGTCTGGGCAGAAGCAGACCGAATGCAACGGCGTTAACAATTTTGTAACTGTGGCTTTTGCGTTACAGCAATGCCCCGCCTTTCGTAGTATCGTTTCCAAATAAAGGGGGAATGAGTGGGAAGTATCCGGTTGACATAGCACGCCACATGATGTAGGATTGCCTCATAGTAGAGAGGCGTCCGAAATGGCAAGCAAAAAACTCGATCTTCGCAACCCAATTTTCCACGATGATGACAAGGCGCGCGAGCACCTGGAAGCCGTGCTTTGGCCGGATGGCCCCGTCTGCCCGCATTGCGGCGTGATGGGCGACAGGATCACCAAACTTCAAGGCAATAGCACTCGCCCTGGCCTCTATAACTGCAAAGATTGTCGCAAGCCGTTTAGCGTTACGATTGGAACTGTGATGGAGCGGTCACATGTTCCGGTGTCGAAATGGGTTCTCGCCTCGCAATTGATGGCGTCTAGCAAGAAAGGCTTTAGCGCACTTCAACTGCAGCGGATGATCGGCACGAATTACGAAACAGCGTGGTTTTTGTTCCATCGCCTTCGAGAAGCGGCAAACGATCTAACGCCCAGCCCGCTCGGCGGTAAAAGCAAGGTGGTCGAGGCCGACGAAAGCTATATCGGCGGCCGGGCGAAGAACAAGGCTTATGGACCACCGCCGAAAAAGATGGCCGTGTTCTCACTCGTTGAACGCGGCGGCAAAGTGCGTTCGCGCCACGTTGCCGACGTGACCGCGAAGACGCTGCGCAAAGAAATCGTGACGCAAGCTGATCGCAAGTCGTATTTGATGACCGATGAAGCGCCAGTCTACACCAAGACAGGAAAGGAATTTTCCGGCCACGGCACCGTGAACCACAGCATCGACGAATACGTGCGACACGGTGGTTTTACGCACACCAACACGATTGAATCTTTTTTCGCCATCATGAAGCGTGGCGTTTACGGCAACTTCCACAGTGTTTCGGAAGCCCATTTGCCAAGATATTTGTCTGAGTTTGATTTCAAATACAATCATCGCTCGACACTCGGCTATAACGATGCGGAGCGCGCCGAAGCTCTGCTACGCGGAGCCAAGGGCAAGCGGTTGCTGTATCGGTAACTAACGAAGCCGCGAACGCCTAAGCAGGCCGCGCGCGCTTTCTTGCGCTGGCGCGTTCGTCACAAGCGAGAATAGGCTTCTTCTTGTCGCGCTCCCGCTTTGGGCGCGGTTGGGGAGGCGTGCGAAGCAATTTCAAAAGCAGCGCATCGCGGCGCTGTGCATCCTCATTGCTAATCACTGATGCGCGGCTCTCCACAGATTTCATGCGCCACTGTGCATAATTACGGGGAAAAGTACGAAGCGTCTTTACGAATAGCAACCGCCATGCTGAGTCCAAATGGCGAACACGCTGGAAAAGTTGGGAAAATCGGTTAAATCGACCCAGCCTTCCAACATGTTCGCTGGTGGAGCTAGCCTTGAGGTTTCGAGTTGGATCGGGCCTCAAGGCGACTTCCGCCTTTACAGCGGCCCCGTGGTGGAATTGGCAAACACGGCAGTCTTTAAAACTGCTTCCGACGAGGATTGTGGGTTCGAATCCCACCGGGGCCACGAGTCAACACTCACAACTAGAAAATATTAACAACTTCCTATCGGGTAGGGTATTTCCTACCCGGAAGGGTAGGTATCGCCGGCCTGTCTCGCAAAATCTAGCTTTAGTATTTTGCTACGTCAACCGGATATATCCCAGAAAAAGCCGGCGCGGAAAACGCCGGAAAAAAAACATCCGGGGTTTCCTAGAGCAGCACCGCGATGGCATGTGTATCAAGGCCCCGACGGGACAGGCGTTGCATATGAACTCGATCCAGCAACTGGTCGTTACGATTTGAATCCTCGTCCAGTGGTTTGCCCGGGCGATTAACGGATTCGCTCGATTCGCCGAAGCTAAAGACGCGATCATTCCGTTTGGATAGCCGGATCTCCGGAACGCGATCGCGTTGGTGCTGCGCGCCGCCTGACCCCAGTGCGTCACCAAAAATTCGGTGAAAAATCGAATATTACAAGCAGATTGTTTCTGCATCGGGAGGGAAAATGCGCAAACCTAGTATCGTCATGGCCGCTTTTAACAAAGGTGCCGTGCCTACGATAGCTTGTTTCAACAAAGCTACAGTTGGTCTCGGCGTTGATTTCGACCAACTAATTGCTACTTTGCAAACATTTCTGGATGAATCCTTTGTTCCCGTGTGGGGGACGCCGGCCAAACTCGTGAAAGCAACGCGCCCATTGCCTGGCGCATGGACCCTCGTCTTTCTCGACGATGCCGATTCACCCGGTGCTCTCGGGTACCATGATTTAACAAAGGATGGGCTGCCGCTTTCCAAGATCTTTGTCAAAACAACCCTTGAAATCGGGGATAAGGTTAGTGTGACTGCGTGTCACGAGCTTGCCGAAATGCTGGTCGATCCGGCGATCAATCTCTGGTCGGATGGCCCTAACGGAACTCTTTACGCCTACGAAATGTGTGATGCTGTTGAAGAAGAAGAATTTTCCATCGATGGCATTGCGATGAGCGACTTCGTCTATCCCGCCTATTTTGAATTATTTCGCAAGTCGAATTCGGCGCAGTTTGACTATCTCAAAAGGGTGACTAAACCCTTCCAGATTCTCAAAGGCGGCTATTCACTAGTCCGTTCGGGCCGAAAGGTGGTACAAAAATTCGGCTCAAAGGCAAAGGAAAGGAGGTTCCAAAAAGAGGATCGTACACAGCATCGTACCCAATATCGAATCGCCATGCTCAAAGAGAAGCCACTTCAGACTGCGAAGTTGCGGGCGGCCCCACCTCAGCGCCTGTGAGACACGTTTGTCGGTAATGTTCGATGTCTACATTTAGCTGATTTATTAAAAGACTCCCCCGACATACCTGGCTTCTGCAGTCACCTCGGCCACCAGCTAGAGAGTCTGGTTACCGGTATAACTCAGCCTTTTGGGGGTGTCTCGCTTCAAGGCTGTGAAACCATCGTTTTTCGATGTAGCGGCCGGTCGCGGGCGATGATCGAATTGGGTCAAAACCCACCCCCCGCCCTACCTTCGCCGCGTTGCTTTTGTAGCTTTGCCCAGGCGCTCTCCCATCGTGCTTGCGCGGAGCCGGATTGAGTGTCAGGTTTTCCGCGACGGTTGCCTCGATTCGGCCGGAATGAGGACATGAACCCAATGAGCCAAAGTCATTGTCAGGCAAGATCCGACACGGTTCGCGCGGAGACGCGTCAAGGCATCGTCGGGCGCGCGTTCTTTGTCCTCGCGGCCCTTTTCGGCTTTTGCGCGAGCCATGCTTTCGCCGGCCCCGCGCTAGTGATCGAAATGCCCTCCGGCGTGATCCTCTACGAGGATCATGCGACGGAGCCCTGGTATCCGGCCTCCCTGACGAAACTGATGACGGTTTATGTGGCGTTGAGCGCGGTGCGCGATCATCGCATAGCGCTCGACACGCCGCTTTTTGTCTCGGCCCGCGCCGCAATGATGCCACCGTCCAAGATGGGCTTTCGGCCGGGCTCGCTGGTGACGCTCGACAATGCCCTAAAGATGCTGATGGTGAAATCGGCGAACGATATGGCCGTCACGATCGCGGAAGGGGTTTCCGGCTCTGTCGAGGCTTTCGCGGACGATATGAACAGCGCCGCGCACGAGCTCGGCCTGACCCAATCCCATTTCGTCAATCCGAACGGCCTGCCGGACCCCGAGCATGTCTCTTCCGCGCGCGACCTCGCGATCCTTGCGCGCGCCCTCTATCTGACCTTCCCCGAGCAGGCCAAGCTCTTCAACATCGGCGCCATGCGGCTCGGCGGCCAAATTATCCAGAACCACAACAATCTGCTCGGCCGCTATCCGGGCGCCGACGGCATGAAAACCGGGTTTACCTGCGCCGCCGGGTTCAATCTCGTCGCGAGCGCGAGCCAATACGGCCGCAAGCTCATTGCCGTGATTTTGGGCGCGCCCAATCCGCGCAGCCGCACGATCATGGCCGCGGCCTTGTTCGATCGCGGTTTCGCCGGAATAGACAAGCCGTCTGGCTCGCTTTCGAACCTCGCGACATTCGCCCCCGCGGCGCCTCCCGACATGCATCAAACGATCTGTCGCAAACGCGGCAAGGCGGCGGCGCAATTTAACATGGAACTCGACCGGCTGATGGCGCCGTTGCGCGCCGCCAAGGCCAAAGCCCCCGCGGCGTCCCGGCGTTTTGCTGCGGCGACGGCAGAGACCTCTGCCGGGCCCTTGCCGATGGCACTGCGAATTGCCATGGTGCCGCGTCCCGCGTTCGATCCCATCCCCGTCTACGTCGGTGCGCCCGAGGGCTATGCAGGCCTTATCGCGCAAGCCCGGCCGGCCCATTCGCCGGTCGGCACCGCGCAACCGCCGAGCATCGTCAGCGCCTATGCCCCCGCCACCCCGGCGACGACGCTCGACGCCACGCCGCTCCGCCCCGATGCCGGAGCGCTGCCGATGAAGGGCGCGTCCAAGCAAGCCAAAAGCGCCGCGACGCCCCTCCCCCCGCATCGCATGGCGCGAAACGAAACCGGCGGCACGGACTCGCTGGTTTCCAGCAAGACGATAAAGAAAGCATCGCATAAGGTATCGACAAAAACGCACGGCAAAGCCCACGGAAGGAAATCCAGCTTCGCCAAAGCGAGCGTCCACAAACGTTCGAAAGTCGGGCCAAAATTTGCCAAAAAGGCGCATTTCCCGGTAAAGGCCACGGCGCAAGCCGGCAAGACAAAGAGCAAGACGCCCGAGAAGCATGCCAAGCGATGAGCTTTTGCTCGTCGCGCTCGCCGTGACGCGCCCATGGGCCCCGGCGGCTAGAAAAGGCTGCCCGCGCCATTCCCTCTGACCGTCGTCACCCATTTACGTGGGGCCGGCAAGACGCGCTTCTTGAATGCCCTGCCCCGCGATGCGGCGCTCGCGACGGTACTTTGGTCATCGTCAACGTGCCGCGAATTCAGTCGATCCTGCGTGGTCGACGATGCTGTCGAGGCGCGCCGGATCGGCGCTGGCGACGGCATTTTCCGTTTCGGCGCGCAAGCCCGGCTGGTTGGCCTTTACCGCCAGGAGATAGCCGGCGCCGGCGGCCTCGATAGCCGCCGCGATCGCCGGATTGGTGGCGAATCACGCAAAACACAATCCGTAAATTGTCGTTAGCCCGGGTTCGGAGCCCTGCCCGGCGTTGGAAGTGGCTTGCTTTGGCACAGATTTTGTTCCAGAGTTTCAGGCTGATCGGATGGCTTGGGACGGGGGCGCAAAATAAGCGGTACATCAGACGGAGCCAGCGCCAGACCGATTCTTTTCCGCTTTCCGCGTGACTGAAACGGGTTAAACGGGGTCGAAGGATGACAAAATCCGAAACCATGCGGGCTGCTGGAGAACTTGGATTGTCTGGCGCGGAACCCACGCTCGACGCTTCCCGACGGACCGAGCAGCGGACCGTTACCCGTGTCGATCTCGCGGAAGCCGTGTACCGTTGTGTCGGTTTGTCGCGAAGGGAGTCGGCTATTTTGGTGCAATCGGTGTTGGATGAGGTGGCCGACGCTTTGAGCGGGGGCGAGTCCGTCAGATTATCTTCTTTTGGGCGGTTTCTCGTGCGCCCCAAGTCGGAGCGCATTGGGCGAAATCCCAAGACCGGGATCGAAGTTCCGATAACCGAGCGCCGCGTCATGGTGTTCAAGCCATCGAATGTGCTCAAGGCGCGGATCAATGGTCTGGCGGTTGCCGATGACGCGGACGACTGAGCATTGTTGCGGTTGCTGGTAAGAAAAATTTGTTCCTGCGAGAATAGCGCCAGCGCGCGGCCCGGCAAGGGGCCAACGTTCGAGACGGCCGGTTGGGAGCTTGCGATAAGGAGCTAGGGCGGATGGATAAAAGCGCCGATGCGTTTCGCACGATCAGCGAGGTAGCGGAGGAGCTTGATTTGCCGCAGCATGTGTTGCGATTCTGGGAGACCCGCTTTCCTCAAATCAAGCCGCTGAAGCGCGCGGGAGGCCGGCGCTATTACCGTCCCCGCGATATAGCGGTTCTATGCGCGATCAAACATCTCCTCTATGGACAAGGATATACGATCAGGGGCGTGCATCGTGTTTTGAAGGAGCAGGGAGTTGGCGCGTTCGCTGGCGCGAGGGAGGCCGCGAAGGAAGGCCGTTCGGAGCTTTCTTTTCCAGTGGCGTTAGAGGCGTTAGAACTGCCGCTGCTCCAGGGCTCGCCGCCCCGGCAAGGCGAGAGGGCCGGAAACAACACGGTTCACTCCGGCGGATTGCAATCCCCGGCCGACTCGCACCCCGGCGCGGATCGAGGCGGTTCCGCTGGCACGACCAGCGGGGGTCCGATGTGGCCCGTGGCCCTAACGTCCGCCGAGTTCATGCGGTTGCGGGCGGCCTTGGCTGAACTGGCGGCGTGCCAAGACATCCTTGCTGCCGCGCGCTACCGGTAGCTTTGGGCGATGCGCGAGGAGCATGGTCCGCCAAAGCGGCAACCGGGTGCGGTTCGTCCTTGCGATCGCCCGCCGCCGCGCGGCGCGTTGCGCCTGAGCAGGGCTTTCTCTATAAGGGCCATGATCGGAGTGTAGCGCAGCCCGGTTAGCGCACTAGTCTGGGGGACTAGGGGTCGCGGGTTCGAATCCCGCCACTCCGACCAGAGGATCAGCACCCCTGGTCATTTGTAATAGCAGGCGGTTGATTATTCGCGCGCTTTTGAGTTGCGTGCCGCTTCCGCCCAGGCCACTCTAGGTACTCAGGTCAAGAATATGCGCCAATCGAAGCCCGGTACTTAACTCTCGGACCGCTTCCTCAAACGCTGCGATGAACTTTCCGATCACTCTTGTTTTGCCCGCACGCGGTTGACCGGTCAGTGCTAGACGGTCATTCCGCAAACGCGCCAACGAATGGGCACGGAGGAGAATTTGCGGGAGACTTTGCCCAATTAACCAGCCCACCCAAGAGGAAAGAGAACCATGAAAACGTCGAATATATCTGTGTTGTCCGTCGCAATGCTGGCCGCAGGGTCGATCGCGCTATCTGGATGTGGTAAACGAAGCGCCGCCAATCCTACGACTATTTCCTATTCTCAGGTCGGCGTATGCAAAAGCTACGCCGCGCTAACCGGCAACGAACAGAAGGCGAAGCCCAATGAAGGCTTTGTTATCTTCAAAATTGAAACCATCGACAATGCAAAACAGAATAGCACTTTCTACCTCGATCCAGAGCGCTTGATGATCGACCAAACCACCGCCGAATTTCAACAGAAAGATATATCTCGCCGAAGCCGCCGTTTTATAGATGTGGATCCGAGATTCGTGCAGGCCATGGGCGTGAAGGGCCTTGGGCGGGCCGCTTTCCCGGCGAACCAGAAAACCGACGTCAACAGCTTTGTTATCGTTCCGCTTCACCTGGACATCGGGTTGGGCGGGCCGAACGCCAAAACATACTCATTCGACCTCTTGTACGATACCACGACTACCGAAGTGCAAGTCGGGACTAACGATATAGTCACCACAAAAACAAATGCAGACAAAACCAGTTTCCCGGTGATCGAAAACTGCAAAGAGTTAGATTACAAATAGGTAGATATTTTTCACCTCCCGCTCTGGCGGGCTTAAGCCGGCACATGTGAGCCCGCGCGCCAACGTCCATGGCCCGGGCTCGCAGCGGCAACTCGCGTGCCGCCGCTTGGTTCCCACCGAGCGAGGTGTTGGAACTTGAAGGTCGCGTTGGCTGAGACCGCCCAGCTGCGCCGGCGTTGGCGCGGCGGCGCCCGAATGAGGGTGGATGCGTTCGGAGCGCTTCCCGATAGAATGGAATCGCTTGATCGAAAAGGAATCGCTCAAAATCCATGAGTTGGGGCAGGCCGTTGTCGAAAATGCCAATCGGCTCCTTTAAGGACCCACTCTAGCTTCTGATTCAACGTATTGACTTAAGCCGAAATCGGCCATCGTTCCGCTTGAACGAGTTGTTGCGCCCCGCGCGCGTGGTTGAGCTTACGGCCGGTCACCTCCTGCTCCGGGCAAGCTCTCTCGCGCGATTTTGGCGATGGAACAAATGCTTGCCTTGGCAGTTTTAGATATAAAAGGGGCTAATGGTTGGCGAGACCGCGGCCGGCAAGCCGCGAAAGCGCGATGGAGCGCGGGGTTTGGCGCGCGTGTTTTCGAACCAACCCATCGACCGGGATTCGGGATGAAATTGACACCTAGAAATGATCGTTTTGAAGGCGACGCTTTGGCGCCGGACGAAAGCAAATTCGAGAAACTCGAGTTCGGGACCTTCTGCGAAACGGCCGTTTGCGCGCATTTTGGCAGGAGACTGCAAAAAATCTTTCCCTTGCCATCCGGCAGTTCCGAGCCGGAAATTGTCCGTATCCTCCTGCGGAAGATCCAAGCAAGGCTCGACAAGCCGCCCGTTCCCGGAGACGGGTGAGAGATTGGGAATCGAGGAATGCGCCCACATGGAAATTGGGGCGCGCGCGCTTTAACCCCGCAGCAAGCTTAACGCTTCATCGTGAATGCGGGCGTTGCAAGAGGCGATAACGTCGCCGCCTTTTGCCGGACTCCCGCCGTCCCAGCGGGTCACAATTCCGCCGGCACCTTCGACGATCGGCACCAGGGCAACAATATCGTGGGGCTTGAGATCTGGTTCGATCACGCAGTCCACATGGCCCGCCGCAAGCATTGCAAATGCATAGCAATCGCCGCCATAGCGCGACAGGCGCACCCTCGCCTCGATCCGGCGGAACGCCTTGAGCTTTGCGGCGGAATATAATAACGGCGACGTCGTCATCAGCGTAGCCTGCGCGAGCTTCTCGCGGCGCCCGGTGGCAAGCTTGCGCTCCGTCATTCGATGATCGCACCCGGGACCGCGCCAAAGAGCGCCCCTGCCATCGCCGGTGAAACGCTCGAAGGTGAACGGTTGAACCATCATCCCATAGGCCGGCCGCCCGTTGTGCAAGAGCCCGATGAGACACCCCCACACCGGCATGCCGGCGATGAAACTCTTGGTGCCGTCGATCGGATCGAGGACCCAAACATACTCGGCGTCGGTTTGAACCGGGCCGAATTCCTCGCCGATGATGCCGTGATGGGGGAACGTCGCCTGGATGAGACGCCGCATCGCCGCTTCCGCGGCCCGGTCGGCCTCCGTCACGGGGTCGAACATGCCTCCGGCGTTTTTGTCCTCGGCGCGGAGCGCGGTACGAAAGAACGGCAGAATCGTGTCGGCCGCGATATCCGCGAGCTTCTCGACG
Organism: Methylocella sp.; assembly: GCA_050728655.1. GTDB lineage: Bacteria > Pseudomonadota > Alphaproteobacteria > Rhizobiales > Beijerinckiaceae > Methylocapsa. The sequence continues at coordinate 53,514 of JBOHJQ010000008.1, forward strand.
AAAGCGGCGAAATCCACGGTTGTCATTGGTTGCCGGTTCCGGTCGCTGCGTCCACCGGTCGCTCGTTGCCACGCCGGCGCGCTGGCCGCAAGCCAAAATCCGGACCCCGGCTTGGCGCGGGCGTTCGCCGGGCGCTCGAAAATTCGCGCCAGGCGGGCCGTTCCAAATGAAACGGACCGCTCGCTAAGCTTGCAAATCCGCATGAGCCTTGTCACGCGCCCGTGCGGCGGCCACGATCATTCGCCGGAGCTCAGGCAGGCACGATCCGCAATTTGTGCCGGCATTGAGCCTGGCGCCAATCGCCTCCGTCGAACACGCGCCATCGGCGATCGCCGACAAAATAGCTCGCGATTTCACGCCAAAGCACGCGCAAATTGTGGAGCTTGCGTCGAAATCGGCGGAGGCGCTTTTGTCCGCCTGGAGAAAGCGGCGCGCGGTGCCGTCGAGCCGCCCCAGCCGCCATGCCTCGGCAAGACCGCTCCACGGCGGCACTTCTCCTTCCCGCCCAAAAAAAACAATCGCATCGAGTCTTTCATGCAGGATCAGTGCCCTGCGAAAAATTTCTCTCGCGGCATCGTCGTAGATTGCTTGCTCGGCCGAGGGGCATCCAGCGGCAAGCGCCTCGAACAAAGCCGCGAAAGGCTCATTGGTCGCAAATCGCGCCGCATAGCCGCCCTCGATGGCGCTCCAGGCATAGACGGTGTCACCCGGGAGGGCCAAGCGCCGGCGCGCGAGAACAAAGCCGTGCGCGGCGAAGCGCACCGGATCCAGCGCCGCCGGAACGGCCTTTGTGTCCGGCTGCCCCGAGTGGGGATCGGTAAAGGAATGGACGAGTGCGCCCGCGCGCGCGCGACCGGCCGTCTCGTCGTTCCAGTGAATTGGGATAAAGACCCGGCCGGGAACTTGCGCGGCGGTTACGGTGACACGCAGCACGGCGCGGCCATGGGCCGTGCTCACGCGGGCGAACCCGTCTTCCTCGAGGCCGAGGTTCGACGCATCAATAGGGTTCACCTCGACGAAGGGATCTGGCATGTGAGTAGCGAGTTTCGGCGAGAGGCCGGTTCGGGTCATCGTGTGCCATTGGTCGCGCACCCGCCCGGTGTTCAAAAGGAGAGGAAAGTCCGCATCCGGCGCTGCGGCCAGGGCAGGCTCCTCGACGGCGATGAAGCGGGCCCGGCGCGAGGGCGAAAAGAAGCGCCCGTCCGCGAACATTCGCTTTGTCCCGCCCGCACCGGCGGCGGGGGCCGGCCATTGCAGCGGCGCGAGCGCATCGTAATCGGCGTCGCTTAGCCCCGCGAGGCCACCGAGATCGAAGTCGCGGGTACCATCGTTTTCGAACGCGGAGAGCGCGGCATGTTCGCGAAAGATCGCGGCCGGACCCGCGTAATCGAACGCGGCGCCAAAGCCCATCCGCTTGGCGACTTCCGCCACGGCCCACCAATCGGGCTTAGCCTCGCTTGCCGGCGGCGCGAAGGCGCGCTGGCGCGAGATTCGCCGCTCGGAATTGGTCACCGTCCCGTCTTTTTCTCCCCAGGCGGCGGCGGGCAAAAGCACGTGCGGCCCAGCGCCGATCGTATCGGTCGAGCGCGCAGTATCCGAAATGACCAGGAGATCGAGCTTGCGCAGGGCATCGCGGGCATGGTCGGCGCGCGGCAGGCTGACCGCCGGATTGGTGGCCATGATCCACAACGCCTTGATGCCGCCCCGCACGATAGCCTCGAACATCGCGACGGCCTTAAGGCCCTCGTGCGTGGCCATGCGCGGCGCCCCCCAGAAACGGCCAACGCGGTCGACCTCCGCCGCCGAAAACCCCATATGCGCGGCCAGCTGATTGGCGAGGCCGCCGACTTCCCGCCCGCCCATTGCATTCGGCTGCCCGGTCAAGGAAAACGGCCCAGTGCCCGGAATGCCGATGCGGCCAGTTGCCAGATGGCAATTGATGATGGCGTTGACCTTGTCGGTGCCTTGCCAGGATTGGTTGACCCCCTGGCTATAGAGAGTCACTACACGCTTTGTCGCCGACCAAAGATCGAAAAAGGCGGCGATGTCCGCGCTTGCGGTGCCGCACTTTTTGGCGACGGTAACAAGGTCTGGCGCGATTCGGCGCGCCGCGGCAAGCGCCACTTTGAATCCCGCGGTGTGCGCTCTTGCAAAGGCGTGGTCGATAAACCCGCCGTGCGCCAAGTGAATTAGAAGGCCGCAGAACAAGACACCGTCCATGCCGGGCGCAATCGTTAGTGCGAGATCGGCACTTTCGGTCGTCGCCGTGCCGCGGACATCGATGGTAGCGATGCGCGCGCCACGCTTCTCGCGCGCTTGCACCATCCGTTGATAGAGCACCGGATGGCACCAGGCCGCATTCGATCCAACGAGCACCAGAAGGTCCGCCTCGTCGAGGTCTTCATAGCAGCCAGGCACCGTATCCGACCCGAAGGCCCGCTTGTGCCCGGCGACCGAGGAGGCCATGCAGAGGCGCGAATTTGTGTCGACATTGGCGGAGCCGATAAAGCCTTTCATCAGCTTGTTGGCGACGTAATAGTCCTCGGTGAGCAATTGGCCCGAAAGATAGAACGCGATGGCGTCCGGGCCATGCCTTTCGACGGTCCGCCGCAATCCTCCGGCAATGCGATCGAGCGCGGCGTCCCATGTCGCGCGCGCGCCGTCCACCATCGGATGCAAGAGCCGCGTTTCGAGCCCCAAGGTCTCGCCGAGCGCGGAGCCCTTGGAACAGAGACGGCCGAAATTCGCCGGGTGGCTTTTGTCGCCGGTGATGGCAGCCCCGCCGGCGCCATTGGGCGTTGCCACGACGCCGCAGCCAACCCCGCAGTAAGGACAGGTCGTTTGGACATCCTTCATGGGTCCGGGATAGAGGAGAACGCGCCGGTCTCTGATTTGAACCGGCACCTTCCGTGTGCAGCCGCGGTCCGGAGCCACGGCTTCCCCGGTGGCGAGGTCGACGACCCAGTTATGTAGCGGGCAGGTCACCTGCCTGCCATGGACGATGCCTTGCGATAAGGGCCCGCCCTTATGCGGGCAGCGGTCATCTAGCGCGAAGATTTCGTCGGTCGCGGTCCGGAATACCGCGACGTTGCCCCGTGCCGTCGCGACAATACGCGAACCCAATCTGGGGATGTCGTCGATAATGCCGACTTCCCGCCAGCCTTCCAGACAGGCAAACTCATCCATCTTACGAATCGACGTTCGCAAGCGCGCGGTATTCAGCGGGCTGCGTCTCGCGGCGCGCACGCTCGGCCCACGGATCCTGCTGGAAAAATTGTTGTGAATAGAGGAATCGATCCTGGAGCGCCTTCCTCCCGGCGGCGTCTTGTACGATGCGGCCCTTGACGTAGTCGAGCCCGACCCGTTCGACCCAGGGCGCGGTGCGCTCGAGGTAGCGGGCCTCCTCGCGGTAGAGCTGCAGGAAGGCCGCGCCGTATTCGAGCACCTCGGCCTCGGTTGCAACCTTGCACAAGAAGTCGGTGGCGCGAACCTTGACGCCGCCATTGCCGCCGACGTGCAGCTCCCAACCACTCTCTACAGCGACGACGCCAAAATCCTTGATGGTGGCTTCGGCGCAATTACGCGGGCAGCCCGACACCGCCAGCTTGACCTTGTGCGGATGCCATGATCCCCATGTCATCTTCTCAAGCGCGATCCCCATCGCCGTGGAGTCCTGTACTCCGAACCGGCACCATTCCGAGCCGACGCAGGTTTTCACGGTACGCAGCGCCTTGCCGTAGGCATGGCCAGATACGAGACCCGCTTCATTGAGGTCGCGCCAGACAGTGGGCAACTGCTCTTTGCGGACGCCCAGCATGTCGATCCGTTGTCCCCCCGTGATTTTGACCGTTGGAATAGCGTGCTTGTCGACGACATCGGCAATCGCGCGAAGTTCCTTGGCGCTGGTGCTGCCGCCCCACATCCGCGGAATGACCGAGAATGTCCCGTCTTTTTGAATGTTGGCGTGCGCCCGCTCATTGATGAAGCGCGACTGCGCATCGTCCACGTATTCCCCCGGCCAAGCACAGAGCAGGTAAAAGTTGAGAGCTGGCCGGCAGGAATGGCATCCATCGGGAGTGGACCAACCGAGCGTCGCCATGACGCGAGGAATTGTTTTCAGCTCTTGTTCAATGATCTGGCGCCGCACTTCATCATGAGTATGCGCGGTGCAGCGGCACATCCCCGGCTCTTTGGGCTTACGGAAAGCGTCGCCCAGTGTCGCCGCCAACAGGCCTTCGACCAGCCCGGTGCACGAACCGCACGAAGCCGATGCCTTGCTGTGGGCACGCACTTCGGCGAGCGTACTCAGACCTTTGTCCAAGATTGTCTGAACGATAGTGCCTTTGCAGACACCATTGCAGCCGCAGATTTGATAGGTATCAGGTAGGTCTGTGACGCTCGGCGGCGGCTTGATTTTTCCCATTCCGGCGACGATTGCCTGGCCAAAGAGGATGGCATCCTTGAATGGAGTGACGTCTTCCTTTTGTCGCAAGAGATCAAGATACCAGCCGCTATCGCTCACATCGGCATACAGCACCACCCCGTCGACCCGTCCGTCGCGCATAACGAGCTTCTTGTACACTTGACGAGTCGTGTCGTGGTAGGTCAACTCGCCGCAATCCTCGCCACCGCCGAAGTTGCCCGCGGAGAACAGGTCGATGCCGGTTACCTTCAGTTTGGTGGCCAACACGGAACCGGTATAGCTGGATGTAGGCTCAACTCCCGCGAGGTGATCAGCACACACCTTGGCCATGTCCCACAGAGGCGCGACCAGCCCGTAGGTCATGCCTCGATGCTCGGCGCATTCGCCGACCGCGAAAATGTCAGGATCCGAGGTTCGCATGTCGTCGTGGACCACTATCCCACGGTTGACCTCGATGTTGGCGGCGCGGGCGAGATCGATGTTGGGGCGAATGCCGATTGCCATGACGACGAGATAGCCGGGAACCTCACGGCCATCGGCGAGTCGAACGCCTTCGACTCGAGTGGCGCCAAATATTTCCTCGGTCTGGCCATTCATGAAGAAATTAATGCCCCGCTCGTCGAGCTCCCTTTGCAGCAACTTGCCAGCTTGGATATCGAGCTGGCGTTCCATGAGCGTGTCCATCAGATGCACGACCGCCACACTCATGCCACGGCGAAGCAGCCCGTTTGCCGCCTCCAGGCCAAGCAGGCCGCCGCCGATGACGATCGCCTTTGCGTATTGTGTCGACGCAGCGATCATTTGCTCGACATCGGCGATATCGCGAAACGTACACACACCTGGCAGGTTCAAATCCGGAATGGGCGGCACGATCGGGCTTGAGCCCGTCGCCAAGAGCAGGCGGTCATAGGGCTCCACCCGCCCGCTTTTTGAGGTGACCGTACGCGCTGCTCCGCTGATCGAGGTGATCGGGTCTTCCGTGAAAAGCCGGATATCGTTTTCCTCATACCAACTGCGTGCGTTAATGACGATCTGGTCAATTTCCTTGTCGCCCGCCAAGACCGCGGACAACAGAATTCGGTCATAATTGACGTGCGGTTCGGCTCCGAAAACGGTGATCTGGTAGCGGTCCGGTGCGCGTTTCAGCAATTCTTCAACCGCCCGCATGCCAGCCATCCCATTGCCGATCACTACGAGCCTTTCTTTGGGAGGGCTGTGAAAATTCATTCTAACCGTTTCCTTGCTGTTGAAGAATTAGATGCGCATGATGCCGATCATGGTCGCGCCCCGGCGGCCATGCCGTTTCCGACGCCAACGAAAGTTTGGTTCATCTTTCCGACCGCATGATCATTAACGTCTTGCCAAATTGCCTCACACGCGTGCTTCGGCGAGGCTCCGGGCACGCTGCACGAGAAAGCTCTTCCGCAGGTAAAACCACCACGTGATCGCCACGCAGGCGACGTAGAACGTCAGGAAGATTTCCAAAGCCAGGTTGGGTCCGCCGGTGGCGGTAATCGAGGCACCGAAGCCGCGCGGGATCAGGTATCCGCCGCAGGCGCCGATCGCCGATGTGAAGCCGAGCACGGCGGCACTCTCGATCCCGGCCGCCTTGAGGGCCAGCGCCCGGGCCGCGTCGCCCAAGCCCTTTACCTCCCTGAGGTTCTCCGCGCGGAAGATCGAGGGGATCATTCGAAATGTCGAGCCGTTGCCGATGCCGGTCGTGACGAAGAGGATAAGAAACATAACGAGGAATCCAGCAAAGCTCTTGATGTCGACGTAATGCATGACACCGATGGTAGCTGCACCCATGGCGACGAAGTTCCAGACGGTCACGCGCGCGCCTCCCAGCTTGTCGGCGAGCAGGCCGCCGAGCGGGCGGGCAACGGATCCGACCAGCGGTCCGAGGAAAGCGAAACCCACGGTTATCGCTGGGAACTGCGTCTTGAGCAGGAGCGGGAACGCGGCGGAGTAGCCGATAAAGGAGCCGAAGGTCCCGATATAGAGCCAGGACATCACCCAGGTGTGCTTGCGCGTGACGATGACGAGCTGGTCCTTGAACGTCGAGCGCGCGGAAGTCAGGTTGTTCATGTGGCGATAGGCGCCGAACACCGCGAGCGCCACCAGCGGCAGCCACATTAGCCCGGCATTCTGCAGGTAGAGCCCTGCCGAACCTCGTGGCGCGGCCAAATAGAGGTTGACCCATCCGAAGCCGATCAAGATTGGGGTCAGCAATTGAACGCTGCTGACGCCGATATTTCCGCCGGCCGCGTTTAGGCCCAGCGCCCAGCCCTTCATGCGGTCCGGATAAAAGAATGAAATGTTGGCCATGCTGGATGCGAAATTGCCGCCGCCGAGGCCGGCCGTCGCGGTCACGATCAGCATCAGCCAGAATGGTGTGTCCGGCCGGGCGACGAAATACGCCAGCGCGATCGCCGGGATGAACAGCAGCGTCGCGCTGGCGACGGTCCAGTTTCGACCGCCGAACCGAGGCACCGCGAACGTGTACGGAAATCGCAGCAGCGAGCCGATAAGCCCGGGCAGCGCCACGAGCTGGAACAGCTGGCCGGTCGTGTAGTTGAAGCCCACCTGCGGCAGCTTGGTCGCCACGATGCTCCAGATCATCCAGATCGAAAAGCCGAGGTGCTCGGCCAAGATGGACCAGATCAGGTTGCGCCGGGCGATGAACTTGCCTTTGGACTCCCAGAACTTCTCGTCCTCTGGTTCCCACTCCGAGATCCAGGTCGTGTCGCGCTTGCGCATCAGCAGAGTCACTTTTTTCCGACAGGAGCGTTCGTCTGCCTGCCTCGGCATCGCATCAAGGCCTTCCCAAAGAGCAATGAGAGCGTCGGCGCGGCTATTCGGGAAGGCGCTCTGGGTTGCATCCATAAGCGCGGTAGCGCGGGCAAGGCTAGCGGTCGCACCCGGCGGCCGGCGTGCGGGTCCGGGCGCCCCGGGCGAGGTTTTGGCATTCATGCGCAAGCTCCAATGATAAATCTCCAATTATAAATAAAGCCGCTGGCAGACCCCCACACGTGTGACGGTCGGTCAGCGGCGTTGCTGGATGGCCAGGCCCTTCGTTGGACCCGGAAATGGACCGTAGGGAGCCGGTCTTGCAAACTTGCACGCAAGCTGCGTGCCAAGTCCGCCGTGTGGCCTTTCCGCTCTTGCGGGCGGCCTGCGGCATTCCGACTGTGGCGCCGCTTATGGAATTATTTGCACCACAATCTGCCAAACTGGTGCCCACGCCGCTTACTGATTGTGCAGCGCGCGAATCATCGGCTCGGACGTCTGCCTTTCGGTGCCGCAAGGGTTGACATAATAGGCATTGTTCGTAAATTGCTTGGCCCCGATCGGCGCCTGCCCTACTAGAACTTGAAGGCAAGGCGCGCGGCGGCTTGCCAGTTCTTCTTGATCTGGGGGCCATTGAGATTCTGGTACACTGGGGCGCCCGCTTCAACCAAGATCAACGCGTTGTCGATACCGATTAATTTACCGCTGATCGATCCGCCGCCGAAGAGCTCGACCCTCTGCCCGCCATAAAAGAGCGGATTGGCGGGGGCGGCGGGGCCGTTGATGTTGGGGTCGAAGCCCAGGATGGGGCCTTGCGTCGTGCCGCTAACGCGGAACGTCGTGGTGAGGCCGGGTATCCAGGTGTAGCCAGCCCAGCCGTTGAATTCGTGCAGGTCCCCAAAACGGTAGCCCTGCGGATTGTAGTCGAGCGGCAGGCGCCCGCGATAGGAAACGCCCCACGACCAGGGTCCCAGAAAGCCCGCGTAGACGGCGCCCGGCAAAATATCGAACGTGCCCGTGCCAAGCTGCATCCCGTAGAAGCCGCGGATGTTGCGGCGGGTTCCGTTGGGCAGAAGAAAGTCGTTGAACGTGGCGTCGTCGATGCCCGTCGGGAAGGAAAAGGCGAGACTTATCTGGATCCGGTGGATGTCGTCTTGATAGACGCGATAGACGCCCGTCAGGATGGTGTCTACGATGCTCGAAGTTCGCGGGTAGTTGTCGCCAAGCGCCGTGGTTCCGGCCGTCCCCTTGAAGACCAGCGCATGGAGATCTTTTTCGACCCATCCCGTGTCAAGGATCATCTCGAAATCATTGGTCACGCCATACCTTAGGCGCACACCTTGGATGTCAACGTTGATATGTTGCGGAACGATGCGCACCTTTTGGCTGGGATTGAGAAAAAACGGCACCGTGGAGACGGTATATTCATTCGATACCCCGCGCGTGCCTATCAAAATGCCCGAGAGACCAGCGAAAATGGGCGTAATCGAAAGGACGAACCTGCCCTGGGGCACGTTGTTATCACAGAAAACGCCCAGCGGCACTGGCGGCGGAGCAGGAGGCGGCGCGCTTACTTCGCTTTTCGCCGCGTCGTCCGCGCGGGCATCGAGCGCATTATCTGCCGCCCGCGCGTTTTCTCCCAAGCCCAGGAGGATAAGCCCGGCGGCCAGGGCGGCCGCCAGGAACGTTTTTCCCGTTTCCGGCAAACACGATCCGCAGTTCGTGCAGGCTGTTAGTCCAGCCGCGACGGGGGGCTTTTTTTGAGACATGCGCGAGCTCCAATTGCAAAGAAAAGCCGCTGGCGGACCTCCACGTGTGTGACGGTCAGTCAGCGGCGCTGCTGGATGACCGGGCCCTTCGTTAGACCCGGAAATGGACCGTAGGGAGCCGATCCGTGTCATCTACCAGCAAGCTGCGTGCCAAGTCCGCCGAGCGGCGACCCCGAGCGGCGACCCCGATCCGCGCCTTGCCCGCCGTGCTCCGGAGTCCTGCCAGTCAGGGAATATTCGCGCGGCAGTCTGCCACAACGCCGCCCGCGCCGCACATGCATTGTGCATTGCACGCGACTAGGCGCGGGGACGCCCCGCTTCTAGTGTAATGTCTCACGCAAAGCTTTACAATACGGCTCGGGTGTGCTATTTTGTCCGGCATGTGGACAAGCAGCGCAGCTCTTAGGATAACTCCTGCAGACAAAGCGATTCTGGCAGGACTGGTGCGTTCTGGCAAGACTGAGCAACGGATAGCGCTTCGGGCGAGGATCGTGCTTGGGGCGGCAGAAGGCAAATCGAACAACGCACTGGCGAAAGAGCTTAAAACGTCGCGTCCTACGGTGCTGGACTGGCGGCAACGCTTTGGCGAAGGCGGCCTCGAAGCGCTTTACGAGGATCGCCCGCGCGGACGGAGTTTTAAACCTTTGGTTCGAGCCAAGGAAGCCGAGGTCGTCGCGACAACGCAAAAACCGCCCACCCATGCGGCACAATGGAGTTGTCGCGCGATGGCCAAAATCTGTGGGATCAGCAAAGCATCCGTGCACCGCATCTGGGACGCGCATGGCCTGAAACCCCATTTGGTCAAGACGTTCAAGCTGTCCAACGATCCTCATTTTATCGCGAAGCTTGAAGACGTTGTCGGGCTTTATATGAACCCGCCCGAACATGCCCTGGTGTTTTGCATCGACGAGAAAAGCCAGATTCAGGCGCTTGATCGTACCCAGCCGGGCTTGCCGATGAAGAAGGGTCGCGCCGGAACCATGACGCATGATTGCAAGCGCAATGGAACAACCACCTTGTTCGCCGCGCTCGACGTGCTGAAAGGCGAAGTGATCGGTCACTGCATGCCACGCCATCGCGATCAGGAATTCTTGAAGTTCCTAAAAGCCATCGCCCACGCCACGCCGCGGCATCTGGATATCCACTGCATTGCCGACAACTATGCGACGCACAAACACCCGGACGTTAAAAACTGGCTGGCCAAACATCCGCGCTTTCACCTCCACTTTATCCCGACATCGTCATCATGGCTGAACCTTGTCGAGCGCTGGTTCGGAAAAATCACGACCGAGCGCATCCGTCGCGGCGTTTTCAAAAGCGTCGCCGAACTCGAAACCGCCATCCACGCTTATATCC
>JBOHJQ010000009.1:0-55025 GCA_050728655.1 Methylocella sp.
GCCAAATGCCCCGTCGATGCCGTGCCCAATGAAGCGCGTCCCATGCCGATCCGGACCGCGCTGACCAATTCCTTCGCTTTCGGAGGCATTAACGCCAGTCTCGTCGTGCGGCGCGCGGCATGAACGTGCGGGGTCACCCACAACCGGTTGGCTCCGGCTTTGCGTCGGAGCCAAGCGACGATGCGCTGGTGCGTCTGCCCCCAATCCTGGTCCGGACCGAACCTTCCGAGGTCGCGGGATTTTTACGCGAGACAGGAGGCACTCGGACCGGCGGCTTTGTGCCTCTCACCTTCCCGATTCGCTGGCTGGCGCTTCCAGCCATCCGCGGCTTAATCTTGCAACTGATCGGCGGCCAAAGTTTTCTCCTGGTTCACGAGGCGCAGAACTTTGCCCACGAACGTGAGCTGCGAATCGAAACCGATTACGTCCTCGCCGTCGAGGCGCGCCGCACCGCAAAGCCGCCACGCTTGACTCTTAAAATGGCTGTTGCGACCGGGCAAGGGGAGATCTGCGCGAATCTCGAAACCGTACTGCGCATCGTGCCGCTTAATTTGGAACCAGCATCATGATCGAAGCCAGAATGGAGCAGGCGCCGCCGGATTGGCCAAAGGCCGGCGACGAAATCCGCGCGCAAGGCTTCGGGCCTTTTGGGCGGGAAGCGCTCGCGCGTTATGCGGCGGTTTCCGGCGACGACAATCCGCTGCATCTCGACCTCAATGCCGCCAGGGCGGCCGGGCTTGCCGGGCCGCCTGTCCATGGTATGCTGATGCTCTCCTGTTTCGAACCTTTGATCATGCGGTGGCGGCGCGATCTTTTCATCGCGCGGCTATCGGGCAAGTTTCTGCGACCGGTGCTGGCCGGCGAAGGCATCCGCATTTCCGGCCGTGTCATGCGCCGGCGAGACGTTCCAAGGCCGGAGCTTACGCTCCGGCTCATCGCGCGCGCGCAAAATAACGATCTTGCGATTTTGGGGGAAGCGACGGTTTTGTACAAAATTCCCGGTCAGCTTAACTGAGATGCGGCCGAAAACCATCCTCATCACTGGCGCATCGAGCGGTATTGGCCGCGCGCTCGCCTTGGGTTACGCGCGCGATGGGGTATCCTTGTCTCTCATCGGGCGCGACCGCGAACGGCTGGAGCACACCGCCGCCGCCGCCCGCGCGCAAGGCGCCGAAGTCAGCATCGGCCAATTGGATGTGTGCGATCGAAACACGATGGCGTATTGGATCGAAGCTGCCGACATGCGCCGGCCGTTCGACCTCGTCATCGCCAACGCGGGCATCACGACCGGCTTGGGGCCGGGAGATATCGCCGAGGATCCGCGCGCGGTTCGCGCCGTTGTCGGGATCAATCTTATCGGCGTCTTGAACACGGTCGAACCGTTGATCGGGCCGATGTGCGCGCGCGGGGCCGGACACATTGCCTTCATTGGCTCGATCGCGGGCTTGCGCGGCTTGCCCTACGCGCCTTCCTATTGCGCGACCAAGGCCGCGGTCCATGCTTATAGCGAATCCTTGCGCGGCCGCATCGAGGCCCGAGGCGTTCGTGTCAGTCTTGTCATCCCCGGCTTTGTAAAGACCCCACTGAACGACAGTATTGACGCCGTAAAGCCACTCGAAATCACCGGCTCTGATGCCGCCATCCTCATTCAACGCGGCCTCGAGCGGGGCAGGGCGATTATCGCCTTTCCAAGGTCGCTCTATCTGTTGGCGCGCCTCGCCCGCATCCTGCCGGCTCGGCTCGTGGATAAAGTCGTGGCGCGTTTTCAGGTTAACGTTCCAGAAACCCAAGAGCGTATTCGTTAGCGATTTCTTTACGTCCCGCCGCGTCCACCGGAAGCTCCATGCGCCGGAACGAAAATTGCTGGGACAACGCCCCCAAGGAAAGCTGTTTCGACACTCTGAAAACCGAACGCGAGCCCGACCTGTTCACCTCCGGCGATGGACACTGCAATCGTCAACGGCATCATTCTGGCCTCGGGCATTTCACCCCCGAACAGGCGGAGCGCCAATCCGCCTAATTCGGTGTGTCCCGTACGTCGGGGGAAGGTGACGTCGCTTGCGACGCAAATCCCGACGCGCCCGTGTTCAGGCAAAATCCGAGTTTTCAACCGGTCTGCTGGAGCTTTGCGGGGGATGGTGGCGTATTTGGCGAAGCTGCGTTATCATGCTAGCAAGTTTGTTCGCATTGAGCCCCGACTCTAATGAACCGTTATGAACGCCGCCCGCTCTCCGCGGGCGAAGCCGAGATCGAATATCTCAACGGCGAATTTCGCGTTTTGCGTCCCGGCGCATTCGTGCGTTGCGCGGTGACCGGAACGGAAATTAAGCTTGAGGATCTGCGCTATTGGAACGTCGATCTGCAAGAGCCCTACGCCAGTCCGCAGGCCAAGCTGCGGAGGCTCGGGATCAAGCCTGCGGAATAACGACATCAACGCGTTCGCCGGCGAGGCTTGGCTCGCCTAGCCGAATCATCAGGGGAAGCCGCACCGGCGTCGAAATATGATCCGGCGCCTACGGCGGCGGTGGAGCAAATGCGGCACGGCTATAAGGATCAGCTTGCCGCGCCTGAGGCAAGTATTTCAAGCTCAGATCCTTCGCTATTCTTTTGCTATTTTAAGGCTTCGGATATGCAGGGTGGGGGCGCAACTGCGCTTGCTACCGTTTGGCCGGTAGTCTTTGGAGGACAAGTTGTTCTTGTGTGTTCTAATGAAGAAGCAATTATAGTGCGAAAGTTTGATATCGAACAAATATTCGCATAATCTTGAGCTTGTCCGCGTACGGCGATCATGCGCTCTAACTCATTGTAGCAACCCCCGCCGGGACAAGCGTCCGGATTCAGGCGACCGCCTTTCCAAAGCGATGAGAGATTGTTGCTTTTCGCTTGCATTTGTTCCTTGACGTGCCGTTGTAATTGCCCTGCAAAGGGCGCAAATAGGTAAATTTCAGATGTAAATTTATTGATATCGCCCGCAAACGCTACACCTGCCGCTGTTGTCGAAATTGCCGTCGCGCCGACGCCATAAGCGGCCATCAAAGGTGTCGCAGCGGCAATAGACGTTGTCAAGACCTTATCGATAAATGAGGAATCTTGCTGGGAATGGGCGAGCACCTCGAAGAATTCATCACATTTTTGGTTCGTGTATGTTATGCTACTAAGAAGATATTCAGCTGAATACATTACGCGGTTCCCGTATGTGCCCGATCTATCGAATGCATTGACCGTTACTGCGCCAGTTTCGGTTGCATAGTTCGAAACTTGAGTTGGCGTAGGCGTATTCAGCAAATTTTCATTATAATAGCTGCATCCCCCGACGAGCATCAGCAAACTAATTGAGCCTGCTATCTTCATAGCCCCCTCCCCCAATAAATTTGACGACCCACAATAACATGAATTATTTATTAAAAAATAGCGCTACAACGCTTCGTTTGCTTTTTTGGCGCAGATGCTGCGAAAATGCCACTGCCCGAGAATGTTAAGCCTGCACCGGAATAAGTCTTTTGCGCGGGCGTACCAGTCCCCCGCCTCAAGCCGGTGCGGGCTGGACGCCCTTCGCCTTCTCGGCGACCGCCCTAAATGCCTCCGGCTGACTGATCGCGAGCTCGGCAAGGACCTTGCGATCGATTTCGATACCGGCCTTGGCGAGACCACCGATGAAGCGCGAATAAGTGAGCCCATGCTCGCGCACCGCGGCGTTGAGACGTTGAATCCACAAGGCGCGAAAAACCCGCTTCTTGGCGCGCCGGTCGCGCGTCGCATATTGCATCGAGCGATCGACCGCCGCCTTCGCCGCCCGGATCGTGTTCTTGCGGCGGCCGTAAAAGCCCTTGGCGGCCCGCAAAGTCTTCTTGTGCTTGGCGTGCGAGGTAACCCCGCGTTTCACGCGTGCCATGGCTGATCTCCGGATTGACAATGAAAGGCCAAATGGCCGGCGGGGCCCTCAGCCGTTCGGCAGAAAGAATTTTATGACCTTGTCGCCATCGCTTTTGAACAGGACGCTCGTGCCGCGCAGATTTCTAATCTGCTTATTGGTCCGTTTGATCATTCCGTGGCGCTTGCCCCTCTGCGCATAGAGCACCTTGCCTGTCGCGGTGATCTTGAACCGCTTTTTGGCGCTGGATTTGGTTTTAAGCTTGGGCATTTTGGTTAAGTCTCCGCCGGGCGGCAAGCACCCAAAACGCGCTCCCTGTCGGAGCGACGGCCGCGCCCCGAGATTTCGCGACAAGAGCGCATTGAACGAGCGAAAGGAACCACCATGGCGGCGCTTCAGCCGTGCGGTTCGGGACCGTGCCTTATAAGCAAAGCAACAAGAAAAGCAAGGCCCCTGGGCACTGTCAGGGTGATTTGCGGAATGGCTCGAAGGAGTTGAGGAAACTGGAATATTCCGATTCGCATGAGGCTTTCTGATCCGGCGCTACAACTGGAGCACGTCCGCTCGAGCAACTATCGCGATCTACCGCTCCCTGATAAGGTAATAGGTGTATCGCGCGGAGTTTTCTATGCTTCCCCAAAGCACCTTCAATTTGATAATTCTTTGTCTGGCCGATATACTATGAACACATCGGCGCCGCAAATTGCGGTTCCTATTCCTGCTCACTTTGAGCTTTCCCTTACGCAAGAACGCCCAGCGCCAAAATTTACCGGCAATTCGCGAGGGGATAGCACGTTCGGGTCAAGCGATCGGGCGCCGAATTGGCTATCATCAAGTTCGATACCTCCCCGCCTTCCCGGTGGCGGTCCCGCGCCTGTCTAGCCCTAACCAGTCGGCGCGGAACTGCTATCCGGGACCGGCCGCCCTTGCCCCCCAAGGGCGGCCGGACTTGTCCTCTGCCATGCGAGGAAGCGACGAACCCCGCGATGGCCGAGAAAACCGCTTCCCCGCGGGGCCTCGGCCGGGGCTCAGGAACCTCCCAGCCTGCCGCAGCTCCAGGACGTGTGGAATTTTTTCCCCTGTGCATCAGCCGGGAGTCCTACTCAGAATGCGCAACACAATGGTTGCGTTATCTCAAAAGTAAGTCATACTAACCTCCAACCAGGAGGTTGCTTATGGATGATCGCATTGAGAAACGCATTGAACTCAAGGCACCGGTCTCCCGGGTCTGGCGTGCGCTAACGGATTACCGTGAGTTCGGTGAGTGGTTTCGCGTAAAATTGGATGGCCCTTTTGTGCCGGGCCGGGTCTCGCGTGGCAAGATTACTTACCCTGGCTATGAGCACCTGAAGTGGGAGGCGACTGTGCAGAAAATGGAGGATGAACGGCTCTTCTCGTTCACCTGGCACCCTTACGCCATCGATCCCAAAGTAGACTACTCGCGGGAACCCCCGACACTTGTCGAGTTCAGGCTGGAAGCGACCGCAAATGGAACACTGCTTCTACTCACGGAATCCGGCTTTGGCGGCATCCCCAGCGACCGGCGCCATGAAGCATTTCGGATGAATGAGGATGGCTGGACGGAGCAGATGAAAAATATCGAGCGCTATGTCGGATAGAGGCCGCAGCAGCCTGGCTGAGCGGAAGGCTCATGCGCCCGTGTTTGCCGCTCTGGGAGATGAAACGCGACTGTCGCTGGTCGCAAAGCTCTGCGGCGGGCGGCCGCAGTCGATCTCTCAGCTCGCAGAGGGCTCGAATCTTACTCGACAGGCAATCACCAAGCATCTCCGGGTGCTGGAGAGTGCGGGAGTCGTGCGAAGCGTCCGTTCGGGCCGCGAGAATTTATTCGAGTTCGAGCCGGAGCCGATCGAACAGATCAAGACGTACCTCGATCTCGTCTCGGAGCAGTGGGGCCAAGCATTGGCCAGGCTGAAATCGTTCGTCGAAGGCTGAGCCGGTGCTTTTGACTCGGGATTTCGGCTGTCGGTCGCAAGCCGAAATTCAAACTGAACCACTAGCGGCTGAGTCCTAGCCTTGCTCTCCGTGGTCGAGGGATTTTATAACGCGCGGATGCGCAAAAAAAACGCGGCAACTCAAAATCCGGTGGCCAAAGTTTCGGACAACGCGACTTCCGCGCCTCTGACGAAGTTGCATACGCCAGCCAAAAAAATCGGCGGGCACGCCACGAAACCGCAAGGCGCGCTGCCGCCGGACTCGGCGAGGGTGGCCGAGATTTTCCGCCGCTTCGAAGCCGCCAATCCGCACCCAAAAGGCGAACTCGACTATGTGAACGCTTTCACCCTGCTCGTCGCGGTCGTGCTTTCGGCGCAAGCGACCGACATAGGCGTCAACAAGGTCACGCACGCGCTTTTCGCCGTGGCCGGCAGTCCAGCCAAAATGGCCGCGCTCGGCGAGGAAAAGCTCCAGGACATGATCAAGACGATTGGCCTTTACCGCACCAAGGCAAAAAACGTGATCGCCTTGTCGCGGCGGCTCGTCAAGGATTTCGGCGGCGAGGTGCCGCGCAGCCGCGAAGCGCTCGAAACCCTCCCCGGAGTAGGCCGCAAGACCGCCAACGTGGTCATGAACGTCGCTTTCGGCGCGCCGGCCATCGCCGTCGACACTCACATTTTCCGCGTCTCCAACCGCATTCCCCTGGCGGCCGGCAAGACCCCGCTTGAGGTCGAAGGCGGGCTTGAGAAAATCATCCCCGATGCGTTCAAGCGCCACGCGCATCATTGGCTGATCCTGCATGGCAGGTATATTTGCAAGGCTCGCAGGCCGGAATGCGAGCGCTGCTTAATCGCCGATCTCTGCCGATGGCCGGACAAGCGGGCCTGATGCACTTCGGGCGATGGCAACCGGCATTCCCGCCAAGCACCCGCGCCGCGCGGATGTGCAAAGCATCTCATACGACAATCGTCAGGCGCTCCGCGGCGCGGGTAATGCCGGTATAGAGCCAGCGGTTGCGGTGCTCGCGAAATGCAAAACTTTCGTCGAACAAAACCACATGGTTCCATTGCGACCCCTGCGCCTTATGCACGGTGAGCGCATAGCCGTAATCGAACTCATCCGACTCCCGGCGGCTTTCCGGGCTTAAACTGTCTTCGAGCCCCTGGAAGAATTCCGGCAGCACGCCGATGCGCAGCGGCTTGCGGGCCGGATCGTCCTCCGGGACAACGTTCAACGCGAGCTTCTTCTTGCGCGTCGGCGCGGTGGTCTTCACGAGCCAGATCCCGCCGTTCAAAAGACCCTTGGTCTTGTTATTTTTGAGACAGACCAGCTTGTCGCCCGCTTGCGGAAAAACATCGGCTTGCCCGAATAGTTCGCGCATTCTTTTGTTGTAGGAGTGGCGGGTGCGGTTGAGGCCAACGAGCAGCTGATCGGCCGCGCTCACCGTGCCGAAATCAATGTTGGCCCGCTCTATGACGCGGCTCTCGCCATAAGCGCCGAGGGAAAGCCTTCCTCCTTCGCGCACAAGCATGGACATTTTGATAATCGGATTGCCCACCGCTTGGCGATGCACCTCGGTCAGCATCACGTCGGGCGGGCCTTCGGTAAAGAACCCCCCGCCCTTGACGGGAGGCAGTTGCGCCGGATCGCCAAGGACCAGCACCGGCTTGCCAAAGGACAGAAGATCGCGGCCGAGTTCTTGATCGACCATCGAACATTCGTCGATGATAACGAGGCTCGATTTCGTAACGGCGCTGTCTTCGTTGAGAACGAAGGAAAGTTCTCGCGTATCGGTCTCCCGCAGCCGGTAGATCAAGCTGTGGATCGTGCGCGCTTCCGTGCAGCCCTTGGAACGCAAAACGAGCGCGGCCTTGCCGGTGAAAGCAGCGAAGGCGACGCCGCCGTCGGTATCCTCGGCGATTTTCTTGGCGAGCGTGGTCTTGCCGGTGCCCGCATAGCCGAAGAGCCGGAACAATTGCGGCTCGCCGCGTTTCAACCAGTTAGCGACGGCGTTTAGCGCGGCCTCTTGCTGCGGCGGCCAAATCATGCCCATGCCGTTCCGGAATTCATCGGATTTTGCTCATCGCTCGAGATGCACCAATCCGCCTTTAACGCCGCCAATGACATTACCACTTCTCGCTGACGGAGGGAGCACGGCAAGGCAAACATCGACGTGATTCCGTGATGGTCAAATCGGCGTCCGGCTCGGGGCAGCCCGAAGACAAGCGTCAAGCCGGCACCTGTTTCCCCGACGAGGCAATGTACTTCCGCCAGCCTTCGGCGCGAAGCCGGCAGGCGGGACACGAGCCGCAGCCATGGCCCCAATCGTGCCTTATCGCGCGCTCGCCGAGGTAGCAGCTATGCGTCGACTCGACGATGAGATCGACGAGCGCGGTTCCGCCGAGCGTTTCCGCGAGGCGCCAGGTCGCGGCCTTGTCGAGCCACATCAAAGGCGTTTCAAGAATAAAACGAGCATCCATGCCGAGATTCACGGCGAGTTGCATGGCTTTCACGGTATCGTCGCGGCAATCCGGGTAGCCCGAAAAATCCGTTTCGCACATGCCGCCGACAATGCGCTTGAAACCGCGCCGGTAGGCAAGCGCCGCCGCCAGGCTCAGGAACACAAGGTTGCGGCCGGGGACAAATGTGTTGGGCAGGCCGCGCGCATCGGTGACGATCTCGACATCGTGGGTCATTGCCGTCGTGGAGATTTGCGCCAAAGCCTCGATGCGGATCAGGTGGTCCTCGCCGAGACGCTCGCGCCACGCGGGAAAATTTTGGCGAAGCGATTCGCGGATCGTGGCGCGC
The DNA here is from genome assembly GCA_050728655.1 of Methylocella sp. Classification (GTDB taxonomy): domain Bacteria; phylum Pseudomonadota; class Alphaproteobacteria; order Rhizobiales; family Beijerinckiaceae; genus Methylocapsa. The sequence continues at coordinate 8,633 of JBOHJQ010000009.1, forward strand.
TGGTCGAGCTCGACGCGATGCCGTTGGCCGTAATCGAAACCAATCGTCTCGACTCGCGCATATCGGTCGAGCGCCAAGGCAAGACAAGTCGTCGAATCCTGGCCACCGGAAAACAAGACGAGCGCCCCCGCCGCGGCTCCGGTCATCGCGCGGCGCCCGTCCGGCCCCTCGGAACAGGAAAAACCACCCCAGCATGCCGTCTGGCGATGCGACCGCGCGGTCCGGCCAAAATACCGCCTCCTGAACTTCCTGGCCGCGGCAAATGAAACGAGCTTGAACTTCCGTCCGCGCGCGATTGCGGCGATACCCATGTGAATACAGTGGCCCTAACTATCACGGCGCGAGCGCTTGTTGTAATGTGGAGCGCCAGTGCGTCGCCGCCAAATTTCGTAAAAAAGCGCGCGATGCGCAGGCGAAGCTCGGGCAGGCGCGCCTGCCGGTCCTCTTGTCCGATGTGCGCGAGGAGCCGCATTCCGTCCGCGATTTCGTCCGTGTTCAAAGGGTCGACAAGAATAGCGGAGTCGCCCGCGAGTTCATGCAAAGCCCGCCCTCTGCCCAGTAATGGAACGAGACCGCGAGAAATAGCCTCGGCCGCGGGCAAGCCAACACCTTCAAGCAGGCTCGGCAATACAAACCCGCTCGCGTGCGCGTAGAACCCACGAAGCTGGTTGTCGCTCACATAGCCCGGCAAAATGACAGCGGGCGTTTTGCCCCCGGCCTCGGCGACGATCGGCGCAGCAAACTGGGCGTGCCGTCGGCCCCGCCCTTCCGTTCACCCGCGCGAGACATCGTCGAGCGATCGACCGGCTCGAGGGCCATGACGTTGCGATGCAAGCCGTGGCGTCCAAACCGGACGTGCCCGCTTCCGCCTCAGGCGGTGATAGGCGGCATAAAGGGCATTGCCGGCAGCGAGCTTCAAGCGATCGCGCCAAGGGGAAATGCGCGGCGGCGTTGGGGCGGCACCCAGTTTGCGCAGCAAGCTGTTCACCTGGTATATCCGTTTTTCGGCGAGCATCTGGCGTAGTTCGTAAAAGATGCTCAAGGCAATGGAAATGTTGTCGTTATTGCGCGCCCAATGCGGCGCGAATAAGGGGATGTGCACGCCATCGCCAGAGTGCAACTCATAAGCGGTAGCGTCGCATTGCCGACTTTCCTGGTAGACAATGCTATTATGGTTACCCATGTGAAACTGTTCGATCTCCTCGTGCGAAACCAGAGTCGGATCGGTGTGATCATATACCCAAAGCGTCTTACTTCCGGCGACTTGCATGAGAAAGTTGCTACCCGCGTCCATGTGGTAGGGAGTAAGACGATTGGGTGAGCTAATCAAAATACTTGTCTCGCCCATCACCACGTCTTGACGCATTTGCTCGCCTGAGAGTGCGACGACGCTCGCCAGGAAATCCTGGAGCACGGGACCATAGACGGGGTCCTGGGCGACCTGCTTCAGGATCACCAGGGAATTATTGTCGCCGATATTGGCGATCGTGTCGATGAGTGTCAGCCGGGGGGCGCGGTTGATCCCCCATGAATCTGCGGGTTCAACCTTGCCACTCGACCAGTAGGCCTCAACATGCAATGGCCGCTTGGCCAGCTCGATCAGATTTGGCAGCTCGAAAAGCGGATGATCCTTGAGCCCATGTGTGAACAGGAAATGGCGGCGATCGAAGTTCCGGGCGAATTGCCCGTCCGGATCGGCCAGGACCGGCGGATCGCCGTCTCGGGCAGCGGCGCCCGAAGCCGACACTCTTTCTTCGAACGGCAACGACACTACCTAAGCCTCCAGCAAGGACTTACGAACCATCCAACCAATAGGGCACGGTAAGCATTCCTATTCGTTCTAGTCAAGCAGATCGAAGAGCTTTCGTTGCGTGGGAGGCAGCATTGCCTTCGCCGCTTTGCGGCCGCAATGAGCGGCCCCGACCGGCGGCCAATAGGCTACGCCACCAGTACAGGACACTGAAAAGCTGCTTACGACGGGATCCAAACCGGATATGTCGGCTTGCGCCGAATGAGCCCGTGGGCGGCATAAAGGCCTTTTGCGGCGACGAGCTTTAAGCGGTCGCGCCAGGGAGAAATGCCTGGCGCCGTCGGGGCGACGCCCAGTTTGCGCAGCAAGCTGTTCACCTGGTATATCCGTTTTTCGGCGAGCATCGGGCGCAGTTCGTAGTTGAAGCTCAAAGCAATGGAAATGTTGTCGTGATTGCGCCCCCAATGCGGTGCGAAAACGGGAATGTGCACGCCATATCCGGCGTGCAGCTCATAAGCGGTAGCGTCGCATTGCCGGCTTTCCTGGTAGACAATGCTGTTATGGTTACCCCTGTGATACTGCTCGCGTTCCTCGTGCGTGACCAGGGTCGGATCGGTGTGATCGTATACACAAAGCGTCTTGCTTCCGGCGACTTGCATGAGAAAGTTGCATTCCACGTCCATATGATAGGAAGTGAGACGGTTGGGAGAGGCGATCAAAATCAACACCTCACCCACCATCACCTCTTGACGCATTTGCTCGCCCGAGAATGCGAGAACTCGCGCCAACAACTCCTGGAGCAAGGGGCCAATGACAGGATCCTGCTCGACGTGCTTCAGGATCACCAAGGAATTGTTGTCGCCGATATTGGCGATCGTATCGACGAGCGACAACCGGGCGTCCCGGTTGATCCCCCACGAATCGTTCACATTGACCATGCCATTCGACCAATAGGCCTCATGGTGGAATGGCCGCTTGGCCAGCTCGACCAAGCTTGGCAGCTCAAAAAGCGGATGATCCTTGAGCCCATGTGTGAACAGGAAATGGCGGCGATTGAAGTTCCGGGCGAATTGCCCGTCCGGATCGGCCAGGACCGGCGGATCGCCGTCTCGGGCAGCGGCGCCCGAATCCGACACTCTTTCTTCGAGCGGCAACGTCACTACCTAAACCTCCAACACGGACCTACGAACCATCCGTCCAACATGGCACGGTAAGCATTCCTATTCGTTCTAGTCAAGCAGATCGACGAGCTTTCGCTGCGTGGGAGGCAGCCTTGCCTTCGCGGTTTTGCGGCCGCAAGGTTGACCTTTATTTTGGCGATGCCTCCCAGATGCGCTCCGATCGCCACGCCGTGCGCGGCTCGTGCAGGCGAGGCGAAACGCCCATTCGTTGAAACCACGCGCGCGTCATCGCGTGCGCTTGATCTCGGCGATCTTTTCGCGCGGCCATAAGCCGTTCGAACCGACGAAAATGGCGGCGTCGGCGACACCGTGTTGATCGCGTTTGCGAACCGAAGGATTGCCGGCGCCAAGCGCGAATTCTGTTCGACGACGGCTTTGCGAGAAAGCCCACTGACGGCGGAAAGCTTCACCATGATCGCTTCAAAGCCGTCATAATCGTCAAAACCGCAGCTCGTTCGACGTGTTCATGATCTTTACCAATCATCGCGGGATCGCAGAATGATTTGCTTGGCTTGCCAATTCCCTCGGCCGGGAAAGTCTTTTGTCGCCCGCGAAATGATGCTTGGCACCCGAAAAACGTTTTCCTATTTAGAGTGCAACAATTGCCACAGCGTTCAAATTGAGGAAATCCCTCAGCCGGACGAGCTGGCCCGGCATTACGCAGCGGATTATAATTCATTTGCCGACGGCGATGATTCTGATGCCAATGGCTCATCGCTAAAAAAGTCGTTATTAGTGTATCGAGATAGACATAGCATGGGTTTTACCAATTGGATCGGTTGGGGTCTTAGCAAAATTAGACCTAGCCACGCCATTTTGCCGGCATTAAAGGCCATGCGGGTCCAGGTCGATCACGACATATTGGATGTTTGGTGCGGCTCGGAAGCGGCAATCTTGAATTTACTGGCGGCGTGCGGCTTCGTAAAGCTACTCGGAGCCAATCCCTTTATCAATGGCGACATTTCAAGGAAAAACGGGGTACGGATCCTTACGCGGTATATTCATGAAGTCGGCCAAATGTTCGACCTCATCATGTTCAATCATTGCCTCGAACATGTCGCTGACCCGCACGCCACTTTGCGTGTCGCGAGAAGCAAGCTCAAAACCGGTGGGCGTTGCCTCGTTCGCATTCCAACAACATCTTCGACGGCCTGGCAAATTTATGGCGCAGACTGGGTGCAGCTCGACGCCCCCCAGCACTTGTTTGTTCCTTCGCGAGACGGAATGAGGGCGCTGGCGCTGTCTTGCGGTTTTGTCGTTGATCACGTGCTCGACGACTCAAGTGACTTTCAGTTCACGGCAAGCGAGCTGTACCGGAAAGATGTTCCACTCAATAAGCAAAACGATCAACAATATTTTTCGGTCGCACAATTGGCAAAGTTCCGCGCGCAAGCCCGCGACGCCAATGCCAAGCATCTTGGCGATCAGGCTGCATTTATTCTCAAACCAGCATAAATTTTTCCGACCGCTGGCTCCTCTCCCAAATTTCCGCTATCTCTCTAAAAGGAAAAAGCACGCACTTTGGCGAACGCTAGCGAACAACACACCGCCTTGATTTGCTTACATAACAGGCCATAGACACCCTCGACGGTTCACCGACACTCAGCTACGTATATTGAGCATAAGTTGGGCACGACCTTGAAAAGGCTCCGCCAACATGGCGGGCACCGTTCGCGACACGAACCTCGAAAAGCCGGCCGCACGCGCCCGTCTCGCGTCACGCGGAAAGCGATACTGCCGCGTTCTGGAATCCGGCTTCCGTCCCGGATGCCGCCGCACACAACCGGTGGCAGATCATCGACGACTCGGAACTCCCTCGGGAAGGGCAAATATGCCGAGCGCGGGTTGGGGCAAGATCCCGACGGCGTCTCGATCCATTCATTCCGGCAAGCTCAAGACGCGGCGCGGGCGTGGTGGCGGATCGGGGAGCGGAAAGCGCACGGCATGGCGCCTAAAATAGGCCCGTTCACCGTCGCCATGGCGCTCGAAGCCTATTTCGCCGAGCGCGAGCGGCGGGGCTCGAAAGGACTGGCGCAGGATCGCGCTGCCACGTCTCGACGAGGATCTGCTGGCTTTGCTCCTCGCCTGCGTCGAGGAGCGGCTGCCGGAGCGCCCGGTTCGGCTCTCGGCGAAAACCGCGCTGAGCGTCGTGCTCGCCGCCAAGGGCTATCCCGGCGCGCCGGTCCCGGGGGAGCGAAATCCATGGCGTCGAGCGTGCCGAGGAACTGCCGTTCGTTTCGATCACCCATGCCGGGACGAAGCGCGAAGGGCAAAAGCTTGTCGCCGATGGCGGCCGGGTCCTCAATGTCACAGGCGTTGGCGCCGATGTGGCGGAGGCCCGCGCGCGCGCCTATGCGGCAATCGATGTGATTGATTGGCCGGGCGGTTTCTGCCGCCGCGACATCGGTTGGCGGGCTTTCGCGTGATCCGGTCCAATTGGACTGGGGCACGCCCGCGAGCACGCGCTTTCGTGGGAAATCCCGGCGGTGACCGAAGTAATGCCGCGGTCCTTGCCGATGGGGAACCTTTCTCTGCGACAGCGGATTGCTTTGACGGCGCTTTCGCTGCCCGCTGGCTCACGCGACATAACTTTCCGGCGCCTCCATCGGCCCACCATAATAGTTTTGATAGCGGTCTTCCAAGTCGCCAAGCGGCAAGATCGTAAAGACGTCGGTCGTGCCAAACTGCGCGTCGATCACCGCGCCGTCGCCAAATTTCGCCCCGGCGCGAAGGTACGCCTTGAGCAGCGGAGGCAGCGCGGCTACTCCCTTGCGCGCATCGATCGCCTTGCTGCCGAGGACCGCCATATCGACGCCGCGCCCGGCAAGCGGGCGGACGCGCCATTCCTCGTCCGCCAGCGCATGGCGATGCAGAAAACTCAAAGGCAGGGCAAGCGCAATTGGGTCGGCGCCAGGCAGGCTCGCGCAGCCGATCAGCACGTCGATACGATGATGTTTCGCATAGACCCAAAGGCCGCGCCACAAAAGCTCGATGACGCGCTTTGATCGATATTGCGCATGGACGCAAGAGCGGCCGAGCTCCAAAAAGCGCTTGCCTTGATGGCGGGCCAGCAACGGCGCGATATCGAATTCCGTTGCGCTGTAAAAGCCGAGGTGGCGCGCGGCGGCATCGCCGCGAAGAAGACGATAGACCCCAACGATTTTGGGCTTCTTGCGGCCGACACGGTTGCGCTGCTCCTTGTCGATGACGAGAAGATGATCGCAGATTTTGTCGAAGGGACAGATGTCCCGCCTTGTCAGCGCGGCGCGATGCAGAGGAATGGCGTGGCCTTCTTCGTAAAAAACCTTGAACCGCAGCCGCTGCGCTTTGCGGATTTCCCGGCTCGTCGTCGCCAGCCGGACTTCAAACGGGCCGAAACGCCCAAGCACCGCGGGCAGGCCGGAAAGATCGCGCACGATCCGGTTCGGTCCTATCAAGGTGGCGGCGTGCCGGACGCCACCGCCCAAACCGAACGGCGCTGAAAGGTTCCACATCAGCCGGCGAATCTCATCCTAACTCTATGGCGCGAATCTAGAAGCCGGACGCGAATGTTTGATGACAAAAAGGGCAAGCTCCACAGGGGAGGGAATGCGGCGGCGCTGTCATCAAACTGCAGGCTAAGCGTTTTAAGAAAGCGCGAATCGCACTGCTAACCTGCGGCGAGACATGACTTATCTCCGCGCCATACTGATCGTTCTCATCCTGCTCTTGTTTTTGTCTTTCGCGCCCTTGCAATGGCTCGCCTTGCGCCGCCGTTGGCCGCTGCGGCTGTGGCTCCCGGTCGCGCTCGGCCGGACGCTCGCCGCCCTAGTTCGCCTGGATGTCGTCGCCGCGCGCGCCCCGCCGCCGCAAGGGCCTCGCCTTATTGTCGGAAATCATGTTTCGTGGCTCGACATACTGGCGCTTTGCAGCGTCGAGCCCGTCTGCTTCCTCGCCAAGCGTGAAGTCGAAGCGTGGCCGGTCGTCTCCACTTTCGCGCGGCTGCAAGAAACCGTCTTTATCGATCGCCAACGGCGGCGGACGATCCCCGCCGCCAACGCGGCGATGGCGCAGCGAATGCTCGCGGGCCGTCCCATGCTGCTTTTTCCGGAAGGCACGACTGGCGACGGCTCGGCGCTGCGCAAATTTCACAGCTCGCACTTCGCCGCCGCGCGCGATGTTCTCGCCGCGGCGAGCGGTATCGAGACGGTTTGCGTGCAACCTGTCGCACTCCGCTACTCGTCGCCGGCGGCGGCATGGCTCGGCGATGCGACCTTGCTCCCGCATCTTTGGTCCGTTCTCAAAGGCGAGTCGATTCGGTGCGATCTCGATTTTGGCAAACCGCTCACCTACGCGCGGGGCGATAGCCGCAAGGCGATAGCCGGCGAGGCCGAATCAGCGATCGCCGGCATGCTCGCGGCCATGGCACGGGCGGCCGAACGGAGCCTGTCCGCGCAGGCGGCAACGCCGGCCCTCGATCCCATCGCGGCGAATCCCTGACGCACTTTTCAGTCCCCCAAAGCGGCCCATGGTCCGCCGGCATGAGCGAGTTGCGCCGGTAAAGGCTCCCGCCCGGCATTAAGCCCTTGATTCGCAACGCGCGAATAGGCAGTGCGGAATTTGCATGCGCGGAACTTGCCGGGCAGCGAATTTGGTTTTGTTACGATTTGTAACCGGAATTGAGAATAGATTTTAAGTTTATGATAAGAAATAGCTTTCTTTATCTCCACAAGGGCGGAGGCAATGGTCTTTCGCCCTTGCGCCATGATCCCATTTTGCTGCCTCCAGCGCTTATGCTATGCCACGATTCGCTCTTATCGGATCGGTGCGATCCAGGACCGCCAAGAAGCGGCACGCGAGATGCCGCCGCCAAGACGCCGGACTTTCCAATCGCTTCGTGAACCCAGCTGGACCGCCGAACGCAAAGTGCAAAAGTTCAACAGCCTCGCCGAATATGCCACGAAGCGCTTCCGGCTCGCCGGCAAGGCTTACCTCGACGGCGGCGACCCGTTTTTCGCGCCGATCGACACATTGCGGCGGGAAGCCGCGATAAACGGCCGGCGCTTCGTCAGTTTCGCCAATTACGATTACCTGGGGCTCGCGTCCCATCCGAGGGTCAAGGCCGCGGCGGTGGCGGCTCTGGACAATTTGGGGATTGGCGCGCTCGGCTCCCGCCTCGTCGGCGGCGAACGATCGACGCATCGCCGTCTCGAAGCGAGCATCGCCAAATTTATCGGCGCCGAGTCGGCGCTCGCCCTGGTCAGCGGCTATCTCACCAATGTGACGACGATTTCACATATATTGGGGTCGCACGACGCCCTCTTCATCGATGAACTGTCGCATAACAGCATCGTTAGCGGGGCCAAGGCTACCCCCGCCGAAACCATTGTTTTCCGTCACAACGATCTCGACCATCTCGATTTTCTCCTGCGTGAAAGACGCGGCAATTCCCGTAACGCCCTCATCGTCGCCGAGGGACTCTACAGCATGGATGGCGACATCGCCGACCTAGTCCGCCTTGTCGAGCTCAAGGAGCGGCGAAAGGCTTGGCTGTTGATCGACGAGGCGCACTCGATCGGCGTGCTCGGGAACGAAGGGCGCGGGCTTTGGCAACACGCCGGTGTCGATCCGCAACAAATCGACCTCATTATCGGTACTTTATCGAAGACTCTGGCGTCTTGCGGCGGGTTCGTCGCGGGCAAGGCGCCCGTGATCGAATGGCTGCGCTATACGCTGCCGGGCTTCGTCTATAGCGTCGGCCTATCGCCAGTTATAACCGCGGCGGCGGAGACCGCCCTGCAAGTGATGCAGGAAGAGACCTGGCGCATTGAGCGGTTGCGCCAAAATGCCGGACTTTTCGTGGAGCTTGCCCATGACGCAGGGCTCGATACGGGGCCTGCCATCGGGCGGGGCGTCGTCCCGGTCCTTTTTTCGGACAGCCTCGAGACTCTGGCGGCCTCCAGCCATTTGATGGAGCACGGCTATTACGTGCCGCCGATCATTCAAATCGGGGTACCGAAAGACCAGCCGCGGCTGCGCTTTTTCATCTCCGCCCTGCACACCGAGGCTGAGATAAGGGGTGTGACGGAACTTTTGGCGAAGCGGGAGCCCCGGCGCGAGGCGCTGGCCCGTTCGTTGAGCGCGGCGAGCTGACCGCGGCGCCAAGTTCCGTTCCCATTTGCTGCCAAATGCGGCGATGGGTTGGCTCGATCATGCGGTCGCGGAATCCCCACATGCCGCTCGAGGCTCGAAAAGAAGCAAGGCTAATCTCATGACGAGGGCCGAGCGCAAGATAGAGATCGTTCCGGCGAATGGGCTGCGAAGCTTTCTCGCCTTTTGCCGGTTGCCGCGGCTTCTCTATAAGGATCACCCAGGCTTCGCCCCCCCTCTCGATGCCGAGCGCTGGACCCTATTCGCGGCTAAGCTCAATCCGCATTTCAAGCTCGTTAGATCGCAATCCTGGCTCGCTCGCAAGAATGGCCAGCTTGCCGGCCGGATTTTCGCCCAGATCTACGACGAAGCCCATGCGCCGCTTGGCGCATCGCGGGCGCAATTTGGCTGTCTCGATGCAATTGACGACGACGCAGTCGTCGCCGGGCTGACGCGAGCCGCGGAAGCCTGGCTGCGCCAACGCGGCGCCGCGCTCGTGCATGGGCCATTTTCGCCCTCCGTGAACAGCGAGTCGGGACTACTCGTTCAAGGATTCGAAGCCACGCCGATGGTGTTCATGCCTTGGAACCCAGCCTACTTGAGCGGTTCCCTCGAGCGCCTTGGCTACAAAAAGGCCCGCGATCTCATTTCCTATCGCTACGATGCCAGTGAGAAAGACCGCCAGGCCAGCCCAAGCATTCTGGAGCGGCCCGAATGGCGCGAGAGACTCAACGTAAGAACTCTCGATCTTAAGAACCTCGGCAAGGAAGCGGCGATCATCGTCGATATATTCAACGATGCCTGGAGCGAAAATTGGGGCTTTGTGCGCTTTACGCTCGCCGAATTCATGTCGAGCGCCAGCGCGCTCAAAATGGTGATGCCGCCCGAAGGCGGGTTCATGATCGAACTCGACGGCGTGCCGCAGGCTTTCGCTGTCGTTTTGCCGAACCTGCATGAAATAACCGCCGATCTCGGCGGCCGCCTGTTCCCTCTCGGCCTGCCGCGCATCGTCTCGCGGATCAGGAAGCACGCCTTTACATCCGGGCGGCTCGCGCTTTTTGGCATCCGCCGCGCCCTGCATCGCAGGGCCGCCGGTGGCGCGGTCATTCTGGCTTTCATCGAGGAAATACGCCGGCGCAACAAATCGAGTTCGCTTCGACACGTCGAATTCGGCTGGGTTTTGGAGGACAATTTTGGCATCCGCCGGCCAATCGAACGCTCCGGTGCGCGTATCGACAAGGTGCATCGCGTCTATGAGAAAAATCTCGCGGCTTGATTCTAGAGCGCTGAACACTTAATGCTTGCATGATCTTGGCCGCGCAGCAATTTCCCCCGTCCGCGGCGGGTGACTTTATGCGTTGCTTGAGGATGATCGCCAGATGGGGCTTTACTCAATAGATGCCGGACCCGCCCGCATGGAGCGCGGTACGGCGGACGCCGGCTTCATCGCGACGCCGGCAAAGCGTCCGCATCCGCCGCGCCGCCGCGCCATCTTAGCGGCGCACCCGGAAGCCGCCGGTCTTATCGGCCACGACCGGAGGACGGCGGCGATCACGCTCGCCGTCGTCGCCGGACAGACCGCGATCGCCGCGCTCTTTGGTTATCTCGGGCCCGCATATTGGGGGGTGGCCTTGGCCGCCGCCTTTTGCATCGGCGCCTTCGCCAATCATGCAATGTTCGTCGTTATCCACGACGCGACCCACAATTGCGTCTTCAAATCCAATGTCCTTAACAAATGGGCCGCGATCCTCGCCGATCTGCCAAACACTTTTCCGACCGCGATGGGTTTTCGCTGCTATCACATGAAGCATCATTCGCATCTCGGCGACTACGATTACGACGCCGATCTCCCGAGTCATTGGGAAGCGCGTCTGTTTAGCGGAAGCGCTTTTGGCAAGGCGGCATGGATGTTTCTTTTTCCGGTCTTGCAGCTTACCCGCCTCGGCCGTCTGAAGGGGTCGGTGCCGATGTGGGGCCGGTGGACATTCGTCAATGGTGGCTGCGTTTTCCTATATGATCTCGCCGTTTTAGCCTGCTTCGGCCCGAATGCGCTTGTTTATCTTTTCGCGTCCTTCTGGTTTTCGGTCGGAGGCTTGCATCCGCTCGGCGCGCGCTGGCTCCAGGAGCATTTTACCTCAGACCCGGCTCAGGAGACGTTTGATTATTACGGTCCTTTGAACCTCGTCGCGCTCAATATCGGCTATCACAACGAGCACCATGATTTTCCCGACGTGCCTTGGTCGCGGCTGCCGCGGCTGAAGCAAATGGCGCCGGAATTTTATGCCGGACTCGAGACGCATAAATCATGGAGCGGGCTGTTGCTCAAGTTCATCTTCGACCCGCGATTCACATTGTACACGCGAGTCGATCGCAGCAACGGCGCGACGGTTATCAGACCTCGTTGAGCTGATCCGTTGGCGGCGAAACGTCCGCAAGGGGCGGCGCCTTAGGCGTGCGTTTCCAGGTCTCGCTCGCCCCGAAAGCGGTCTTTAGGATCGACGGCGCGTTGGAGACGCTGAGATAAATCATCAGTGGGGGCAGGGACGCGAGCGTCGCGAGGTAGCGCCAAAACGATCCCCGCCGCAAGATGACATAGGGGACCAGCGTCATCCCAATGCCGATGATCAGGATCAAGGCCGCGATCATTGTGATGACCGGCAGATAGGGGGCGAGATCGCCACCGCGGATGATCGCGCATAGAGCCAAGCAAAGACAGGCGAGCGCAACGCAAGGATAAAACGTCTGGATGAGAATGAGAAGACTCGCCGACAGCTTGCGCCAAACCGGCCAGTTGGCCGTCCAGACCTCGCCGAGTAGCTTGCGGGCGACCTGAACAAAGCCGTTCGACCAGCGTCGCTGTTGGACCTGCCAATGCGAAACCTTATCGGGGACGAGCCCAGGCACAGGTGGATCCATCGCGAAAAGACCATGCCATCCGGCGATTTCGGCGCGCACCGTGAGATCGAGATCCTCGCAGAGCGAGTCGCCCGACCAACCGCCGGCCGCCACGATCGCCGCGCGGCGCCAGACCCCGCCGGTGCCGTTGAATTGAAATAGCCAGCCAGCGCGAAAGCGCGTCGCCTGCTCCATGACGAAATGGGCGTCGAACATCAGTCCTTGCGCGCGGGTCAGCCAATTCGTTCGGTAGTTTGAAAATTCGCAACGCGATTGCACGAAGCTCGCGCTTGGATCGGCGATCAAGGCCGGGACGATCGCCCGCAGCCAATTTGGCGGCGGCCGGAAATCGGCGTCGAGAACGGCGACGTAGGGGGCATTCGAGTGGGCAAGGCCAGCAGCCAAGGCGCCCGCCTTGTAGCCCGGCCGCCCCGGGCGACGAAGGTGCGAAATATCGTAGCCTTGCCGGCGCAGCTTCCAAGCGACAGCGTTGGCAATCGCGGTCGTCTCGTCGGTGCTGTCGTCGAGCAGTTGGATATGCAGCTTCTCTCGCGGCCAATCGAGCGCGGCGGCGGACCGCAAGCTATCCGCGACCATTGCGGGTTCGTTAAAAACCGGGATTTGCACCAGAACATCGGGAAGACCGGCTTCGCTAACCACAAGTACCGTAAGCGGCTTGCCGAGCGGCCAGCCGGTCGCTTGCTCAAAAATATTGATGCCGATGAGAATAAGAAAGCCGCCGCCAACAAACAGAAGCCCACACCCGGCGGCAAGCAAGCCGGTCTCGCACCCAATTCGGAAAAGATCGACGAAAACCAATAGCCAAGCCCCCGTCACACGGCCGCTTCCTGTCCGCCGCACCCGCGCATTTCCATGCGTCTTCTCGCTCGCAGCGGCCGTTTCGCCCCGATTGTCGTTCGCGCCGGCCGCACTACCTCGTGCAAGCAACCAAAACGCTTAATAAACTCTTAATACAAGCCGCAAAAACGGACAGTTCACAAGCTTTGAAGCCGAAAAGCCTGGTTTCGACAACAAACAAATTGCAACAATTTGTTGCAGAATTTGAAAGACTGGAATTTTTAACCTTGAGATCGCGATGGCCCGGTCATTGTTGAGAGAGGAGGAGCGGCGACGCTCGCCTCGAGCTGGTAGGCTCGGGAGGCTGAGTCGACGCGTGGAAAGCAACGGCGTGAACAGACTTGTCCAGACCACCGCGATTCTTGCGCGAGCAAAGATCGAAGTGCTGGCGAATAGGACGGTGCATTGCGAAAGTTTCTGCCTTGCTTCTTTGATCGAGGCAGCTGGTGATGGCAAACGCCGCCGGGACCGCCGCTTCGTGCGGGAACTCGACAACGCGGGTGGTAGGCGAGCCGCCCGGCTGATGGTTCCTAATAAGCCCGAATGCGACGACTATCGGCGCACGCCGACGCTATAGATGAGAGTCGAACAGCCGCGCTTGCCGCGCACCTTCGCGCTCGGTCGCGCGGAATAAGAATCTTGCCCCCGTTATCCATCGAAAGGACGCGAAGCTAAGGAAGTCGCGCCCGTCTTCGCGAGGAAGCCATGCGGCGGGGCATTGCCGCGCGGCCTGGCACCAGGGACAGGACATCCCGGAATTTTAGCGCGAAGCGCGTGCTGCGACCTGCGGCTACCCTGGTAGCGCCGCCTTGACCGCGCTGTCGACAATGGCCTCGAATTTCACGAAATTCTTGCGGAACATTTCGACAAGCTTTTTCGCGGTCGTCTCAAATCCTTGTTTGTCCTGCCAGGTTTTAACCGGATCGAGGAAGTCCGAGCCGACGCCGTCGACGGCAAGCGGCACGGCGACCCCAAAATGCGGATCGTTGCGGAAGCTTATTTTGGTGGGTATTCGACACATCAAAGATGGCGGGCCGTGGGTGCCGCGACAACATCCCGAAATAATCAAGATGTCCGGTAGGAGCACCCGGCATCAACGGAGTCTTAGATTTATTTCTTGTCGAACGTCGTCAGGGTTGTTTCGCCAGTATCGACGACGAACACGGCGAGCAGGCGCGCAGGTTCAGTGGTGCTCGCGTTTTCGCTGACGCCGTGACGATCACCCGGATTTTCGGAAAAGCTTTCGCCGGCGCGATACGTTGTCACCGGCCCATCATTGACCTGGCTTCGGATCGCTCCCTCCAAGACCGTTGCGTAGATGAAGGCGGAGTTTGGATGGGTGTGCGCAGGCGATGAGCCGCCCGGCTGATATTCGACGAGCACGGCCTTAATGCGCTTGCCGGGGACATTTGGAAGCACATGGTCGTAGACCAACGTCGCCTTTGCCTTGTCAGCGGCGGCGTCGCGGGCCGATGCTCCGGTTACTGAAATGGCTGCCAGCGCCACCGCGCAGAGAAGTCTCCTGATCATTTTGTGATCTCCTGTCGTGGATACGAAAGCGCCGGAGATTGCCGATATGGTGGATCACCAGACCTCGGCGCTCCCCTTTGCCCGATTGCTTATTTCTGACGGGTGGATTGGCTGAGCCAGTCCTCGAAACGGGTTGCGCCGATGCGCGGATTGTCGCCGGGGGTAAGCGATTGATCGTTCACCTCGATGCCGTAATAGCCCGCATGGACATCCGCGACCACCGTGCGGGGATCATGGGTTGCGCTCAGGAATCGTCCCACGAGCTCGTCGATAGGCACCCGGTCCGGGCCGGCGATCTCGATCATGCCGTTCACCGGAGCCCCGAGCGTGACGTCAGCCACCGCGTCGGCCACGTCATCGGACGCGATAGGCTGGAACAGGGCCGGCGACAGGTGAGCCGTTTGCCCGACGGTGCCCGCTTGGGCGATCGCGCCCGTGAACTCGAAGAACTGTGTCGAGCGGACGATCGTGTAGGGAATCCCCGACGCCTTGATCAGGTTTTCCTGCGCCATCTTCGCGCGGAAGTAACCCATCTCCAGTAGGCGATCGGTACCGACCACCGATAGCGCAACATGATGCGTCACGCCGGCGGCGGCCTCCGCGGCCAGTAGCTTGCGCCCGGACGTCTCGAAGAATTCCAAGGCGGCCTTGTCCTCGAACGAGGGCGAGTTCGCGAGGTCGACGACAACCCGGGCACCTGCAAGCGCTTCGGCCAGCCCCTCGCCTGTGACGGTGTTGACGCCTGAGTTGGGCGATGCCGCGACAACTGCGTGCCCTTTCTGACGAAGCCGGCTCACGACCTTCGTTCCGATGAGGCCGCTGCCTCCGATAACTACGATCTTCATTGGGATCTCTATTCGATGTCGATCACATACAAGGCATGCGCCGCCCAATCATCCGGCGCCCTCCCACGCAAGTGGAGCGCCTTAATCTTTAAGTAGGTAACAGTCAAATTCAATGATCGAGGAGCACGACGTGTCTCTCGACGGGGTCGCGCCCGATGCGCAATTTGTTAGCCGGGAAGTCCGGGTCGGTATAGCCGACGGCCAAGCCCGTTATAATTGTCAGCTCCGGCGGAATATTGAGCTCGGCTCGGACAACGTCATGGTACCCCGCCACCGAGACCTCCACGCAAGTGCCCAGCCCCCGTGCGGTCAAGGCCAGCATCAAAGTCTGGAGATACATGCCCACGCTCACGGCATCAGCCGGACCAAGTTCCCGGCGCATGCTGACGATGCCGACCAACGGTGCGCCAAAGAAATCGAAGTTGCGCATCACAGCGGCCGCGTGTCTCGCCGTGTCCGCGATGGCGATACCCATCGAGCCGTAAACCTCCGCCCCAAGCTCATAACGGTAATGTTCGAACGCCATTGGCAGCGGAGGAATGTCCGGCTTGCCGTGGTCGACCACCTTGAACAGGGCGTCAACTCACGCAACCCGTTCTCACACGCGGAGCCAAAATGAAAAGTTGAACGACGTTCGCACCAACACAAGGCACGCACTACGAGGCGGCCAAGGGGTTTCAGCCGCGCTAAAGCCGGGCAACGCTCCGCGTCCTGGCAGCACTTATTTTTGTTTATGGTCATTTTCGGGCTAAATCCACATTTGCCGACGTTGAGCGCAATGGCGAAGTGAGTTTGTCGAGATGGATTTCTGGGCGTCTCATCTACTGGAGGCTTTGACCGCCATCGGAACAATCTCGATGGCGGTGACAACAGTTTGGCTTATCCGGCAGGGAGGCCGCCAACACAAGGACAGACTAAAGCCCATCTGTGTCCTGATGCCCTATAATGGGATCGACCCGTTGAATATGCGCGGTCAACTGATCGAGACAATCAGTCCGTCACCAGAAAATCCTGGCTTTGGCACATTAAAGATCAAGTGTGTTTTGCGGAATGTCGGAGCCGGTCCAGCGCTGAACTTGCGAATTACATTTTTCGCCGAGGAGATGCGCGAGCGAGCCACCAGACCTTGGGAACTCTCACCGCTCGGCGCGGGGGAAAGCCGCGGTGACGAAAGCTCGCCTCTGCTAATCCCTGTTCATATTAATCAAGCCCCGGATCGTTTTCCGAGCGGCTTCCTTCAATCCGAATTCTCTTCTTCTTCGATGACTGGAGGCATATGGGCAATTCGCCTCGAATATGAGGACGTCTTCGGGACGCGTTTTTGCACGGTGCATCACAAAAGCCCTTTGCAAGGACGCGCCCCGGATTACCGGCCACAGCCGTGGGTCACATTCGACAAATACTGAGAGCCATCATGAGTGCATTGCTTCGACTAGCGCGGTAAGAAAAACATGAAAATTCTGGCATTCTTGATAGCGCTAGTTGTGATCGCGTTCTTTCTGTTCACGCGGCCAGTAACTGTACCAGAAGCGCTAATCGCACAACTTGCTTGCTCCGATATAGAGCGTCTTAATCAACACAGTAAAATCAACTGCATGTTATACTTGAATTTGGGGCGCGTGCTTAATGATGGGCAACCGCTATGACCCTCTACCGCACCCCATCGAACCGAGGGAAGCGTTTCAAAGCCGCCGCGATTTCGCCCAAGGGCAGGAACCGGTAACAAACCCTGGGCATGGCCGCTGCAACACGCCCATTTTTTCGCGCGCCGGTCGAAACTGGTGCGGGCGGACGGATTCGAACCCCCACGATTTTCACCACCGGAACCTAAATCCGGCGCGTCTACCAATTCCGCCACGCTCGCGTGCCGCGTGAGCGTGGCCCCGCGATGCCCGCGTCCGGCTCTATATCAGCGAGCGCGGCTCCTTGCACGGCAAAACTGCGAACGCGCTCTTATCAAGCAGGGTGTCGATATCGCCCTCTCAAATGAGGACGAGTCCGGCGAGACAGCGGCTCAACTTCAAAAACGCGTATATCTTGCGTCACAGCCGACCCTGGCTCACGCGGCCGGCTAAACGGCATTCTTGTGTGCGAGTTCCCAGCGATCGGGCGAACGCCACAGCCGTGAGCGCAGAAGCTCACGCTCAAACATGAATTCCTTGGGCAGCCGATCGAAGAACTGGTCGAACTGCTCCTCATGCGCGTGCGCCTCGGCGGCGCCGGCGTCCCGGCCGACCGCCATCAGGTCGTAGAACCTGTCCGCCGGGAAATCGAGGCCAATCCATTCGATGTCCTCGTGCCGCGGCATCCAGCCGATCGGGCTCTCGACGGCGTAGGCGCGAGCGTGCACGCGGTCGACGATCCACTTAAGCACGCGCATGTTATCGCCAAAGCCCGGCCAGATGAACTTGCCGCTCTCGTCCTTGCGGAACCAGTTGACCCGGAAGATCTGCGGCGGATTGGGGAGACGACGCCCGAAATCGAGCCAATGGCCGAAATAATCGGCCATGTTGTAGCCGCAGAACGGCAGCATTGCCATTGGATCGCGGCGCATCGCCGCCTGGCCGATTGCGGCCGCCGTGGCTTCGGAACCCATCGTTGCCGCTATATAGACGCCATGGCACCAGTTGAAGGCCTGGAACACGAGCGGCAAGTCCTTGCTCATGCGGCCGCCGAAGACGAAGGCTGAGATTGGCACGCCTTCCGGCTTTTCCCAATCCGGGTCGATCGATGGACATTGGCTCGCCGGCGCCGTGAAACGGGCGTTTGGGTGCGAGGCGGGGCGCCCGCAGCCGGGCGTCCAGTCCTCGCCCTTCCAGTCAATGAGATGCGCCGGCGGCTTGTCGGTCATCCCCTCCCACCAGACATCGCCGTCGTCGGTCAGTGCCGTGTTGGTGAAAATGCTGTTCTTGCTGATGGTCTGCATCGCGTTGGGATTGGACTGCCCGTTCGTGCCGGGCGCGACGCCGAAAAACCCCGCCTCCGGATTGATCGCGCGGAGTGTCCCGTCCGGTGCCTTCTTGATCCAGGCTATGTCGTCGCCGACGGTGCTGACTTTCCAGCCTTCAAACCCTTTCGGCGGCACCAGCATCGCGAGATTGGTCTTGCCGCAGGCGCTCGGGAAAGCGGCGCCGAGATAGGTTTTCTCGCCGTTCGGGGCTTGGATGCCCATAATAAGCATGTGCTCGGCGAGCCAGCCTTCATCATGCGCCATGACCGAGGCGATGCGCAGCGCAAGACACTTTTTCCCGAGGAGAGCATTGCCGCCATAGCCGGAGCCGTAAGACCAGATCTCGTAGGTCTCGGGGAAATGCACGATGTATTTACGTTTAATGTCGCCGTCGCACGGCCAGGGCACGTCCTTCTGCCCTTTTTTCAGCGGCGCGCCCACCGAGTGCATACACGGAATGAAGAAACCGTCGCCGCCGAGCGCATCGAGCACAGCTTTTCCCATGCGTGTCATGATTCGCATATTGGCGACGACATAGGGGCTGTCGGAAAGCTGCACGCCGATCTTGGCAATGGGCGAGCCGATCGGCCCCATGCTGAATGGGATGACGTACATCGTGCGGCCGGCCATGCAGCCGTCGAACAGCCCGCGCAAGGTCGCGCGCATGTCAGCCGGTGGCGCCCAGTTGTTCGTGGGACCGGCTTCGTCCCTGCTGGTTGAGCAAATGAAGGTCCGGTCCTCGACCCGGCCCACGTCGGACGGGTGCGAGCGGGCCAAATAGGAATTTGGGCGCTTCTTCGGATTGAGACGTATGAACGTGCCGGCGTCGACCATCATCTGGCACAACCGGTCGTACTCCTCCTGGCTTCCATCAGCCCAGACGACCTTAGCTGGCTTGCACAGCGCCGCCATTTCGCCTACCCAGTCGCGCAGCTTGCCGTTGGTTGTCGGACTGTTCACGTTAGCATCCATTTACTTTGCCTCCTGACTCGTTTTCCCACGTGCTCACGAAAGTCGAGGTCATATACGATGCCGGGCGGCGCGGCTAGTGCACAAAAGGTCGCTAAGCTTTGCGCGCGGCATGGCTCTTTCAAGCTTCCACGGCCGGGCCGGTCCCGGCTCGCGGCGCGGCCTCGATGAGTTCAGGCAATATCTCGCGGAGTTCCTGGAGCGTGCAAACCCGCCGCGGAAACGCGATGCGCGCGGTTTGATCGCCGCAACCGAGATCCATGCCTTCGGGATCGATCCCTGTCGCCTGCCATCGCCCATCGGGCTTGCCCGCGAGCGCGGTGGCGAATTGCGCGAGGGCGTCTTGATGGCGCGCATTCACGTGCGAAAGCGCTTGCGCCTCGGCCGCGACCAAGGCTTCCGCGCCTGCAAGAGATGTGGCGAGGGACGCCGCTTTGAAGTGTCCGGCGCGCGCGAATCCGCCGGTCAAATGCGCTTGTTCCATGGCCACGCGCCAAAATGAAAAATCGGCAAAATCCGCATAAAGCGCCGATTCCGGATGTTTTGCCAAAAAGCGCGCCTTCAGCGCCACGCGGCCGTCTGGGTCAATGACACATTCGCCTATTCCCATGATCGTGACGCGCGGATGCGCGAGCGGATCGCCCGCGCCGGTTTGCACAAGGAGTAGCGAAAGCCGGGGATCGGAGGCAAGGTGCCGGGTATGGGCCGCAAGACGCGATAACAAAAGAATCGGGCTGCCGTCCGGCGTCGTCGCGACATTGACAAGACTCGCGAACGGAAAGGCGTTTTCTGGCACCAAAGTGGCGAGCGCGCCGGCGCGAACCGAGCGCAAAAGCTCCTTGGCTTGCGCCAGCGCATCGTACGCACTTGGGTCAGGGCCGCCAGTTGTGGCAGACGTCATCGGTGATGGCTTTCTGTCTGGTGCACCGTTTTGTTGCATGATCGAGGCATTTTAGTCCAGACGCCCGGATTGGCGTTGGGATCGGGTCTGGACCACGAATAATCGCCCACCGAAAGCAACGTGCATTCATTGCCGCGCCAAATGCCACTCAACGCCAGAATAAGGCAAGCAGAACAATAATCGGAATTGGCACGCCGAGAAGCCAAAGTAAAACACCGCGTCCCAGTTTGTTTCTCTGCAATTTTGCCTCGCCCGAGACAATATTTCAATTCACGCCCGATACTGGAAAAACTGTCACGAAACTGTAATTCCGTGCCGTTAGCTGTCTCTCCCGCGCCGTGAATCACGCTTGGTTCGGCGCGCACAACAGGCAAGTGTTTCCGAGCACGCACCCTCATGCGGCCCCGCTTACTTTAGTTTCAAAACCTTGCCGATTAACGAGTTCACATCGACAGGGAGTGATTCATGACGCGAAGAACGCATAAAATTTTTAATGCGCCGGGCAAGCCAGACTGTTGGCGCCTCGTCCTCGGGCTCGCGCTGCTCGCCAGCATCCCCCAGCTTGGCGGCGCGGCATCGCCGGCACATGCCGACAGCTTCGTCCCTTCGACCTTGGTTGTCAGCCGCATCCAGTATATCGCCGACACCAACCCCGCACGCAGCGGCGAGAGCTTTCCGTTGATCTTCAGCGATCCAAATGTCACGGGTATCCAAGGCAAAATTTTTCTTGACATGTTCCGGCCAGACCCGGGATCGCACCGGCTTGGCTCGCTCGCGCTGACGGACCTCACAAATGGCGCCGTGACGACAAGCTTCAGCTCAAAATCCGAAGGCTCGCTCCACTTGTCCGTGGATGGGCATTCGCTGACTTACATGGGTTATATCGGTCCGGCCGGCGCCGAGGGCGTCTCCAACTCCGAGACAACCGGCGCCACTCTGACGACCAATACCGCGCCTACCTTCGACCGTGCGGTTGCCTTAATCGCGGCAGGCGGAGCCGTGTCCTTTACCCGCGAAATCAATGCCTTCAGCGGTGATAATCCGCGGGGCGCCATCACCATTAACGGCAACCAATTCTATATGGCGGGCAATGCCGATTCGAGCCTCAACAAGGATGGCACCGGACCCGGCACGACGATTGGCATCCGATTGGGCACGCCTTTCTTGACGACGTCGTTTCAATTGGGGACTTATTTTGCTTCCGACCGTCCCGATGAATCGACGAAGCAGCACATCAAGGACAATAACTGGCGCGGCGTCGGCATCTTCAACGGCAATCTTTACGTCTCAAAGGGCAGCGGTGGAAATGGCGACGACGGTATCTTCCAAGTGGAGAATGTTACCGCAGCCGGTCTGCCGGTGGGAGGGACGACCAACGCCATTGTCCAGTTGATCGGCAATCAGGCGACGAACCCCGCAACGGGGGCAAGCTCGCTCTTGACGCCGTTCGATTTCTTCTTCGCCAATCCGACGACGCTTTACGTGGCCGACGAAGGCAACGCCACCATCACCACGACCAACGCCAGTGGAAACCCTGTGACAAACCTCGTTTCCGACCCGCTCGCCGGACTTCAGAAATGGGTTCTCGTCAATAGCATTTGGCAGTTGGAGTATGTGCTCCAGGCCGGTCTTGAGTTGAACGAGCCGCGCAGTGTAGCAGGTTACCCGGTACCGACCTACACGACCGGGCTCCGCAACATCACAGGGCAAGTCAATGGCGATGGAACGGTCACCTTGTATGCCATCACGGCGCAAACAAGCTCGATTTCCGGCGGCGAACCCGACCCGACCAAGCTCGTGATGGTCACCGACGCGCTTGCCGCAACCGCTCTGCCGACGGACGACGGGCACCGTCATTGTGACGATCGTGATTGTGATCGCGACGGCCTTGATCGAAGGCTCGAAAAGTTCGTGACGTTGGAGACCTCGCGGTCTGGCGAAGTGTTTCGCGGCGTGGCTTTCGCGCCCGCGCCCTAAGATTTATGGCCCCGCTAACGCATCGCATGGTGCAGCCACGCGGCGCTTGAAGCGCGGGCACAGGCAAATGTTAAACTAAGCCGGTGCGCGGATTGTAGGGCTTTTGGCTTTCCCATTTGCGCATAAGATTGGCAAGGTCGGAGTCAGGCTCGTCAGGCAAGACAATCTTCAAGCTCACCAGCAGATCGCCTGAGGAGCCGTTCGGGCTTGGCAAGCCTTTGCCGCGCAAGCGCAAGGTGCGTCCGCCATTCGAGCCGGGAGGAACCGTAAGCTCAACTGTGCCTTCGAGAGTCGGCGCATTGGCCTTGGTGCCGAGGACGGCTTCATAAAGGGTCACCGGCAAATCGAGCCGCAGGTCGCGCCCCTCGACGCGGAAATAGGGATGTTTGGCGATTTGGACGGTGACCAGGGCGTCGCCCGGCTCGCCGCCCAAAGGACTCGGCTGGCCCTGCCGCTTCAGGCGGATTTGCTTGCCATCCTCGATTCCCGCCGGGACCGCGACGTCCAGGGTCCGGCCGGTCGGCAAGGTGACGCGAGCGGTCGTCCCTTTCGCCGCCTCTGCGAGGCTTATTGTTACCGTCACATTGACATCTTCGCCGCGCGCCGGCGGCGCGGCTTGACCACGCGTTCTCCCCCTGCGGCCACTTGCCGTCCCGGTGCCAAACAGCTCGGCGAAAATATCGCCCGCATGTAATTCCTCCGCGCCGGGACGCGCACCGCCGAAATTAAAGTCAAAATGCTGGAAACCAGGGCCGCCGCCCGCTTGCGATCGCCGGCCAAATCCCTCCGCGCCGAAGCCTTCGAAACCATGGAAACGCGGTTTGCCTTCGGCGTCGATCTCGCCCCGGTCGAACGCGGCGCGTTTTTTTTCGTCGCCCAAAATCTCGTAGGCGGCGCTCACCTCGGCGAATTTCTCCTTCGCCTTAGGCTCCTTGCTTTGATCTGGATGAAATTTCTTGGCGAGCTTGCGATAGACCTTTTTGATCTCGCCTATGCTGGCGGATTTCTGAACGCCCAAAACCGCATAAGGATCACGCATTGCTTAGCCCAATTTCGCGCCCGCCCGCCGGCACGAGCGCATGTGTCTTCGGTAAAATTGGGGCCGCGGCACGCCAGACGCAAGGTTTCATGAGCTGAACCCCCCCCGGCCGCCGCAAAGCTAGTCCGTTATTTAAGTCTTTTTCCAGGGTTTCGCCTCGGCGATCGTCCACTCGCCCCGCTTATCCGTGCAAGCAGTTCCCTGGAGCGACTGTTCATCGCCCTTGGAATCGACTTTCGCGAGAAAGACACGGCAAATCCCGGCCTCCAAGGGGTAGGGTTTGCCAACCGGAATGAATGAACCCTTATTGCCCGAGTCCGGATTGTCCCAGCCGACCAGCGAACCGTTGCCTTGCGGATCGAGGGCGGTCGAAAGCGCCGCCTTGGCGCGGCGCCAGTCCTCGGCATCGAGGAGACCGGCGAGCGACGACTTCGCGACCGCTCGGTTCGCATCTTCTTTGCCGCCCGGCGACATCAAGGGCGAGATCGGAAGCGCTATGGAACATCCGGCAAGGATCCCCGGCAGGCAGCCGAGGATGCAAGCTTTCGCACCAGCCACGCGCGGTTTCCACCCAAAGGGCAAGAAATACGGGAACCGAAAAATCCCGCGTGATCCGCGCGCCATGCTACAAGGCCGCGCGCCAAACGAATGGTGGCCATTGCGGCGAAAAGCATCTCCTGTCACGGCTTGGCTGCTCGAGAAAATTGACCCCTTTGGAGGTTTACCGTTGGATGGGTTAATGAGTCGTGACTTCACCGAGGCGTCCGAGCCCTTCGCTTTGTTTGTGGACTGGTTCGAAGCGGCGCGAAAAAGCGAGCCCAGCGATCCCAATGCGATGGCCCTCGCGACCGCCGGTGCCGATGGCCTCCCGAATGTTCGCATGGTCCTGCTCAAGGCAGTCGAATCATCAGGATTTGTCTTTTACAGCAATTGCGAGAGCGCCAAGGGGCAGGAGCTTCGCGCGAACATGCGGGCGGCGGCGGTCTTGCACTGGAAATCGCTGCGGCGGCAGGTTCGTTTGCTCGGGCCGGTCACCCTCGTTGGCGATGCCGAGGCCGATGAGTATTTTGCCAGCCGCCCCTTGGCCAGCCGAATCGGCGCCTGGGCAAGTCAGCAATCACGGCCGCTCGAAAGCCGTTTCGCGCTGGAGGCCGCAGCCGCGAAATATGCCGCGAAATTTGGCCTTGGCAAAGTTCCCCGGCCACCCTATTGGCTCGGCTACAGGATTTCGCCACTCTACCTTGAATTTTGGTTGGAGGGCACCTTCCGTCTGCACCACCGTATCGTTTTCCAGCGGCAAACGGAGCGGGACGCGTGGCGCAAGGAGCGTCTCTATCCATGAGCCGACCCGGTTCTTTCGCCGCGCGCCAGGCGCGGCCAGGCTCGGCACGGACTTATCCGCGGCGTCCATATCTTGGTGTGAGCGTCGCGATATTCCGGGCGGGCCAGGTTCTTCTCGCCAGGCGCACCAAGCCGCCATTTGCGGGTGCTTTTTCGTTGCCCGGAGGGCTGGTTGAGGCTGGCGAGACCTTGGCGGCGGCGGCGCTGCGCGAAGTTCAGGAGGAAGTTCAGGTCGATGCGCGGATCGTCGCCTTTAATCAATTCGTCGAATCGATTGATCGCGACAGCGCCGGCAAAATCCGCCATCATTACGTGATCGCCTCCTTTGCCGGCGAGTGGATCGCGGGGGAAGCCAAACCTGGGCCGGAGGCGGGGGAAACCGTCTGGGTTCTGCCCTCGCACCTCGCGGGGCTCGATTGCACGCCTCATATCGTCGCCGTGGTCGAATCGGCGCAAAGGGCACTGAAATCGCACGTCTAGGCAGGCCAACCTTGAGCAACCAACGATGAAGGGACCCGTGGCGTTCGCAGGCGCTGGAAACGTTCCGGGCCGCGCGCTGCGCGCGATTGCGGCGGCGACAATTTGCGTAGCTATTTCGACGACTGCGGCCGAGGCCCAATTTTTTGACTTTCTTTTTGGCAGCCGGCCAGAGGCAAAGCCTCCCCCCGCCGAGGCCAAGCCGGCCGGCAACAATACGCAACACGGCAAGGTTAATCACCAAAAGACCAAGCCGAAAAAGGCGGCGGCCAAGCCCGATGTGAAAGCAGCTCCAGCGCCGGTCGCGGAGCCGCCACCGCCTTACGATCCCGAGATTCTGAGGCTGGCCGAAATCCTCGGCGCCTTGACCTATCTCGACGCGCTCTGCGCCTCCAACCCTCAGGCCGACTGGCGCGCGAAGATGCAGGCGCTTTTGGAAGCCGATGCCAAGACCGCGGCGCGGAAGGAGCGGCTCGCCGGCAGCTATAACCGGGGCTTCCGCGATTACGAAAGAACCTATCATCTCTGCACCCCAAACGCGCAGGCGATCATCGGCCGGTTTCTCGCCGAGGGTGCCGGGATCGCGCATGAGGTGGTCAACCGCTACGGCGCGTCGTAGCCCAGGATCCCGGCGAGGCGCCGGTCTGGGCCCTGGCGAAGTTCCGATTGTCGAAGCCAACCCTGTTGCGCTGGGATACGGCAAGATTGAAGAATCTCATTAGCGGCGTCCCCGGCCTTCGCGTCGGCCATGCGCATGACGATAGACTCGGCTCCGGCGTCACCGCGCTGATATTCGATGCTCCCGCCATCGCCTCGATCGCCGTTCACGGCGGCGCGCCGGGGCTGCGCGACACGGGCTTGCTCGACCCTTCGATGTCGATCGAGCGGGTCGATGCCTTGGTCCTTTCGGGCGGCTCCGTTTATGGCCTCGATGCGATGGGTGGAGTCGCGGCTTATCTCCGCGAGAGCGGACGGGGATATGCCGTGCGCGACATCAAGGTGCCGATCGTGCCGGGCGCGATCCTTTTCGATCTCTTGAATGGCGGCGACAAAAGCTCTGGTCGCGAGCCGGTCTATTGGCATTTGGGCTACAGAGCCGCAGCCGAGGCTGCGGTTGATTTTGCGATTGGCAGCACCGGCGCGGGTTTAGGCGCGACCACCGAAAATCTCAAGGGAGGACTCGGCTCGGCGAGCGATACGACATCGAGCGGCTTTCGCGTCGGCGCCCTTGTCGCGGTGAACGCTCTCGGCCGCGCGACGATCGGCGAAGGCCCGCATTTCTGGGCCGCCCCCTTTGAGAAAAATGGCGAGTTCGGCGGCCTCGGCTGGCCCGCGCCTTGGCCAGCGGACGCGCTCGGCTTTCGCATCAAGGGCACATCCACGGAAAATACGACGATCGCCATCGTCGCGACCGACGCGGCGCTGACCAAACCCGAAGCGAAACGCCTCGCCATCATGGCGCATGATGGCATTGCGCGGGCGTTGCGCCCCTCGCATGCGCCAATGGACGGCGACACGATTTTCGCCGCCGCGACCGGAGTTGCGCGGCAAGTTCCAAATCTTCGTGACAAGACAGAGATCGGCTCTTGTGCCGCCGATTGCCTGGCCCGCGCCATCGCCCGCGCGGTTTACGAGGCCGAGCCCCTGCCTTTCCCCGGCGCGTTGCCAAGCTGGCGCGGCAAATTTGAAGAAAGATGATCGCGTTGGCGGCAATGCATCGGTTTGAATTTTGATTCTTGCAACGCCCGTGAGGTTCGGACTTTGTGCAGAACTTAAGGCCTTTTCGCCATTTGCCGCAGCCGATTAAGCGTCCGGCATAAGCTTTCAGAGCACACTGCTACGCGGCTTGGATCCCACGTGTTGTGGACGAAATCGCCCATTCGCTGATTGTAGCCAAGCGCCTGAGAGGCAATCGCTCCTGGTTCGAAAGGTAAGTCATTTTGAACCGCGCGCGGGGCCTTTCTGGCAAGCTTGAGCAAGACTTGTCCCATAAATCCCTCCGTCGTAGCTTAACGTATTCTACCCCACCACAACGCGGGACTAAACACCTAACACGCAAGCGCTGTATTATGATTTTATTTTCAGAAACGCCGCACTTGGTGTTAAAGGCCAGGTGCCCGCCATTGCTCGTTTTGCCGCCTTAGCAACGGTTTGAAACGTGGCGGTCGGCCTCCGGCTTGCCAGAAAATCCTACAGCGGCATCGGCTCCATGACGGCTTTTTCGATTCCTCGAAGGCGCAAGGCTTCCATAAGCTCGGCTCCCGCCGCCAATGCTCCGGTGAAGACCACATAGTTTGGCACCGCCGATGCCGTGTTTGACGCCGGAAAACCGAGCTGTTCACGCAGAACATGGCCGGCTCGCCGGGCGATGGCCGGGGCTGGATCTATCCATGCCACGGGCCAAGGTGCGAGCCGCTCGAAATGCCCCAGCAGCAACGGATAATGCGTGCATGCAAGCACGATGCAATCCGTGCGGAGTTCCCCGGACGAAACGAATGCGGGCGCGATTTCCCGCGCTATCGCCGAGTCCAAAACCTTCTTCCCTTGCATGAAAGCTTCGGCAAGGGGCGCAAGCACGCTTGAACCAGCAAGGGTAACCGTGCAATGAGCGGCATAGGTGCGCACCAATTCACGCGTATAATCGCGCGCAACGGTGCCGGGCGTCGCCAGCACGGAGATAAGCCCCGAGCGCGATTGGCTCGCGGCCGGTTTGATCGCGGGGACCGTACCGATGAAAGGGATTTCCGGGAACCTCGCGCGCAGATGCGGCAGCGTCAGCGTCGACGCAGTATTGCAGGCAATCACAACGGCGTCCGGGCGACAGAAGGCGATCAAGCGATCCGTTACCGCCAAGACCCGCGCGACCAAAGCGTCTTCCGTCAATTCGCCATAAGGGAAAGCGGCATTGTCCGCGGCATAAATGATTTGCGCTTCCGGGAGCAGCCGGGTCAGCTCTCCGCAAACGGTCAGGCCGCCGAGGCCGGAATCGAAAACCAGAATTTTTGGCGCGCGCGACATGGGTAAAGCCGACGAAACCACAGGATTGTCCGACGGAAGGTTTCAGCGTCCGGAGCAAAAGGCATGGCGGAGGATCAAGGCAGATTTTGGTTAACGGCTGGTTGAACCAAAATGGCCCCCCACTGGGGCGCGGCGAGGTATTGCTCCTCTCGAAGCACACGAAGACAATTGGCGCGTGGTTTTGTGCCATGCGTGCGAAGCGCCCGCGCGAGCAGCAGGATAGGCGCGGCGTTAGCCTTGCGATCTTGGGGAACCAGCCGCATCCGCGCTTGCACGGCGGTCCGGTCGCCGGCGGGCCGCTCGATGCGGCCGATTTCGTCGCGGGAGCTTTTGCGGTCAAGCGGACCAGGGAACGTGGGCCAAGACGAGTTTAGAACACGTTTGGATAAATATATAAATAGATGACTTGTTCGAGAAAATAAATCAGCAAAAGCAAAATAACGGGCGAGATATCTATGCCGCCGAAATTCGGTATCATTCCCCGGATCGGGCGGAGCAACGGTTCCGTCAACGCGGTCACGAGGTTCCAAATCGAGCGCACGACGGTATTCCAACGGTTGACGACGTTGAAGGCGACGAGCCAGGAGAGGATCGCCGCGGCGATGATCACGTAGATATAGAGGTTTAGAACCACTAAAAAGACGTCGAGAATGGCGCGCATTGGAACTCCGGAACGCTTGCCTGGATTAAGCTCGTTTACGCGGCCCGAGCCTCACTGGCAAGTGGCGCCCGGCAAGTGCCGCGATGGTTTCGATGTCTCAGTCCGACCGGCCGCAACAATCTTGCATGCGCTTTGCCACTCGCGTAAACAGCGATTTTGGGGGCTGTAGCTCAGATGGGAGAGCGCTGCAATCGCACTGCAGAGGTCAGGGGTTCGATTCCCCTCAGCTCCACCATCCAAATCCGGAACATTTTGCTGCCCCGCATAGAACCTCTGTTTTCGTTATGTTCGAGCCTAGATGAAATTCATGTCGAATTACGCCAACCCAGCCAATTTCTTGCGGCTTGCCAAAGTGCTCGTGCCGTTATCGGCGACGCTTACTGCGCTCTTGCTTTGCGTTGGGCTTTATCTCGCCTGGTTCGTCGCCCCTCCCGATTACCAGCAAGGCGAGACGGTCCGGATCATGTATCTGCATGTGCCCGCGGCCTGGCTTGCCATGTTGATCTACGTCGTCATGACCTCGGCGGCACTCGGCACGCTTGTTTGGCGCCATCCTCTGGCCGACGCGGCGCAAAAGCCGGCGGCGGCGCTTGGCGCAAGTTTCACCTTGCTCTGCCTTGGCACCGGCTCGCTCTGGGGCAAGCCGATGTGGGGCGCATGGTGGGTTTGGGATGCGCGCCTTACCTCGGTTCTTGTGCTTTTCTTGATCTATCTCGGCCTCGTCGCCTTGTGGCGCACGATCGAGGATCCGGGCAAGGCCGCCCGCGCCGCCGCGATCTTCACCCTTGTCGGCGCGGTCAACATTCCGATCATCAAATTTTCCGTCGATTGGTGGAACACGCTGCATCAGCCGGCCTCGGTCTTCCGCCTCGGCGGTCCCGCGATCGCACCGTCCATGCTGTGGCCCCTCGTGGTGATGGCGTTCGGCTTCACCTTTCTATTCGTCACCCTCTATCTCATGGCGATCCGCAACGAGATCCTGCGCAGGCGCCTACGCCGCCTGTCGATCATGGCGGCGAGCGCGCAGGAGCAGGGCCCAGCGGGCGCCGGATGGGAGGCGGCTTATGAGCCATGATCCGCATCTTGGCTTCGTCGTCGCGGCCTATGCCCTAGCCTTCGTGATCGTGGCCGGAATGATCGTGACGATCGTGGCCGATTACATGCGCTTGAAACAGGCGCTGTCGTCGTTGTCGCGCGGGACCTCCCAAGACTCGGATATAAGGCGTGCGGATTTGGTTCCGCAAAGCCCGGACCCGGAAAGCTTCGAATAGATGACCGCAACCGCGCCCAGGCCACAAGCGGGACCACGTTCCGCGCGGCGGCCGCTTCTCATCTTTGTACCCTTGATTCTTTTCGCCGCGCTGGTCGCGCTGTTCCTGGTCCGGCTCAATTCGGGCGATGTCTCGCTTCTGCCGTCCGCGCTCATCGGCAGCGAAGTCCCGGCCTTCGCCTTGCCGCCCGTCGACGGGCTTTCGGACAAGCCGGGATTTTCGGATGCGGATCTCCGTCAAGGCAAAGTGACGCTCGTCAACGTCTTTGCCTCCTGGTGCGTGCCTTGCCACGAGGAGCATGAAATGATCATGCAGCTTTCGGCGGACCCGGCTCTAACCCGCGCGGGCGTGCGATTGTTCGGGCTTGCCTACAAGGACGAACCCACAAACATCCGGCGCTTTCTTGCCGAGGCAGGCGACCCCTTTGCGCGGATTGGCGCCGACCGCAAAGGGCGAACCGCGATAGATTTTGGCGTCTATGGCGTGCCCGAAACTTTTGTTGTCAAGGGCGACGGCACGATCGCCTACCGCTTCGTCGGGCCGGTCACCGAGGCGAGCTACCGGAATGTGATCTTGCCTGAGATTGAAAGAGCACTGCAGTGACCCGCGCAATCCTGCAATCCGGGGCTCGTTCCCGGCGGCTGCGATCGCACCAAAATATTTCGCCTGAAGAATTTTGGTTGTCTCACCGCGGCGCCTCCGTCAAGCGGCAAGCACGCCTTGGCGACCTTACAGTTGGTTTCGCTGCAACAAATCGGTAGCGCGTCAGCGTCCATCCGTGAAAAGCCGCATATCGACTGTAGTGAGGTCCCCGCCACGATCAACAACCATCCCGACAAACGCCTTTTTGCTCGCGACGCATTTTTTCATTGCGGCGTACGAATCAACGCTCGGGCCGCAGCCAGCAACTGCCATAATCCTGTCAAGAATTTTCAGTCCGGCGCGCTGGGCGATCGACCCTGGCGTTACTTCGAACACAACGATTCCCGGACCCTTATGCAGTCCGGTTTTTGCCGCGATTTCATCGGTAACTTCTGATACTTTAAATCCAAGTTTCGGCGTTTTAAGAAGTTGCGGGCGATGTTGGTCAACCGCGAAACTGCTATGCGCATGGACAAATTCAAGGCATCTTTGCATCGTGTCGAGCTGCGCGGCGATCTGGTTTGGCGAAATGACGAGAACAAATGACTCGCCGCTTTTGGCCGAGATCTTGATGCGATATCCCGTGGCGGCGTGGGCGCGCAGAGTGGCAGTGGTGAGGTCTATCCCGAAATCTTCCGCATAATTGCACCCATAGGCGAACAGTTTCCTTGAGCAATTATGTTCGGACTCGCTTGCGATAGCCGTCACGGTTAATGGCGTTGCGGAGTCATCGCTTGCCCAATTGAAGATTTTCCGTCTTGTCGAAGAGGAATAATTCACGCCGACATAGAGTTGATGTGTCGTTGTGCCGTCAGACTTGGCGACAAAACTTCGTAAGTTCCAGATTTTGAACATCCCGCCGAATGGGTTTTCAGATTCATGGATTCCGTTAATTGTCATCAGCGGGCTAAATTCGTCGCTCTCGACGCCTTGGATACCGGAAGGACCTGAGGTTTGCGCATGAAGCGGGGCGATCGATAACGCCACGACGATGGCTGCGAGAGGTAGTCTCATTGCAGCTTTCCCCCGACTCCCAGATGCTAATCGGCGGTCTTCTGGATCGCGTATTGAACTCGAGCAGCGCGGACCCCGGCCCGCGGTCGATGAGAACCTAATATATGATATCTTACGTTATATGAATAACGTCAAGTAACAATTTGCAACACAAGACTTGAGGTCGGACGCCCCTATGAGATGGCGCGCAAGATCGGATTTCCCGCGCAGCGATGGTTGGAATCTCAAATTCAAACTTGCACAAATTATTTACGCCAGCTCCACCACGAGCCCCTCGTTTAAGGTCACCCGCCGGTCCATCCGCCTGGCGAGTTCCATGTTATGGGTCGCGATCAAGGCGGCGAGGCCGGTTGCCCGGACGATCGCGTCGAGCGCCTCGAAAACATAGCGAGCGGTTTTCGGATCGAGATTGCCGGTCGGCTCGTCGGCGAGCAATATGCCTGGGCCGTTGGCGACCGCGCGGGCAATCGCGACGCGCTGCTGCTCGCCGCCGGACAATTCCGAAGGCCGGTGATTGCCGCGTTCCGACAGTCCCAGATAATGCAGCAATTGCCCGGCACGGTCCGCTGATTCGCGCCGCGATAACCCGGCGATCATCTGCGGCAGCATGATATTTTCGAGCGCCGAAAATTCCGGCAGCAGATGATGGAACTGATAGACGAAGCCGATCTCGCCGCGCCTGAGCGCGGTGCGCTGATCGTCGGCCATCCGGACGGTGGCTTCGCCCGCGATAAACACTTCCCCGGCGTCGGGCGGCTCAAGAAGGCCCGCGATATGGAGGAGCGTCGATTTGCCAGCGCCGGACGGGGCGACCAGCGCGACCGATTGGCCGGCCCACAGGCAGAAATCGGCGCCGCGCAAGATTTCGAGCGGAGACCCCGCCTGATCGTAGCGGCGTTCGATCTTTTCGAGACAAAGCGCCGGAGGGGACATGGCTATTCGTAACGCAAGGCTTCGACCGGATCGAGCCTTGCCGCGCGCCAGGACGGATAGATCGTCGCCAGCAGCGACAAAACCAACGTCATCGAAGCAACGGTGACGACATCGCCAGGATCGACCACGGAGGGCACTTTCGAGAGGAAGTAAATCTCGGCTGGAAACAAATTTGCGCTGAGAAGCCGGTTCAAGAGTTGGCGAACTTCCTCGACATGGCTCGCGAGGGTGAGGCCGAGAAGGCAGCCGGCGAGCGTTCCGGCGGCCCCGATCGAGGCGCCGGTGATGAGGAAGATTCGCATGACGCCGCCTTGCGTCGCGCCCATGGTGCGCAGGATCGCGATGTCGCGGCCCTTGTCCTTGACGAGCATGATCAGCCCCGACACGATATTGAGCGCGGCGACAAGCACGATCAGCGTAAGAATAATGAACATGACATTGCGTTCCACGTTCAGCGCATCGAAGAATGTCTTGTTGCGCTCGCGCCAGTCGGTCATGATCATCGGCCGCGTCACCGCCCGGCCGATGTTGCCCTTGACCGCGTCGAGCTCCTCGGGCCGGCCCACGAAAATCTCAATGACGCTTGCCTGATTATCCTTGTTGAAGAAGCCCTGCGCCTCGGACAAGGCCATATAGACGAAGAGATTGTCGAACTCCGCCATGCCAATCTGAAAGATCGCGGTGACCGGATAGACCTTGCTGCGCGGAACGATGCCGAAGGGCGTCTGGGCGCCGTTCGCGATCAGGATTTTCAGCTTGTCGCCGATGCGAAGCCCGAGATTTTCGGCGAGCCTTTGGCCGATCGCGACGCCGCCGGCCGTATCGAAACCGTCGAGCGTGCCTTGCTTGACATTGCGGGCTATTCCTGGGAGGCGCTTAATGTCGGCCTCCCTTATTCCCCGCACGAGGGAAAAGGCCATGCTGGAGGTCGAAGCCGCCGCCGGGCTCTCGATCAGCGGGATGACCAATTCGACGCCGGGCACCGCGGCGACTTGCCTTACCACTTCATCGTAATCGGTGAGCTGGGTGTCGGCGGCCTGCAGGAAAATATGACCGTTGATGCCGACGATCTTGTCGAGCAATTCCTTGTGAAAACCATTCATCACCGACATGACGACGATCAGCGTCGCGACGCCCAGCGCAATTCCGAGAAAGGAGAAAAAGGCGATGACCGAAACAAAGCTCGCCTTGCGCCGCGCGCGCAGATAGCGCAGCGCGATCATCCACTCGAAGGGCGCGAACGGCTTTGTGCCTTGCGAGACTTCCATCATGAGCGAGCGAGCCGTGCGATCGCCGCGCCGGGGGCGAGGTTTTCGCGCGCGCCGGTCGTCCTTGTCTTGAGTTCCACCGTCCCCGAGGCCAGTCCCTTGGGGCCAGCGATGATCTGATAAGGCAACCCGATCAGATCGAGCTTGGCGAATTTGGCGCCGGGGCGCTCGTCCGTGTCGTCATAGAGCACCTCCACGCCGGCTTTTTCGAGAGCGGCGTAAATCGCCGCGCAGGCGGCGTCCGTTTCGCCGTCGCCAACCTTGAGATTGGCCAATCCTACCTTGAAAGGCGCGACCGCCGCGGGCCAAATAATCCCATTTTCGTCATGGCTCGCCTCGATCACGGCGCCGGCGAGACGCGACACGCCGACTCCATAGGAGCCGCCTTGGAACGGCCGCTCGACTCCGTCGGGGCCGGTGATCAAGGCCCGCATCGGCTTGGAATATTTCTCGCCAAAATAAAACACCTGGCCGACCTCGATGCCGCGCGTTTGGATGCGCTTTTCCGCCGGCGTCTCGCGCTCGAAACGGGCTTGATCATGGACGTCCCCGGTCGCCGCATAAAGCTTCGTCCATGCGTGGAAGATGGGCGCGAGGTCGCCGTCGTAATCGGTATCCTCGGGCGGGATGGGCAAATCCAAGACTTCGGCGTGGCAAAATACCGCCGACTCGCCGGTCTCCGCCAAAATGATGAATTCATGGCTCAAGTCGCCGCCGATCGGCCCGGTCTCGGCGCGCATCGGGATCGCCTTCAACCCCATGCGGGAAAAAATCCGCAAATAAGCGACGAACATCTTGTTGTAGGAAAGCCGCGCCGACGCTTCGTCGACATCGAAGGAATAGGCATCCTTCATCAGGAATTCGCGGCCCCGCATAACGCCGAAGCGCGGCCTTTGCTCGTCGCGGAATTTCCATTGGATGTGGTAAAGGATTTTGGGCAGATCGCGGTAGGAACGGATATAGGCGCGAAAGATCTCGGTGATCATGTCCTCGTTGGTCGGGCCATAGAGGAGTTCCCGCTCGTGACGGTCCTTGATCCGCAGCATTTCCGGGCCATAGGCCTCGTAGCGGCCGGTTTCCCGCCACAGATCGGCGAGCTGCAGGGTCGGCATCAAGAGTTCGATCGCGCCTGCCCTGTCCATTTCCTCGCGCACGATCTGCCCAACTTTTTGCAAGACGCGAAGCCCGAGCGGCAGCCAAGCGTAAATCCCCGCCGCCTCCTGCCGGATCATGCCGGCGCGCAACATCAAGCGGTGCGAGACAATCTCGGCTTCCTTCGGCGTCTCGCGCAGAATCGGCAGAAAATAACGGGACAGGCGCATTGTTGCAGAAACGCGATCAGGAGGAGCGAGGGGGCGGCGGGTTCAACCAAGTCTTGGGTTTTAACCCGCGTGCCAGGAAAGGCAAAGGCGCGCTGCGAGCCTTAAGCCAAACCGCTCGGTTGGGTTGGTGCCGGTGTGGCGCGCTGATTCCGGCCGCGTTGCGCGCTCGCCCGGTTGAGAATCCGGGCCGCACTGCGGTCCAATTGCTTGCGTTCAAGCTTGCGAGATACGGAGCTTCCGGCGCGGCGCGAAATTGCCCGGCCCGCCTGGAACAAAATTGACGAGATCGGTTGCCTTGCCGAGCACTTCGCGAAGGTGCGTTCCCGCGCGGGCGCAAATGTCCGTCAAGATGTCGGGGCGGGCTTCCCCATGGGTCTTGTAGTGGCGTCTAATCGCGGCCAAGGCGCCGAGGGCCTTGCGGTCGAGATCATCGACAATCTCCTCGAAATTTTGCCGCACGCAACGGTTCAACGAGGCATACACATCGGTCGCGGAGGCGCGGCCTGGCATCGCCGACGCGGCGAAATAAGCCTGGTAGGTCGTCGGTTGCCAGTTCAATAAATCGCCAATCAATTCCGGCGCGCCGGGAAGCTGCTCGATCAATTTTACCATTTCATTGAATTGATTGAGATAGGCGCCAGCAAGGCTGGAGCCCGGACCCAACTGAGCCACGGGATAGGCCGAATCACTGTTGGCCGGGTCATTGCTGTGCAATGCGCCGGATAGGCGTGCCAGGCGGGCTTCTTGTGTCATCGCGGCTAGCGTCACTTGGAGGGCCTCGTTGCGCCCGCTTCAAACTAGACGCGGACCCATAATATTTTGTTGCCGGAGACGTTAGGTTGCGACCGGCTTTCCAGAAATCGCCGCGGCAAGCAGGCGCAACCCAACGCCGGGATGCCAGGAAAGCTTGAAACTTATCTGGCATCATAGGCTTGTGGTTACTTTGCCGGGCTTATGCGAGCCTTACGGCGGCGGGCGCGAAGGCGCTTCCGGCTGCAGCGGCCTCGAATTTCCCGGCCGTTCTCAAAACCCTCTTCCCGCAACGGGCTTCACCCGCTTCGTGATCGATAACTAGCTGCTGGCGGTAGACCCGGCGCCTACGCGTCAACTCCGCGCCGCCTTCCGGGACTGCGTCACCGCGTCGCCAATTCTTCCCGCCATTTTCGCCGATAGCGCAATAGTGGCGTTACGACATGGGCTGTCGCGAAACGCGTCGGAGAACACGAAATCCTGAAGCGATCGGGTGCGGCGCCCATCCGGGGAATTTTGGTTTAGCGCTTAAGCGCCACCGCAACTGTGCTGAGAGTCCGGAAGAGTCCATGATTCAAGAGTGCGCAGGTTTGTTGTCGTGTAGATTTTGCCGCGCGTATCGCCCTTCGGGCATTTCTCCGGAACAAATACCAGGCAAATGAGGACGTGGTCGCCTTTCTTGGAACTTACAATGGCGGGAATCTTGTCGTAGCTTACCTGACCACCACCATTCTTATAAGAAATGGATGTGCCGGTACTAAAGTCAGTGTCGCCTTCGAGACGGGGGCCGATCTCTATAATCACACTTCCACCACAGGTCAGAATCCGCTTGGGAAGCGGATCATTGGAGCTTATCCCGGCCTGGGCCATCGTAGCACTGAGCAAAAGAACCAATGAACCGAAATACGATTTCATGGGGTCTCTCCCATTAGAGCTTCCTGAATAGGCGCTTATTCTTGGCATTCCCCAGATAACCGGGAATGTGCTAAGTGCGTATCATGAATCTTTTGGCGTGACATCAGACAATCGCCTCTCCGCCGAAAATCGACGCGCCGGAATCGTTTCGCCCGGACAGGCGCCGGGACGACTACATTCTTTTGGACTGCACGGACGTTTCGGCGCCTACATCAACAGGGCCGTGCTGCCGGCGAGCCTGGAACCTCTTGTCACAAGGCCGGGCCTGCGCCGCTCGGCCGGCAACGCCGACCAAATCGACACGGCCGGAACCCAATTTCCCAAGCAGTTCCGGGTGGAACGGGGGTAAGCTGGTTTCGCGCGGATATCCCCATCAAGTCTGTACTAGCGGCTCCACTATCGCCCATAGCGATTTGCGATAAGCGTCGAATGCAAAATGCTGTTGATAGATCCGGCGGGTGGCCGCCAACTCCCGGCTTGCGCCTGGCAAATGACGCGCGGCATAGGCGCGACGCAAGGCCGCCGCGAAGCCGGCGGCGTCTTCCGCGACCGTCACGTTTGGAAGGCCGGCCGCGTTGACGGGGAGACCGCGAAATGCGAGTGGCGTCGCGATCAAGGGCGCCCCGCAAGACAGCGCTTCGATGGTCTTGATCGAGATTCCGTGTCCAGCCGTTGCTGGCAGCAGAACGGCCGCGGCATTAGCATAAGCGTCATGGAGCTCCTCGACCCGGAACCTTCCCCGGAACAGCCCGGCATGCGCCTTGAACAGACCCGGCGCACTCCATTTAATCGGGCGGTCGATATTGCCGAGGATCCTGATCGGGACATCCGGCGCAAGCGGCAATACCTCTTTTAAAAACCAGACGAGGCCGAGGCGATTGGCGGAATTGGCGCTAGCGACGATGATCGGATCGCCGCCGCCTGGCCCTGCCGGCATGGCTTTGACGGCGGGATAGAGCAATACGTGCCGCCGATCCGGAATGAGCTTTTTGAAAGCGGCTGCCTCTTCATCGTTGAGATGCACCAAAATGTCGGCCAGCCGCATGGCGCCGAGTTCGATCGCGAGCATGTCTTCGTAGCGCGCCACTGGTGGCAAGGCCCAGCCCGCATGATTGCGCAGGACATATTGGCGGGCCTGGAGATCGTGGGTGTCGAGAACGATCGGACAATGGTGCCGCTCGCGCAGGCGGATCGCCACGGGCATGCAGAAAAAATGATTGCAGTGGAGGAGATCGACCCGTGGCGCAAGCGCGAACGCTTCCGGGACCGGAATGAGCTTGGTCGTCTCGAACAGAATTTCGGCAAAATTCCCATGCAACCATCGCCACGCCACGCGCAGGAACCTAGGATTAAGAACCTCGTGCAAAGGGATGCCCATGAAA
Source organism: Methylocella sp. (assembly GCA_050728655.1). Taxonomy (GTDB): domain Bacteria; phylum Pseudomonadota; class Alphaproteobacteria; order Rhizobiales; family Beijerinckiaceae; genus Methylocapsa. The sequence continues at coordinate 46,651 of JBOHJQ010000009.1, forward strand.
AGACGCAGGTCGGCTTCGAGATCGGCTGTCGCCGCCATATAGGATTTGTGCCGGTTGGAACCCTCGGTTGCGCCCGGCGCGTCGGCGATCGCGATGCTGATGAGTTTCGCGCCGAGGCTGCGATAGGCCCGCGCCTGGGAGACGAACACCTGGTGGCTGCCGCAGGAATGCCATGCCGGATGAACAATCGCCACCGTTCTGCCTGTCAGCGGCAAAGCAAGCGGCAAGGCCTTGTCAACGGCGCCGTCAAGCATTGAGCGGAGTCCCTACCAATCGTGGAGCCAGCGGCTTTCGCGCCTGCGCTCGCTCCTTACATTCCGCCTTCGCGGCCATGTGCGCCAGGCATAGCCACGGCTTGATCCTAGTGCCTTCGTCACGCTACAGGAAAGCGGGAGCTTCCCTACAGCTTGAGCTGCATTCCGCGAAAAAGCAGCTTCGCCGTCGAATTTAAGACGAGAAGCGATGCCGCTCGCGGTCGATCCTTATGGCGACGGCAGCGACAAAGTTGAATACTAGAGCAAAATGCAAAATTCCTCTTGCCCTTCAAAAAACCATGGCATGGCGATCATCGCCAACGACAAGATCGTCAATTGGCTTCTGCCCTTTCTCGAAAGCTATCTTGCCACAAATGCGGCGACCCCTCTCTATCTCATCCCTTATGACGAAAACGTCGCATTGACGCGCCGGGCCGCCGGAATTTATGGCGTCCATTTCGTCGAGCCGGACAGCGCCGAGCTCGACGCCTTGGCCAAGCGGCTTTACCCGATGTTTCCAGGCCATCGTCGACGTCTGCGGAAATTTCTTGCCCTCGCGCTGCCGCTCGATGAGGTCATCTATCTCGATGTCGATATCATCCTGTTTCGCGATTTTCGCGAGATGTTCGGCCGCCTCGAACCAGGTAAGAGCGACTTCATCGTGGCCGCGCCGACGGCGGATTATGTCTACAATAAAAGGCGCGAGCAATATGACTTTCTTCGCGGCGCGATGCTCTTCAACGATGGATTCTTCGTCGCCTCGAAAGAGATTCTTGGCTTGAAGGACTTCCATGACGTAATCGACAAGGACGAAGCGATCTTTCATGCCGTGCGTCAGCGCGGCATGCTGTTCGCCCAGCCGGTGACCAATTTCGTCGCGCACCGAATGGGTTTGAAGATCACCCCCTTGCGCGATTGTATTCCGGGCGCCTCCGGCGAGAGCTACTACAAGGCCAATGGGGTAACTTTCGACGCCGGGGGACCGCTCGATGTCTTCGGCGATAAAATCTATTTCGCCCATTGGGCAGGCGCGGTTAGTCTCCCTTCCGGCCGCGTTTTCGATGCGGCTTGGCGCCAATTCGCCGCAAAAGCCGCGGCGCGGGTGAAAACGTGATTTATCCGCGGGCGCCAAAGGTCAGGCGCGATCGGGATTGTCCAATGCCTCGCCTCCTCTTTTTCTATCTTTCGAAACGGATCGTGCTCGCGACCCTTTTAATCGCAACTGGGCTTTGCGTTCCGGTCGTCATGACCACGCTCTTTCAATATCTTCCGGCGGCCGCGATCCGCGGCGGACTGCTGATGCCGGCCCTTCTCGGCATCCTGCCGACGGTGCTCTATATCGCCTTGCCGATGGCGGTTGGGGTCGCCGTCGCTCTCGAATTCGCGCGGATGTCGGCCGACGGCGTGATCGCGGTTCTTTACTCCATGCGCCTCTCGGCCTGGGCGATCTCACTACCCGCCGCTTCCGTCGCCATTGCCGCGGCGGCGGTGGGCTATTGGACCTCGTCGGTCATCGCGCCGGCTTATGTTGGCCAGATGCATGACGTGATTTACGTGATTCGCAATTCGCTCAATCACCGGATGCTCGAGCCAGCGCAATTCTACACCTTCGACAATGGCGCGCGGACGCTCTATTTCCGCCGCTGGCGTTCCGCCGATGTCGTTTCCGGCATGTTCATCCATGACTTCAACGCCGAAAAGAACGAGGAGCAGATCATCACCGCCGCTGAGGCGGAATTTCGCCGCAACGCGAATGGTGTCGTATTGATCATGAGCGATGGTTCGATCGAGACAATTCCCGCCGACGGCTCCTCGATACGGACAGCGAATTTCGACGAATATGCGATGCCGATCGGCATGCAAGGCTCCGGCGGCCTGCCGCGACGCAGCTGGCGAGGTGTCTTCGAGCTACCGTTCCTCGAATTCTTTCGCGAGCGGCCGTCAAGCGGCGAAGACCCGCGTCAATTCGCCGAATGGATGAGCGAGGCCGCGAAACGCTGCGGCATTCCTTTGCTCGCCCTGGTCCATGCGCTGCTCGCGATCGGGCTTGTCTTAAACGTCGCGTCCGCGAGCGGCGGCGCTTCGGCGGCGATGGCGACCGTGCTCGCGATCCCGGCAATCCATGTCGCGATCCTCGTTTCCGCTGAAACGCTGGTCCGTCAAGATCCGCGTTTCGTCTTTGTCGTCGGCCTCGCGATCGTCGTGGAATTTGCTGCCGCCATCATCCTGATCGAGCGGCAAAACGCGAATTTTCCGCTGGCCAAGAACACCGCTGCGGCAAGTGTCTCGGTTTGAAGGACGGCTTCGGATCCACAGCAGACATTCGGGGTCAAGCCGGTAGGCGCTGACGTGTTGCGGCCTCCGTTGCACGCTCCGGACTTCCGCACACGCGAGACCGCTGAAGCAATCAGGCGGCAGCGGCGGCTGGCAACGCCGCCTGCGCCACGGTTTTCTGCCACGCCGGTAGCGCGCTCAGGGCAGCATGCCAGCGCCTGATCTCGCTATAAGGCTCAAGCGGAAGATGCGCCATTTCGGCATAGTTCAGCGGGGCGCCGAGCGAGAAATCCGCGAGAGTTAGCGTGTCGCCGGTGACGAATTTCTTGTTCCTGAGCTGGCCGTCGAGCACCTTTGCCGCGCGATGGAATAGCTCGGTGCCCCTGGCGACCGCGGCCAGATCCGGTTCGCCGGCCTTCATGATGAACGGCTTTACAACATATTCGAATAGGATGATCGCATACGCCGAGTCCCAATGCGCAAGGTCCCAAAACTGCCAGCGCGTCACGTCGATCCGGCCGCGCTCATCCTTGGGCATCAGCCCGCTCTCCGGCCGCTTCGATGCCAGATATTGGCCAATCGCGTTTGATTCCCACAGCACGTAATCGCCGTCCTTTAGGGTTGGCATCCGCATATTGGGATTGAGCGCCACATATTGCGGTGTCTTCAGATCGCCCTTGGTCACATCGACAAATTGTAGCGTCCAATCGAGACCGAGATGATTGGCAACCGCCATCGCCTTGAAAGCGCGTGGGCTCGGCGGAAAGACATAGAGTTCGATGGCCATTGATTGCTCCTTGTTGCTGCACGACTGTGATGATCCACGCCGGCTCGGTTGCCTCGCGCGCCTTTACGCCTCGGCTTCGCGCTGGAAGCCTTCGAGGATGCCGGGCCAGCCGCCATCCACATCCTTGCGCATCTTTGCCCCGGCCTCCGCACCCATCCGCTCGAAGTTGCGGTGCTCCAGCTCGACGAGCGTGGCGTCGGGACCATCCGGGATGAACCTGACTTCGACCTCGGAGCTTACCGAGGTGTCGGGCTTCCAGTTGCTGTTGATGTCCCAGCTGACGACGAACCGTTGCGGCGGTTCCCAAACAAGGATCCTGCCCACATTGGCTTGCGAGCCATCCTCGCTTTCCTCATACCAACGCCCGCCAAGCCGCGTTTCCATGACCACCATTTTCAGAGGCGGATTACCAATCGTCGCCTTATGCGGCCACCAGCGTCCGAGCCCGGATGTGAAGACCTCGAAGGCATGCGCCTGGCTCGCCTTGACGCGGATATTCTTGCGTACCGGTGCTATGCTGACGGAGTGCGTCATGCCTTTGGTTCCTTCTTTTGTTTCGGCGGCCGTTCGACTTCGGCTTGAAATGCCAGCAGCGCCTCGTCCCAAAACTGATCGAGCCACCGGCGCAATGCGGCTAGGCCGTGCGGATCGATGTAATAGACACGGCGCGTTCCTTCCGGCCGGTCCGCCACGAGCCCAGCCTCCTTCAACACCTTCAAATGCTGCGACACGGCGGGCCGGCTCACCGGCATATCACGCGCGATGGCGCCGACCGCGAGCGGCCCGGATTTGAGCCGCTCGAAGACCCGGCGGCGCGAGGGTTCGGCCAAAGCCGTCAATGCCTCTCCGTAAGTCACTCCTTACGGTAAGCGATCGCTTACAGTATGTCAAGTGCGGTTTTTCGCGAGATTCCGGCTTCCCGCTCCAAGCGGCACTAGCCAATAGCCGGTTTGATATCGATGTCCCATGGGTCAGAAGCCCGCGGCAAGCGCTGGCACCGGCCTGCCGTCGATCGCCTCGCGGTAGCTCGCGATGACGTCCTTGGCGGCACCCATGCCCTGCACAACGCCATCCTCGATCCAGATGACCCGGTCGCAGATCTCCTCCAGGGTTTCGAGATCGTGGGAGACGACGAGGATCGTGCCGTGGTTCGCGAAATCCTTGATAAAATCGTCGCATTTGGCGCGGAAGGCCGCGTCGCCGACCGAGAGCGCTTCGTCCACGATCAAAATATCGGCATCGGCATGGGCGCAGATGGCAAAAGCAAGCCGCGCCGACATGCCGCTCGAGTAGAGCTTGAGCGGTTGATAAAAGAAGTCGCCAATTTCTGCAAAGGCGGCGATGTCGGCAAGCCTCGCCTCGACGGTGGCGCGCCGCATGCCCAAAATGGCGCCCCCGATCAAGGCGTTTTCCCGGCCGGTGAGCTCATGGTCGAAGCCAGCGCCAAGCGCGAGGATCGGCGCCACTCGCCCATTAACCTGCACGCTGCCGAGCGTTGGCAAGGTGATGCCGCAGATGATTTGCAAGAGGGTGGTTTTGCCGACGCCATTGCGGCCGACGATGCCGATCGTTTCGCCGCGGCGAACCTTGAAGCTGATGTCCCGCAGCACCCAATGCTGATGGTAGAACTGCTTCCAATGCCCGAAGATCGCCTGTTTGAGCTGATCGTTGCGCCGCATATAGAGCTGGAATGCCTTGCCAACCCGATCGCAGCTGATGACAAGATCAGATGACATCGACGAACACGGCCTTGTATTGCATGAAGAAACGATAGGCGAAAAAGAAAACGAGGAGCGAGGCCAAAACCGTCCCGCAATAAAGGATGAGCCCCGGGAATCTATTGAACAAGAGAAGATCGCGGATCATCTCGACGTAATTTCCGATCGGGTTGAGATGCAGATAGATGCGCAGATCGGGCGGCACGTCGTCGATCGAATAAAAGATCGGCGTCGCGAACATGAAGACCGGCACGATCGAGATCATGAGATGTGCGACATCGCGGGTAAACGATCCAAGCGCCATGAGAAACCAGCAGATTCCAAGCAGGAACACAAAGAGCGGCGCAACGACCAAGGGCAGAGCCAAACTCGCCGGCGGCAGCGACCACGTCAGCGCCAGCTCGAAAACGAGGAGAACGCCCAAGCTTATCGCGGCATATACGGCGGCGCGGATCGTCGCCGTCCAGGCCAAGGTCTCGCTCGGGAAAATCGACTTTTTAATGACGCCCGCGTGTTCATGCAAAAGCCCCGGCGCGCGGTAGGCGAGTTCGCTGAACAGATTGAAGACAATCAATCCGGTAAAGATTGACAAAGCGTAACTTCCCGGCCCGCCCCCTCTTGCCGACGCCGGAAGACCCACCGCGTGCGAAAAAACCACCGTATATGCGCCGAGCATGACGAGAGGCCCGAAGATCGCCCACACCCAGCCAAGGATCGTGCCGCGAAAACGAACCGCCAATTCGCGCCGCACCACCGCCCTGATCAACTCGCGATGGTGCCAGGCGTTGGCGAAAGGCGTCAGCAAATTCATCAGGTGCGGTCTCGAATGGCTACGCGAACACACGGCTCGCGGCCAACGGCGCCCGATTTAGACCAGTTTGAGCCGATCCCGTCAACGGGCGCTCGCCGCCAGAATGACGTGATATTGCTAAGATTTAATTAGCTGGGGGTCTTGATTGGATGATATGCAACCAATTGCCGGATCGGGGCGATCGGGGCGGCAATCCTCGGGGCGGCGCGCGCTGACGCCGCTCCGAATGAATTATTCGTAATGAATTCTTCGTTCAGCGTGTATTCATGGCATCTGTCGCATTCTTATTGAGTTGAAAGACTGAAGAGAAAGGATCTAGACATGCTGAAGCGTACATTTCGTATCTATGCTTTGAGCCTTGCGGGGGGCGCTCTGTTCCTTGGCGCAGCATCCGTGGACGCCGGCGCGATGACAGTTCCGGGATCGTTGCCAGGCGTCGTCACCGCGCCGCCGACGGCCGCTATCCTAACTGACGGCGCTGACGCTGCTAAGGTCGAGCAAGTTTGGTGGCGTGGCCGCGGCTGGCACCGGGGCTGGGGCTGGCACCGCGGCTGGCACCGCGGCTGGGGCTGGCACCGGGGCTGGGGCTGGCACCGCGGCTGGGGCTGGCGCGGCGGCGGGTGGTGTTACTGGCACCCTTATGCTTGCCGCGGTTGGTAACACGACGAGGCGTTCGCCAAAAGCCCGCAACGCCATCCAGGCGTTGCGGGTAATACTTGGAGCCGCGACGCTCGCGTGGAACGGTTAATTATGCCATCGAGCCCCGCGCTCGATTAAACGTTTCGCAAAGGGATCACACACGTTTAATGCGACGCGGGCGCGCCACCGGTAGGGGAAGATGGCCGGCGCCAGTTAAGCAGCGCCACGATGGTCGCGTCGAGTCCCGGCGTCTGGCCGGAAAGGCGCCCCAGCATGAGCATGCCTTCCAAAGTGGATAGGATAAGCTCTGATCGTGAGCAGCCTTGGGACCAGCGTTGCTCAACGAATCCTGTTTGGCGCGCTTTTTGCCCTTGCGGACACGACCCGAGCGGATGAGACTGTCCGTCCCCTCGCGTGTCGATGCCGCGCTCCTTCGCCATCCACGTCAGCATCTCGCGATAGGTCGGGCCAGTGTCCCGGCGCGCGATCGCTGAGAGCCGTGTCGCCAAATCCGGGCTGGTCTCTCGGGGTTGTCACGCGCGAACGGGGACACACAGCCCGGCGCTCTGGTGTCTGGCCGGCACGGGCGTAGCTCAATAACGACGCACGCATGTCTGAAGTTGCAGGTTTTGACCCGATGCAGCAAGCCGTATCCAACATCCCGCAGCCTGATGCCACTCGCTCCATCGGCCGGTCGAGTCTCGCGGCGATGGGTCTGTGCGCGCTCGGAATCGTCTTCGGCGACATCGGCACCAGCCCGCTTTATACGCTGAAGACCGTCCTCGCCCTGACTGGCGACACGCCGACGCCGGACGTCGTCCTTGGCGTTCTCTCGCTGATCCTATGGACACTAATCATCGTCACGTCGGTAAAATACGTGATCTGCGCGATGAGCATCGACAATGACGGCGAGGGCGGCATTCTCGCCCTCATGGCGCTGCTCGGCATCAAGAAACATCGGAGGCCGGCGATCGTCGCCGTTGGTCTGTTCGGTGCCGCGCTGATTTACGGCGACGGCGCGATCACCCCCGCGATCTCGGTCCTCTCCGCTCTCGAAGGACTGAACATCGCGACCCCGGCATTGAAATCCTACGTCCTTCCGGCGGCCGTCGCTATTCTTGTTGCCCTCTTCGCGATCCAGCCGTTGGGCACAGCGCGAATAGGCAAGGCGTTCGGCCCAGTCATGGGCCTCTGGTTTCTGTCAATCGCGGTGCTTGGCATTTGGGGAATCACGCGGCACCCGGCGGTCTTCGCAGCCTTAAATCCGCTCTACGGGCTTCGCTATCTGTTTTCCAACGGCTACGCGAGCTTCCTTGTTCTGGGCGGCGTCTTTCTCTGCGTAACCGGCGCCGAGGCGCTCTATGCCGACATGGGGCATTTCGGTCGTCGCCCGATCCGGCTCGCCTGGTCGGGCATCGTCTTCCCGAGCTTGATCCTGAATTATGCCGGGCAAAGCGCCATTGTCCTCGAAGGGGTTTCAACTGCCGACAATATTTTTTACCGGCTGTGTCCCGAGCCGCTGCTCATTCCTTTCGTAGTCCTAGCGACAATTGCGACGATCATCGCGAGCCAATCGATCATCACCGGAGCATTCTCGATGACCCGGCAAGCGATCCAGCTCGGCTGGCTGCCGCGCCTGCGGATCAAGCAGACCTCCGAGAAAGGCTACGGGCAGATTTATGTCGGCGCTATTAATTGGTTGCTCATGGTCGTCACTGTCGGCCTGGCGCTATTCTTCGGCAAGTCCGACAATCTGGCCGCCGCCTACGGCATCGCTGTTTCCGCGACCATGCTTATGACCTCGGCGCTTTTGTTCATCGCCATGCGCGAGGTCTGGGGATGGGGCCTTCTGGCGAGCGGAGGGATCGCTGGGGCCTTCATCTGCGTCGATG
>JBOHJQ010000010.1:0-52512 GCA_050728655.1 Methylocella sp.
GCTTTGGCCTAACCCTCGGCAATTCGCTGCGCCGCATTCTATTGTCGTCGCTGCAAGGCGCGGCGATTACCTCGGTCCATATCGACGGAGTCCTGCACGAGTTCTCGACGATCCCCGGCGTGCGCGAGGACGTGACCGACATCGTCCTCAATATCAAGGACATCGCCCTCAAGATGCCGGGCGATGGCCCGAAGCGCATGGTTTTGCGGAAGCAGGGTCCCGGCAAGGTCACCGCCGCCGACATCGGCACGACCGGCGATATTTCGATCCTCAATCCCGGGCTTGTCATTTGCACTCTCGACGAAGGAGCCGAAATCCGCATGGAATTCACGGTCAACACCGGCAAGGGTTATGTCGTGGCCGACCGTAACCGGACGGAAGACGCGCCGATCGGCTTGATCCCGGTCGATAGTCTCTACTCGCCGGTCAAGAAAGTAAGCTACCGGATCGAGAACACGCGGGAAGGGCAAATCCTCGATTACGACAAGCTTACCATGCAAGTGGAGACCAGCGGATCGCTGTCGCCCGAAGATGCGATCGCTTTCTCGGCGCGTATCCTGCAGGACCAGCTCAATGTCTTCGTCAACTTCGAGGAGCCGCACCGGATCGAGGCGACACCGTCGATTCCCGAACTCGCCTTCAACCCGGCGCTCCTCAAAAAGGTCGATGAGCTCGAACTCTCGGTGCGCTCGGCGAATTGCCTGAAGAACGACAATATTGTCTACATCGGGGATCTCATTCAAAAGAGCGAATCGGAAATGCTCCGCACGCCGAATTTCGGGCGCAAATCGCTGAACGAGATCAAGGAAGTGCTGGCCCAGATGGGCCTCCACCTCGGGATGGATGTCACCGGGTGGCCGCCGGACAATATCGATGAGCTCGCCAAGCGGTTCGAGGAACATTACTGATTGGATAATCCGGCCCCTCGCGTACAACGCGAGAGGGGTGTAAACGGGCGCGGCCGTACCTTGGCACGGCGGCCGCGAAAATAATGGAGAATGCCATGTATCACGGATACGCCAAGCGCCGCTTCGGCCGCACGCATGAACATCGCAAGGCAATGTTTTCCAATATGTGCCAAGCGCTGATCAAGCACGAGCAGATCGTCACCACGCTGCCGAAGGCAAAGGATTTGCGCCCGATCGTCGAGAAGCTGGTCACTCTCGGCAAGCGCGGCGATCTGCATGCGCGACGCCAAGCGATCGCTCAAATCAAGGATGCCCCCCTCGTGGCCAAGCTGTTCGCTGTGCTCGCCCCGCGCTACAAGGACCGGCATGGCGGCTACACGCGAGTTTTGAAGGCGGGATTCCGCTATGGCGATAATGCCGCCATGGCGGTCATCGAATTTGTCGACCGCGATGTCGATGCCAAGGGCCTGGATTCGGGTCCGGTAGGGGACGCCAAAGAAGAGGCGGCGGCTTAGGCACGGTTCGTGGGGACCGGCGTGCGCCCGCGTGGCGCATTGCCTGGACGCGAACCGGTTCTCGCTCAAATCCGTTACGAGGGTCAGGTCCGCTGGTTTGGAGCGATCCATGAACACGCCCTCGCTTGGTTTGCTCCGGGCCTTGACCGCTTTGCTTCTGGGATTGGTTCTGTTTGCCGTTTCCGCGAGCGCCGAGTCGCCGCGGCAGACGCCGCTGTCGCAAAGCGACGTTTTGTTGTCATTCGCGCCAGTCGTCAAGAAGGCGCAACCCGCCGTCGTCAATGTCTATGCCTCAAGGACGGACAAGCGGCCGCGCAATCCGCTCTTCGACGATCCGATTTTCCGGCACTTCTTCGGCGAGGGCGGCAATTCCGGGCAAGGCGGCCGGACCGCGCGCTCGCTCGGCTCCGGCGTCCTCGTCGATGCGTCGGGCCTCGTCGTCACCAATTATCACGTCATCGAAGGCATGACGGATGTGAAAATCGCGCTTGCCGATAAGCGTGAGTTTGACGCCGGGATCGTGCTGCGCGATCAGCGAACCGATCTTGTGGTCTTGCGCTTGAAGGGAGGCGAGAACTTTCCGGTGATGGAATTGGGCGATTCCGACGCGCTCGAAGTCGGCGACATCGTGCTGGCCATTGGCAATCCGTTCGGGGTCGGGCAAACGGTGACCCAGGGAATCGTCTCGGCGCTGGCCCGCACCCAGGTTGGCATATCCGATTACGGATTTTTTATTCAAACCGACGCCGCGATCAATCCGGGCAATTCGGGCGGTGCCCTGGTCGATATGCGGGCTAAGCTCGTCGGCATCAATTCCGCGATCTTTTCGCAAACCGGAAGCTCGATCGGAATCGGTTTCGCGATCCCGGTTAATATGGTGAAGATCGTGATCGCCGCCGCCAAAGGCGGAGGCCAAGCGGTGCGGCGCCCTTGGCTCGGCGCGAGCCTGCAGGTCGTATCCAGGGAAATCGCCGATTCGCTTGGCCTCGACCGGCCGTCCGGCGCGCTTGTCGCCGATCTCTCTGCCGGCGGTCCGGCCGCCGCGGCGGGGTTACGACGCGGCGATCTCATCACCGCCATCGATGGCCAGAGCGTTGAGGATCCCGAGGGTCTCGGCTATCGGATGGCCACGAAACCGCTCGGCGGCGTTGCCTCCCTTACCCTGATTCGTAACGGCAAACAGAGCACTGTCTCGCTCAAACTGAGTCCGGCCCCGGAAATTCCGGCCCGAGTTCCAATCAAGCTCACCGGCTCCTCGCCCTTCACCGGCATGACGGTGATAAACCTGTCGCCGGCGGTTTTGGAAGAATTATCCCTCCGTGGCGTGAGCGATGGAGTCGTCGTCAGCGACGTCGAGGACGGCTCGCGGGCGGCGATGGTCAATTTTCAAAAGGGCGACGTAATCATGTCCATCAACGACAAGACGATCGGCACCACGCGCGAGCTCGAAGCGGCGGTGAGCGAGCATCGTAACTATTGGAAATTGACAATCTCGCGCGGGGGCGAGGTCATTACCACCATGATCGGCGGCTGAACGACGGGGCTCGCAATCTCTGTGCTTGCCGGAAGCCTCCGTCGATTGGGCCGGGGCCGCCGTCAGCGGCCAACGATCCGCGCGATGGCAAAGGCGGCGGCGGCGGCAAGCGAGCCGACGATCGCCGTCTGCAAGGCGCTGCGGAGCGGCGCGACGCCGGTCAATTGGCCCTTGACGCCGCCAAAGATTAGTAGTGCGGCCAGGGTCACCGCGATCGAAACCGGAAGCGCGCGGGAAACCGTGTCCCGCAGGAAATATGGCGCTAGCGGAATAAGACCGCCGCCGACATAGGCGCCGCCGATCGTGACAGCGCTTTTGAGGGCCCGGCCTGCCTCCGGCTCTTCCAAGCCAAGCTCGAAACGCATCATGAAATTGACCCAACGGTCCGGGTCGCGGGTGAGGGCGGCGGTTACCGTTTCGGTCAGGGCGGGATCGAGGCCCTGTTCGCGCAGAATTTGCCTGACTTCGGCGCGCTCGGTTTCGGGTACCTGCTTGATCTCGGCTCTCTCTCGTTGCAGCTCGGAATGGTAATGTTCGAGATCCGTTTGCGCCGCGAGATAACCGCCTAGGCCCATCGCGATCCCGCCCGCCGCGATCTCGGCGAGGCCGGCGGTTATAATGATCGCCGTCGAGGACACGGCCCCCGCTAGGCCCGCCGCAAGGGCGAAAGGAACGGTGAGCCCATCCGCCATGCCAATCACGACATCGCGGACCAGGGCCGAGGCGGAAAAATGCTTTTCGAGATGCGGCGTCGCAGGCATGAGGCACCCGAAGGTGATCCCCGGCCGCGGGGAGGGTTCTCATTGCGGCGGCAAGAACGGCAGCGGCTGGGCCGGGTGCCACATACAGACAAATGGACCCAGCCGCCAGCCAAATCATTGGTTAAGCAGCAGCCTTACGGCATTCCTCGGCGCAGGTTTTACATGAGTCGCCGCAGGTCTTGCATACCGCAATCTTGGGAAACTTGTCGCATTCCGTCTTGCAATCGTTGCAGAGCATCTCGACCACCTTGGCAAAATGGCCGGTATGCACTGAATTGACCGCGGCAAGCGTGTTGAGCGCGGCGCAGCCGGCCACAAGCTGAAAGGCCGCGTCGGCGCAGTCCGTCATGCTCGTGTCCTTCATCTTATACATGCCGAGGCAATGCCTCAGACAGTCATTGCCCGTCACGACGCAATGCGCGGCGGCGTCCTCGAGGGCCTTGTATTTCGGCGGATGCATCATCGGCTCTTCAGCAGCCATTTGTGCAAAGGCCTGCGACGTTGAAGCAGCCGCGGCGACGGTGCCGGCCACGGCAATGAATTCACGACGGTCCATGGTTTTCTCCTCATCTTAATCGGGTTCGAGGCATTGGGTTCGAACCGCACTCTTTGCAAACGCAGAAAACCGCTCCACGTTGCAAACTCGCTAAACTTAACCCCGCGCCGCGGGCTTGCCGGGCACTATTGCGGTGGCATTGTGATGCCGAGGACAGCCGAGACGCCAAGAACAAGCGCACCGACCACAACGTCAAGAGCCAAACTGTAGCGAAGCTTGGTGATTTGCGTCATGCCCTTGAGCGGCGCGGCGCGCAGCCTCGGCGTCAAGACGAAACGGTTCAAATAGGCCAGCGCCAGCATGGCGGCGACAATCGCTACCTTCGTGAGCAGCACATTGCCATAATAGCTGCCGAAAAGCTTGCCGAAGGATCCGGCGACACGAAAGCCCGCGTTGGCAACGCCGCTTGCCACAACGAAGGTGACCGCGAACATAGCCATCGAGGAGAAGCGGGAGCAAATATCGAGAGTGCACTCGCGTGCTTCTTCCGAAAGCCCGAAGCGGCGTTGCTCGATGAGCGCGAAAAGAAGCGCCGGAAGCCCGCCCGCCCAGGCCGCCGCGGCAATCGTATGAATGGCATAGACCGTGATCATAGTAGCTCGATAAAGCCCAACCCCTTCGGCCGAATGGCCGAACCAGGCTTGGGTAATCAAAAGCACGGCGCTGACCGGAACGAGAACGGCAAACCGCCAGCGGCCGCACCAAGGCAGGAAGGCGATAACGACGGCAATCGCGAGGAGCGCGAGGCGCAAGAAGGACACCGTGCCGAACGGCGTTTCAAAAAAGAATAGGCGCAGATCTTCGTGATTAATGACGCTGCCAAAATCTTGCGTCATATTTATCAAAATCAGTGCGAGCCAGGCGACGCCTGAAATCGCTGCTACCGGCGCGGCGATACGGAGCAAGGTGATTGTCGCGCCAAGGGTTTGGGGCAGTCCGCCAGGACCCGACGAGGCTCGCACGGTTCCCACGTACATCCAAAAGAACGAGGAGCCAAACAGCACGAACACGCACGCGAAATGGATCCAGCGTGCGATGACGAGGGGTAAGTAAACCATCAGCATTGCCGGCAATTCCTTTTAGCTGCCGATCGTTCATGTTCTCGTAAAGCCTGGAACACGGCGGCCAGGCTTCCACCACGCATTGCGGGGCGGACGCCCGGCTGCCGTTTGCACGGCGAAGCCAGGCGCCGCCTCGGCTTTAGGAGACCGTGAAGGTAAACGTGCCCTGGGTCGTATGCGTATCGACCGAGACCACCTGCCAGCTCACGGAGTAGGTGCCAGGCCCCAGCGCGCGTCCGAGACGCACGATCATCGTCTGCTGGTCGGATGGATCGTTGACTGGTTTGCTGACCGGAATCTGAGCCCCCGCGGCGCTGACGACATGTACATGGGAAAAGGCCGTGACCACGCCCTGGGTATAGTAGAGTCGGAGCTCGCGCACCGGGCTGCTCACAGTCAGTCCGACGCCCGGGACGGCATGATCGAGAAACGCATGCGCGAGCGCCGCGTTAACGGCAAGCGGGGCGGCCAAAGCCGCCGCAAGGAGAAGTTCTAGGAAACGTTGCATGGCTGCCTCCTCAGTAGAGCCCACCGGCCCGCGGTTGAGCGGGACCGAAGAGCGGTTTTCCAATCGAATCGGGGAACATGTCATCCAGGAAGAAATCCAGAATGGCCACCGCGCCAACATGCCTGCCGCTCGCGTGATTAATCGGAATGACCGCCTCGGCGCCGAGCTCAAACGACACAGCCCCAAGCCTGCCGATATAGAAAACCCCCGGCTGTACCGTGGCGAGAGTTTCATGCGTTCCGATGGTCGCTCCGATGGTGGAGGGGCCAATATTCGAAACCGGAGTCGCGGCAACGACTTCGACCGTGGGAATGAGCTGCCTGAAGAACGGCGGCACCTCATGCACGAAGGCGTTCATATAGAGCAGGCTGTATTGCAGCGTTGCGCCATAGGTCAGAACGGTGGGCGTACGGCTGATCAAAACGTTGCCAAAGGAGTCGACCCCCGTCACGTCGATCGGGCGGGTTGACCATGTATAATCCACCTCCCCGGTGACTGCGAAGGGACGCAGCCATTCGTATTCCAGATCGCCAAAGCCCTTGCCGAAGAAGCCTTTCGCCGTCAGCAACGTGGACTCATCGGTCATAATGCTGTCGTTGCCGGTTTCGCCCCATGCGACGCTGCCAGCGACCGAAACGATGAATTCATGTTCGGCGTTCTGGTAGGGAACGTACTTTAGCTGCGTTCTAAGCTGTTTCCATCCGTTGATCGTGCCGACGGTCCCATCCGCCTTCAACGCGTTGGTGAGATGAGTGAACGTGTCTGCGATCGAAAACGACAGATTGTACGTGATCGTCTTTTGGTAGGCGCCATTAAAGTCGAACTCGTTCGAGTTATCCGGATTTGGAAAATAGCTGAACGTGGGAAGACCCAGTTCGTCATTGACGCCGGGATCATCGATGGCGATCGTGGCGGGGAACACCCGGTTGCCGACGATCGTGTGGGAGAGCGCCGGGCCGATGCCGGCGAGACTGGCCGCTGCGGCGAACACGCCGGCGCAAGCCATCGAAGCTTTATGAGACATGATTGTTCCTCGATTTGGATGCTTGGCTCAACGGACATACAGAGGCAGAGCCGGTCCCGGAGGCAAAGCCGGTCCGGCAGCCACAGCCTCGGCTGGTCCGGGAATCGTCCAGTCGAACCTGTAGCTGAAGCCGACCTGCACTTGGTTCTCGGTCAGATGATGCCGCAGGAAAACGAAGCTGTCCGGGAAGGGCAACGAACCGGCGAACGGAAAGTCGGTGGTGTGGCCGAAATTCGAATAGCGGTACTCGGCCCGCACCCACCAATTGTCGGCGACGGCATATTCGATGCCCCCGCCCACAGTATAGCCGGCGCGCGTGTTCGAGAACGTCGCATTGCTTCCTGGAGCGCCAGTGAAGAAGCCCGTCGTATCGATAAGGGTCGTGTTGTAGCCGGTGAAGGCGACGCCGCCGGTGCCGTAGATCAGGGCGCGGTCGAAGGCGATACCAATGCGGCCGCGGAGTGAGCCTTGGACATTGCCCTCAGAGCGGGCCGTTATGCTCCCCGGAGTGTCGCCAAAGACGTCATTCACAGGCACCACACGGGTATTGCTCAGACTTGTGCCGTCGACATTGCCTTCAATGCCGAGCACCAGCCACTGGTTGTACTGGAGATTGTAGCCGACATGGGCGCCGCCGATGACGCCTTGTGGTGTTTGGCTAAACGTACCTGCTGCTAGTTCATCGTCGTTCGATATCCCGGACCAGGTGACGGGATCGTTGCCCCAGGCGTAGCCGATCTGGGCGCCAACATAGAGGCCGCTCCAGGTAAAGATTGGAACTGGCGGTAGGGGAGGGGGCTCGGCCGCGAAGGCCGTTCCGGCGAGCGTGGCCGCCGCGGCGAATGCGCCGACGCGAGCCAGGGAAGCTTTATAAGACATGATGATTCCTCGATCTGAAAGTGAGAGATAACCGCGGTCGTCCGCCGAATGGCGGTGCCGGGTGGTTGCCCGTCAGTCAGATCGAGAGGGGAGGCGCGCGGGGCTGCCCGGCAATCGCCGCAAACCGCGCGGCTGAGCCGAGACGCGCTGGCGGCGGGGCGATCATGGAAAACGGAGGCGCATAAGCCGCACGCGCCGCCTCCTGCGGAAGTATGCCGATCGCGGCATGAATGGGCGCGCAGCAAGGGCAATAGGGGCAGTTGTCGTGGTTGCAAGGCGCAGGGCCGTCGCCGTTGGCGCTGGCGGGGGTCCCGTGAACCGCGCAGGGAACGCCTGATTGCTCCGCATGGAAGCTTGCGGCCGTGACGCCGGAGCGGGTGGCGATGACCGTGGAGTGCGCCGCAAAACTCGGCATGTGCCGGTGTTGCGCGGGCATCCATAATTGGGTGAGGCAAGCAAGGATAACGAGGCAACAACGGGCGGCCCGCGTCCAACTACTCGCGGACTTTCGCGAAAGATGCTTATGAGGCCGGGGGCCAGCCGCTGGCACTTGGGTGGACCTTCAAGACGACAGCTAACGATTTATATTTTTTATATTTTCGAAAGTGCGAGTATGTCCCGCATGGAGTAAAGTGCGAGTGTTTCCCGGACGGAGTCAAGCAATAATTGGAAATGCTTCAGGTCAGGCCCGGTGCCGCGCCGCGATTGTTGGGAAGCGTGACTTTCACGCAACAACGCGAAGGCGGCGAGCCGTCATTGCCGGTCAAGCGCGTTTCCCAAACCGTGGCAAGAGGTGTTAACCGGGGCGCCTCGACTTCGCCGCAAGCGGCTGCCAGATGCAAGCAGCGAGTGGAGGCGATTGTGTTGCTTGGTGCGATCGAGGCAGGGGCGAAGGATGGATTTACCGGACGACCCGGAGTTTTCCAGCGAGCGCTTGGGTGACGCAGTGAGGCTCAGCCTTGGCGGGCAGTGGACGGTGAAGGCGTCGGCCGCAATCGAAGCCCAGGCGGACGCGCTTTTGGCGGAGAGCGACGGCGCGCGGCGGGTCGTTTTCGATCTTGGCCGGGTCGCGCGGCTCGATACCGCGGGGGCTTGGCTCATCGATCGGGCGCGCCAAAAGCTCGATGCCAAGGGCGTCGATGCCAAGCTTGAATCGGTCCGGCCGGAATATGAAATCCTGCTTCGCGAAGCCAGGTACCGGGCTCTTCCCCTGCCTAGGGCGCCAAGCGGCTCACATATCGTCCGCCTTCTCGCCGATGTCGGCGAGAGCGTGGTCTCCGCGGGGGCCGATCTTTACGTGGGGGTAGGCTTTCTCGGCGAAGTCATGGCGGCGATTGGGAAAAGCCTCTTGAGCCCATCGCGTTTTCGCGGAACGTCGCTGGTTGTCCAAATCGAAAACATTGCGCTTCGGGGCGCTCCGATCATTGCCCTGATTAATTTTCTGGCTGGCGCGATCCTCGCGCAACAGGGCATTTTCCAGTTGCGGCGTTTTGGCGCGACAATTTTTGTCGTCAATCTCATCGGCATTCTGTTCTTGCGCGATCTCGGCGTGCTGCTGACCGCGATCATGACCGCCGGGCGCTCCGGCTCGGCGATTACCGCCGAACTCGGCTCGATGAAGCTCCACGAGGAAATCGACGCGCTGACCGTCCTCGGACTGCGGCCGGTCGATATACTGATCGTTCCGCGCGTCCTCGCGCTCGTGATCAGCCTTCCGCTATTGACGTTCGTGGCCGACATGGCAGGGATATTCGGCGGTCTGCTGGCGAGCTGGGCCTATGACGGGATTACCCCGGCGAGGTTTATTACTACGTTGCAATCGGCGATCGGCCTCCACACTTTCCTAAGTGGCCTCATCAAGGCGCCCTTCATGGCGCTGGTTATCGGGCTCATTTCTTGCGTGGAAGGCCTGGCCGTCGCGGGCTCGGCCGAATCGCTTGGGCGGCAAGTCACCTCCTCCGTGGTTAAGTCGATTTTCACGGTCGTCGTGGTCGATGGACTGTTTGCCATGTTTTTTGCGGGGATCGGATATTGAGCAACGGGCAAGCCGCCGGGAACGGCAGGGCGCTGCCGGACCATTTCGGCGGGCCGGACGATCGGCACGCGGCGCCGGAGACTGCCATAAAGGTGCGCGACCTTGTCGTGGGCTTCGACGACAAGCTCGTTCTGCAAGGCCTTGATCTCGACGTTTACCGGGGCGAGGTTTTGGGCTTCGTCGGCGGGTCGGGCACAGGCAAATCGGTTCTCACCCGGACGATCTTAAAGCTTATCCGAAAACGCAGCGGGCTCATCGAGATTTTCGGCACCGATCTCGATTCTCTCACGGCCCGCGAGCATGCCGCGATCGAGCGGCGCATCGGCGTGATGTTTCAGCAAGGCGCGCTGTTTTCGGGACTCAC
Organism: Methylocella sp.; assembly: GCA_050728655.1. Classification (GTDB taxonomy): domain Bacteria; phylum Pseudomonadota; class Alphaproteobacteria; order Rhizobiales; family Beijerinckiaceae; genus Methylocapsa. The sequence continues at coordinate 10,146 of JBOHJQ010000010.1, forward strand.
CGTCAAGCAGAACGTCGAGGTGCCGATGCGCGAGCATTTGCGATTATCACCTCGACTTGCGGATGAACTCGCGATGCTCAAACTCGAGCTCGTCGGCCTCGATCTCGATGCCGCCGACAAATACCCGTCCGAATTGTCCGGGGGCATGACCAAGCGGGCTGCCTTGGCCAGGGCTCTTGCGCTCGATCCGGAACTCGTGTTTCTCGACGAGCCGACGTCCGGTCTCGATCCGATCGGCGCGGCGGAGTTCGACGAATTGATCGCCACCTTGCAGCGCACGCTCGGGCTTACGGTGTTCATGGTGACCCATGACCTCGACAGTCTTTATTCGATCTGCGACAGGATCGCCGCCTTAGCTGACGGGAAAGTGGTCGCCGAGGGACCGGTTTCGACGATGCTCGCCTCGCGGCATCCGTGGGTATACGCTTATTTTCACGGCAAAAGGGCGCGTCTCGTCGATTCCGTGCTTGCCGGGCGCTCCGGCGCGCGTCCGATGACGGCGGAGAATGAAGCGGCCGGCGTACCCGGCCAAACCTGAAGCGGTGTTCGAGAACTGGAAAAGCAGACAATGGAAACCCGTGCGAATTATGCCTTAATCGGCGTTTTCACCTTGGCGGTCATCGCCGCGGCCTTCGGCTTTGTGCTTTGGTTTTCGGGGGCTGAAAAGCCAGGGGGGCGCACGCCCTATAAAGTTGTTTTTACCGGGTCGGTTTCGGGCCTCTCCGTTGGCGGCTGGGTTCTCTTTAATGGCGTCCGGGTTGGCGCGGTCACCAAGATCGACTTGCCGCAAGACCCTTCGCGCGTCGATGCGCTGATCGATGTCGATGCGAAGGTGCCAGTGCGCGCCGACACCCGGGCGCGGCTGGAATATACCGGCTTCACCGGAGTCGCTTCCGTAGCTCTGACCGGTGGCGCCCCTGATGCGCCGCCGCTCACCGCGGCGCAGGGACCGCCCGTCATTTTCGCCGATCGCTCGGATTTCCAGGATCTCGTCGCAACGGCGCAGCGGGTCGCGACAGAGGCCTCCGATTTTTTCACGAAGACCAACCGTCTGATCGACGACAATTCGGCCTCCATCACGGCTTCGGTGAAGAATGCCGAAAAATTCTCGGATGCGCTTGCCGCCAATTCAGACGGCCTCAAGGATTTCATGGGTGCCATCGCCGATTTCGGCAAATCCGTCAAGCCCTTGACCGCAAAGCTCGACACCCTGGCGGGCGATGCCGACAATGTGGTGAAGGCAATCAATCCAGACGACATCAAGACGATTGTCAGCGATTTCGCGGCGTTGTCGGCGAAACTCGACAAGATCGGCACCAACATCAACCGCTTCAGTGGCAGCGGATTGCGTCAGTACGAGGCTTTGGCGGTGGATGCCCGCAAGACGCTCGACCAAATCAATCAGGCGGTTCGCTCGATCGAGAACAATCCTCAGCAATTCCTGTTCGGCAAGTCGTCGCAAATTCCCGAATATACCGGCGCACGTTAACATGCTTGCGGGGCCAGCAAAACGGACGCGCAACGTAGGCGCTTACCTTTAGGCAAGCGTCAGGTGCTATAAGCGCAGGCCGGGCTCATTCGCTGCACGAAAATTCCCGCCGCGGTGATGCGCCGATGGCTCTGGAGCCTTTGCCGGGCTTGTCCCCGTTGAGGGGAATGGATTTTCAGATGGGGTATTCTACCCTTGTCCGCGCCTTGAGCTTGGATCGGTTCCGCCTCGCGCGGCGCCGCTCTTTGCCCGTCTTGCGCGCCGGACTATCGTTCGGGTTGCTTGCTGCTTGTTCAACCCTGCCGCCGGCCACCTTCGATCTCACTGCGGCCACCGGCGGTTTTGCGGCGCGCGCGGGCCGCGGCCAGCTCGCCGTTCTTTTGCCGGACGCTACTTTGCCCGCCGACTCGGACCGGATTGTCGTGCGCACCAATCCGCAATCCGTCGCTTATCTCTCCGGCGCGCAATGGGCCGATAAATTGCCGTCGCTTATTCAGAGCCGGCTCATCGAGAGCTTTCAGAACGCGCATCTTCTGCGCTCGGTTGGCCGCCCCAGCGTGGTTGCGGATGTCAGTCTCCAAACCAGTATTCGGCGGTTCGAACTCGATGCGACGCGGGGCGCGGCAATCGTCGAAATCTCCGCCCAAGTCATCGGCCCGAGCGGACGCATCGTTGGCGGCCGGATATTTGCCGCCAATGTTGCGACACCATCGAGCGACCCGACGGCGGTCGCCGCCGCGCTCGACGCGGCGCTAGCCCAAGTCATGCGCGAGATCGTCGTTTGGACCGCGCCGAAAATTTGACGAGCCGCGCGTAAGACGAAGCCGCCTATGCAAGGGATAATCGATGAAAATTGTCTCTGGTGGACAAACTGGCGCGGATCAGGTCGCTCTCGACGTGGCGATATCGCTCCATATGCCTTACGGCGGATGGGTGCCAAAGGGCGCCTTGGCAGAGAATTTCCCTTTTGCTCCTGGACTTCTGAAAAGATACCCAGAGATGGTTGAGACCGAGACGAGCGATCCCGCGGAGCGCACAAAACTGAACGTGCGAGACAGCGACGTGACAATCATTCTTGTTCAGTCGATCGACCAAACGAAGTTGCCCGGAACGAAATTGACCATTGAAACGGCAAATCGACTAGGACGACCATATCTGATCCAGGTTGTGGGTGAACCGCAAGCAGCCGTTCAACTCAGTCAATGGCTAAGCGATCGAAACCGTGAGAAAGTCATAGACACACTCAATATCGCGGGACCGCGCAATAGCGAAGCGCCGGAATTGTACGACCAGGCCAAAGCATTACTTGAAACGGCGTTGCCCCTTCTTTTAGGCGCCGCCATTTGAGCGCGCTCCAGCCGATGTGCGAAGCGCATCGCAACGACCAAATCCGAGGCCCCTGCTATGACTCGCATCCGCGCGCCATGACTCTTGCCTGCCCCATCCTGCCACGCGCGCAATATAACCCTGCGGCCGCACAATTGCCCCGCGAAAAGGAAACCGCTCATTGAACAAAGGAGCCATGCCGCGCGCGGTTTTCACCGAGGGCTCGACCATGCGCCACGTCATCGTCATGACGGCGGCGAGCTCTGCTGGTCTCATGGCGATTTTCGCCGTCGATCTGTTGTCGCTGCTTTGGGTATCGCGGCTTGGCGATCCAAGACTCACCGCCGCCGTCGGCTTCGCCACCCAGGTTTTGTTTTTTTCGGTCTCGATCAACATCGGCCTTGCGATCGCGATCGGCGCCCTTGTGTCGCGCGCGCTCGGCGGTGGCGATCGGGCTGGCGCGAGACGGCTTGCTGCTTCCGGCCTTGTCCACGTATTTCTGATCGCGGCTCTGGTCAGCTCTGCCGCCTGGCCGCTTCGGCGCGAGATCCTCGCCCTCATTGGCGCCCGCGGCATGGCCCTCGATGTTGCCTCGACCTATCTCGCGATCACGCTCCCGGCCACCGTTTTGCTCGGCCTCGGCATGGCGCTCGGGAGCATATTGCGCGCGGCGGGCGACGCGAGACGCTCGATGTATGTGACGCTCGCGGGAGCCATCGTCACCGCCATTCTCGATCCGGTGTTTATTTTCGGCCTCGGCCTTGGCGTCACCGGCGCGGCCATTGTCACGGTGATTTCACGCTTCGTTTTCGTGGCCGTCGGATTGAACGGCGCGGTCCGCAAGCATGACCTCGTAGCAAAGCCGGGCCGCAAGGCGGCGGGCCTCGATCTCGCGCCGATGATGACAATCGCCGTTCCGGCCGTCCTCACCAATCTGGCGACGCCGGTTGCCAATGCCTACACGATGCGAATATTTTCGCATTTCGGCGAAGCGATCGTCGCGGCCTTCGCTATCGTTGATCGGCTGAACCCGATGGCCTTCGGCGTTTTGTTCGCATTGTCCGCGGCGGTTGGTCCGATCATGGGCCAAAACCTCGGCGCCAAGCTGATTGCGCGGGTGCGCCAAGTGTTGACCGACTGCTTCATCTTTGCCGCGATCTATGTCCTGGTGGTGTCGGTTTTTCTGCGCTTTGCCGCGCCTTTCATCGTCGAGTTCTTTCACGCGCAAGGCGAGACGGCAGGGCTGATAACTTTCGTTTGCGCCTATGGCGGGATGCTCTGGTTTTTCCTGGGCGCCATTTTCGTCGCCAACGCCGCCTTCAACAATCTCGGCTTCCCGGTTGTCTCGACCCTCTTCAATTGGGGGCGTGCCACGCTTGGCACGCTGCCCTTCGTGACCATCGGCGCCGCGCGGTTTGGACCCGAGGGTGGCTATATTGGCCTGATCGCCGGTTCGGCTCTCTTCGGTATCGGGGCCGTGATCGCTGCCTATATGGTTACGGGACGGCTCGCAAAACGTCCCAAGGTCATGTAGCATCGTATGGTTTCTTGCCGGACATTTTTCCGGCGGCAAGCATCGCGCGGCAATCTGTGGAGGACTGCCAATGTTCAATCTTTACGAGATTTTACGAAATGCCCAAGGCGGCCATGCGCTTGATAATCTGGCAACCCAATTCGGCATCACCGCCGCAGAGGCGGACGCGGCGGTCAAGGCCGTCGTGCCGGCGTTGTCGGCGGCGCTCGTGAAGCAGGCGTCCGAACCGCATGCGTTGGGCTCGTTCCTGGGCGCTTTGGGGGAGGGCCAGCATCTGGCGGCCTTCGCCGACCCGGCTGCCGCGCAAGCGACCGCGACCGCGCAAAAGGGCAGCGATGTGCTGAACCAAGTCCTTGGCTCTCACAACGCTCGCGAGGAGATCGCCCTGCGGGCTTCGAGCGCGACCGGCCTCAGCCAGGACATGCTGGCAAAAATGCTCCCTGTCATCGCTTCGATGATCTTCGGAGGCCTCACGAGATCCATGGAAAATCAGGGGTTTGGCAGGATCCTCGGGCAACTTGCCAGCGCCGCCGGACAGGGAGGTCTTGGCCCGATTCTCGGCCAGATTCTTGGTGGCGGGAATGTTCCAAGCAACCCGCAACAGCCGCAGTCCGGTACCGCGCCGGGCCAAGCCGCAGGGCAGGGGGGACTCGGCTCCATTCTTGGCCAGATTCTTGGCGGCAGCCGCGCTCCAACGGCTCCAGGGCAGGCGCCGGCGGGTTGGCAGGGAAGCCTTGGGGGCATTTTGGGGTCGATCTTGGGAAATCTCGCCGCAAGGTCAGGTGCTGGCGGCGCGGGAGCAGGCCCAGCAGCGGGACCCGCGCCCGCCGGCAGTCCTCAACCGCCGGGTTTCGATGCGGCCTCGATCCAGGCGAGTCTTGAAGCCCTCACCAAAATGTTGCAGCCCGGAACGCCGCCGCCAGAGAGCCTGCAATCGGGAACTCCCCCGCCCGCGGGTTCCCAGCAAAGTGGGATCCACGCCGAAATCAATGACATCATGAGCGGTAAGCGGCATTAAAACTGGTGGCTTCCCCACCCCCATGCCGGCCCAGCCAGGAGACCGGTCGCTGCGGCGCGTTGCGCCTTGGCGCCCGTCCGCCTATGTAGCGGCGCGCGGGGGTGCGGCCTCGGCATCTTGGCTACATCTCAGCCGCGACCGCTGGCCAGGCCTTGGCGCGACGGGCCGCAAACGTTGGTGCAAGTGAAAGTGTGGCAATGGCGCGCGACGTCACGGATTTAACCCCCATCACGTCGCGCGATGAACTGGTCGCCTGGCTCGAAGCCGGCGCGAAGCCACCGGAGCAATTCCGGATTGGCACCGAACATGAGAAAATCCCATTTTATCGGACCGGCCGTTCGCCCGTGCCTTATGAAGGCATGCCCGGGCGGGGCCAAGGCGGCATTCGCGCTCTTCTCGAGGAACTGCAAAAGAGGCTCGGCTGGGTGCCGGTGAACGACCGCGCCCACATTATCGGACTCTTCGATACGGCGAGTGGGGCCGGGATCTCGCTCGAGCCCGGCGGTCAATTTGAACTTTCCGGCGCGCCGCTCGAGACAATCCACCAAACCAACGCCGAGCTCGACGCCCATTTTTCGGCCCTCGAAGCCGTCGCCGCGCCGTTAGGGATAGACTTTCTGTCGCTCGGCATGAGCCCCAAATGGCGGCTCGGCGAGACACCGTTGATGCCCAAGCAGCGCTACGCGATCATGGTGAAATATATGCCTTTCGTTGGCTCGCGCGGGCTCGAGATGATGTTCCGGACCTGCACGGTGCAAGCCAATTTCGATTTTTCGAGCGAAGCCGATATGGTCAAAAAGCTTCGCGTTTCGCTGGCCTTGCAGCCGGTCGCGACGGCACTCTTCGCCAATTCGCCCTTCACGGAGGGCAGGCTCAACGGCTTTCTCTCGGCGCGCTCGGAGATTTGGCGCCACACCGACGACGCCCGCACCGGCATGCTGCCTTTTGCTTTCGAGCACGGGATGTCGTTCGAGCGCTACGTCGATTATGCGCTTTCGGTGCCAATGTATTTCGTCAAGCGCGGCGACATCTATCACGACGTGGCCGGCGCCGATTTTCGCGATCTTTTGAAGGCCAGGCTCGCGCAGCTTCCGGGTGAGCAGGCGACGCTCGCCGATTGGGCCAATCACCTTTCCACCATTTTTCCGGAAGTACGGCTGAAACGCTATCTCGAAATGCGCGGGGCCGACGCTGGACCAAGGCCCTTCCTTCCGGCGCTTCCAGCGTTTTTCACAGGGCTCCTCTACGAGCCGTCCTCACTGGACGCGGCCTGGGACATCGTGAAAACCTGGAGCAGCGAGGCGCGAGAAAAATTGCGCGCCGACGTTCCGCGCCTCAGCCTTGCGGCGACGATCCAAGGGCGGCAGCTGCGCGTGGTTGCGGCCGAAGTCTTGACTATTGCCCGCAAGGGTCTCGCCAAGCGCAGCCGGCGCAATGCCCGCGGAATTGACGAAACCGTCTTTCTCGATCCCTTGGATGCGGTCCTCGCGCAAGGAAGCGAAGCCGAGCGGCTGATCAAGAAGTTCAAAACGCAATGGGCCGGCAGTATCGAGCCGGCATTCGAAGAATGCGTTTATTGAGGCCGCAATCATAAAGGAAACGTAGGAACTTGGCTTCGGCCGCGGTCCTTGCGGGTTACGGGACGGCTTCAACATCTCGCCGCACAGTCCCTACGGTTGCGATGTAATGCGCTCAACCGTGACCGAGCCGGTGCCTGAATTGTTCCTGTAGAATTCGTTCCATGGGGGCAACATCAGGACCGCATCGTTCACATACAAGAACAGCTCCCCCGTCGACCGCGCCTCGATCACAGTCACAAGCGACTTTCGGTTGTCTGGAGTCGGGGCGCATTTAAGCAGATCACGCGCAACGTCATCCTTAATTTTGGCAAAAAGAATACCTTTTGTTGCTCGCTCAATCTGCGGGCACGCAGGGTAGCGATAGCGCTCAAACGGCTCGGTTGGCTGCAGCACATAGTCATCACTCCCGATCCAACCAATTGTGGCGATCGGCTTGAACCAATCTTGCCACCACCAACGCTTAAGCGGCGTAATGACCCAATATAGGAAATTGGTGGCTGGAAACCCGGCGACGTCGGCGCGGGTGGTTCGGTTGAACCAGTCGCCGGGCGTTGTCAAGGTGATGCGATAATGTCGACCTTCCTGGAGCACCAGTCCTGTAGGCCAGCACATGTGGTCGGTTGTGAAGCCTTCGTTTTTGCCAGTCTTCTCCGTTTTCGAAGCTATGGCGTCGAGCGAGCCCTTACAGAAAACGCCGGCGTTGTACATTCCGTCGAACAGGGCGCGGTTAACGATGACGCCCCCGGCGGCAACGATCAGCAGCGCGAATGCAATAGGTACGGCGCCCTTGAATAGCAAGCGGTCAACGCCTCTGAGCAAGAAATTTGTGCGCAACCGCCTGGCCAAGGGCAGCCAAAAGATGCTCTGGGACGGTCCTTTTGCTCTGAAGTTACGCAATGCTAACAGTACGGCAAGGACCACCACTAGGATGCCCAGTAGGGTGCCGAACTCGACTTCAATCAGGCCGCCCGCACCTAGCAACAACGTAAGGACAAGGCCGATAGTCGCGACGAGGAGAGCGAGCAGCACTACATTTCGCCAACCTTCTAGCGAGGTGGTCAACCAGTTGGCGTAATGCTGCTTGTGCTCGGGAAAGTTTTTGTGCCAAGCGAGAACCGAGCGATCGTGAATTCGACCTCGCAATAGGGCGCTGCCCCAGAGGCTCAGGAGAATAGAGGCGATAATCAGCGTTAATTCGACTGGATTCCTCTCAATTGCTTTCGTCCACGGCCTGGCGTAAGTTGGAATGACGCCGCTCACTAAATCAACGAGGTAACTGATTTCCCACCGCAAACCATCGTCCAGGAGATGCAGCCATTCGTCCCAGCGGTCCGGATCGGGGCCGGCGTGCGGGTTCGATCCGACCGGCGCGTGCGCAATCTCCATTAATATCCGGTCGATCCAAGGATAAGCGGCGAAGATGCCGGTTAGTCCGATCGTCAAGACATAGAGGCATCGCCGCCAGAAAACCGTGTCCCATACCAAGCGAAGCGCTTCTTGATCTGGTCGCGCGAGCTTTTCGATTGCCGCGGTCAGCTTGGTTTTTTCGTCGAGGATTGCGTCGAAAGTTTTCATCGCGAGCGGCGTGCTTGCCCTTCGTTTCTTGGTCATGTCAATTTTTAACGATTGTGATTGCCCTTCCATTGGAAGGAGTTCGCCGTCGGGCGCCAAGACCCAAAACTCCGGCGGCAAGCTGATTGGCACGTAATCATTCGATCCGGACGCCATTCGCATCACGACGCTGCCGTGAACGATCGGGAGGATTGGATTTCCCACGCTGTCCGTTTTAACCTCGATCTGGCGGGGCGCATAGCGATAGTAGGCGGCTAACCCGCTGCGCGAATCGTACAGTCGGGCGTAAGGCGATTTCGTCGCGCTGACCTGGGCGACTGCATTGCTATCCAGCGCGAGCCCATTGGCCATCGCCTCGCCCATCATCCACTCGAGCGAGACCAGGGAGAGCTGATCTTCCGGATATCCGCCGCCGACATTGGAGTGCGCACCGGCAAACCACACTCGCGTGAGCCGACCGGCGGCCACTTTACCTTCCTCGACCATTTTACTTTCGCCGACGTCGTCCCCAAGGACCGGGTGAAAAGTCATTCGCTCTTCATCGAGCGACAGAGCATGACATGCGCGCTCGACCACCGGCGACAGCTTGAGGTTGTCACCAAACAGCATCGGCCAGAGCACCCAATCGATGCCTTGCTTCAATTCGGCAATAGGCATCCCATAGGCGTCAACCGTGTCCCAGAGGCCTACAAACTTGATCGGGAAACCGAATCGTTCAGCCGCTTTGGTCCGTGCCGCGACTTCATGATACCGATCTTTGCCCCAAAGTAGCGCATCGCGTAGCCCTCGCATTACTAATACGAACGGGCTCCATGATGGGAAATTCTTCGACCTGTAGTGTCGATAGGCCGAAGCCGCGTTGCGATACAGTTCTGCCTCGGAACGATAAGTGACCAAGCCTTCGGTTGCGATAAAATCAATGAGAACACGGATGGTGAAAGCACCGCGGCTGAACCCGAATGCATAGATGTCCGGCCGATCCTTTTCGGCAATCGCAATTTTTTGATTGCCAGCCTGGTTTGGATAATTCAGGCAAACGAATCTGTACAAGTCGAGCACATTGCGCTTGAGACCCCATCCAATAACCCCGCCCATCACGGCAAGCGGCCTGATGGATGACGTCCCTACGCCATCATCATATTTCGCGAACTGATCAACGTTGGTATGATCGAGCGCCTGAAACATACGCCAGACGTTGGTCTTTTGCGCCTTGGCCGAGCTGTTGCCGGTGCCATCAGAGAAAACAACAATCTTCTTGTTGCGGGATGGATCAGCCATATGAATTCTCCCCCCAAAAACGGCCACGTAAAACGTCCCCGGGCTGCCGCTACATATGGATACCGGCATCCCCCAGATGATCGGGGAGTTCATGCACAGATTGGCTCAATTTTGCCTTGTTGGCAAGGCTGAACGCCCGCTGGTTGAGCCGTCATGGCCCCGTGGCGTGCCGGACGTTGCTGAACGGGTTGGGCGCAGTTCGTAGGGCATATTTGCAAAACCGCGCGGGTCAAAAGATAAACCCCTTCGCAACTTTGCCCTCGATCCAAATCCTCGCTTCGTATCTTCCGTCGCTTCGCAAATCTAGGTTTGCCGCGCGGTAACTCGCACCAAAATGTTGCACGCGAAAGATTTTGCTACGACTGCGCGGAATCCCTGCTGATTTCAGCGGGCGAACGGCTCCATTCCGGATTCGCCGGCGGGCAAGCGAAGATGGCCGCGCGGTGTTCCCTCGTCCAGGCGGACAGCGACGGGCGACGCCCCAGGCCGACCGTAGCCGGATGCGTTCGACATACGCGAGCCGAATTCGACGCGGAGATGACCGCCGATCCGTTCGCAACCGGCAGTTTCCTCGACCGGCGCAACGCCCGGTTGAAGCGCGGCGCATCGCTCCGTTGCGCGCGACGCGGTCTCATTACTGGATTGAAGCTCGCCGGCCCGCGCGGGTTTGCCAAAGCCAAGGCAAACAGCGGCGGCGCAACAGGTGACCGAGACAAAAATATCGCGCAAATTCATGTGGAGCCAAGGCGATTCATTGGATTGTCAAGGGCGATTTTGTTGACCCTACAATGAGGCGATATAATGATGCGTTAATATTTATCTTTACCAATCTCCCAGAGTCGCCTGGACCAAGGCGAGAGCCGCAACGGCGGCCGTGTCGGCGCGCAAGATGCGCGGACCGAGCGGCAGGCGCAAAACCCAAGGCAAGCCAAGAAGCGCCTCGCGTTCCCGGGCGTCGAAACCGCCTTCCGGGCCGATCAAAACGGCGAGCGCGGGGGGCCGTTTGCCATCGGCGCGGGGGCGCAGCGCCGCTAAGGGATCGCAGGATGGCGCGTCTTCGTCGCAAAAGATGAGGAGGCGGTCTTTTTCCCAAGCGCCGAGAAGCGCGTCGAGCTTTATCGCGGGAGCGATTTCAGGAACCGACAGAATACCGCATTGCTCGGCGGCTTCGATCGCATGGGCGTGCATCCGTTCGCTATTGATCCGGCTGGCCTGGGTCCGGCCGGTCAGCACCGGGCGTAGCAGTCCGGCCCCCATTTCCACCGCCTTTTCAACCATGTAATCCTGTCTTGCCTGTTTCAGCGGCGCGAACAAATAATGCAGATCGGGACGCGGCTCCTGCAGCCTTGTCAACTTGTCGACCGCGAGCGTGAGACATTTGCGGTTGGAAGTGGCCACCTTCGTTTCCCATTCGCCGTCGCGGCCATTGAAAACAAGGATTCTCGCGCCTTCGGATAGGCGCAACACATTGCGGACATAATGTGTCTGTGCCTGATCGAGAGCGATTTGCGCCGCCTGCGCCAAGGGGGGATTGACATAGAGGCGCGGCGCGGCGAAATCATAGCGGGACATGCGGCTGCTCGCTACGGTCGAAGGCGCGCCGCGACCCGCGAGAACCGGTTAGGGTTGGACGCGCGGCGGTGTTTGCGATGAACGCACGTGATTTCGCTTGCCGCGATTTGGCTCGGGTCCTAGCGCGCCAAAGCGCGGCCACGCTAACAAGTGTCCATGGCAAAAAATTGGGATTACACATCGAAACGTCACTGAAAGGCTCGCATCATGTTGCCACATAGGCGCATTGGCTCCCTGCGTAAAGCCGCGTTTGCCGTCACGGCCGTGATCCCATTCGTGGGCTGCGGTACGGCTTATGCCACCGAATGCAACCAGGATATCGCCGCGCTCACCAAGAAGCGTCAGGGCGTGATCGATCAACTCAATCAACTCGCCCAGGGCGGCAAGAAGCAGCTCGATCCGGTAGCCTCTTGTCCGAAGCTGCGCGCGCTAGTCGCCGTCGAGCATGAGCTCCTTGCTTATTTAACAAAGAACAAGGATTGGTGCGCGGTTCCCGACGAGGCTTTCCAAAATATTGCGGAGAGCACCGGCAAATCCGGCAAGGTCGCCAATCGAGCCTGCGCGGTCGCGGCGCAGATGAAGAAAGCACAAGAGCAACAGGCCAAAGGCGCCCTCAACGCGCCACAGCAGAAACTTCCCGCTGGGCCGCTGTGACGGGGCGCCCAACCGGGCCAGAAGCTCCCGCGCGCGATCAATCTTCGCCGGCCGCTTCTGGTGCGTCCTCCGGCAAAGCCCCGCATGGACCCGCCGCTCTGCCCGATTCGATTACCGGCCAGCTCGTCTTCCGGCTCGCGCCAAAATCCTGGCATCCCTTGCTTCAGCTCGCCCGCCTCGATCGCCCGATCGGCTGGTGGCTGCTTCTGTTGCCGTGCTGGTGGTCGAGCGCCCTCGCGAGCATTTATCAAGGCGCGCCGTTGCGCGTCCGCGACCTACTGTTGTTTTTCGCCGGAGCCGTAGTCATGCGCGGCGCCGGCGCGACCTATAATGACATCATCGACCGCGACATCGATGCGAGGGTGGAGCGGACGAAATGGCGTCCTCTCGCTTCGGGACTTATCACCGTCAAGGCGGCGACCTTGTTCCTTGCCGCGCAATGTCTTGCCGGACTTGCCGTGCTTTTACGTTTCAACGGCTTTACGATCCTTTTGGGATTTGCCTCGCTTGGCATCGTTGGCCTCTATCCGTTTATGAAACGATTCAGCTCCTGGCCGCAAGCGGTTCTGGGCGCCGCATTCGCATGGGGTGCATTAGTTGGGTGGGCTGCGGCCGTGGGGTCGCTCGCAATAGCGCCGCTATTGCTCTATCTCGGCGCGGTGTTTTGGACCGTCGGCTTTGACACGATCTATGCGGTGCAGGACATCGAGGACGATGCGCTCGCCGGTATCGGCTCGACCGCGCGCGCTTTCGGCGGCCGAGTTCGTTTGGGCGTCGGTTTTCTCTACGCGCTCGCGGTCATGTGCGTCGCAGCAGCTTTGCTTGCCGCTGGGGCAGGGCGATTGGCGCAAGGCGGCCTCTTGCTGTTCGCGTCACATCTTGCGTGGCAGGCGATGCGGGTCGACCCCAGCAATGGCGTCCTTGCGTTGCGCCTGTTTCGTTCGAACCGAGACGCCGGGCTTATGCTTTTCGCCGGACTCGCGGCGGAAATTTTTCTCGCGCCGAAATAATTTGTTGCCGCGCTTATTCGGCCGCGCAGATTTTATGTGTCTCGAGCCAGGCGTCCAGGTCGCGCGCGGCGCGCAGGCTGATCGCGGCCTTGCGCGCAAGGCCCTTTTCGGCGCCCCGCACATTCTCCCTCGCAAGCGGCGGGAACAGCCCGAAATTAATATTCATCGGCTGAAACGAAGATGGCCCGGCGTCGATGATCCCGATGTGGCCGCCGGTGATATGGTTGATGAGAGCGCCGAGCGCGGTCGTCGGGGGGAACGGCGCAAAAGCCTCGCCTGTTCGCTCCGCCGCCGCCATGCGGCCCGCGGCGAGTCCGATCGCGGCACTCTCGACATAGCCTTCGCAGCCGGTGATCTGGCCCGCGAAGCGCAGCCTCGGATCGGCCCTGAGCCGCAGGGCGCCATCGAGCAATTTGGGCGAGTTTAAAAAAGTGTTGCGGTGGATCCCGCCGAGACGGGCAAAGGCGGCATTTTCCAGGCCCGGAATGGTGCGGAAAATTTCGACCTGCGCGCGATGTTTCAGCTTCGTCTGGAAGCCGACCATATTGTAGAGCGTGCCGAGCGCATTGTCCTGCCGCAGTTGCACGACGGCATAAGGCTTTACGCCGCCAGGATGCGGATTGGTCAGGCCGAACGGCTTCATTGGTCCGTGCCGAAGGGTCTCGCGGCCGCGCTCCGCCATGACTTCGATTGGCAGGCAGCCATTGAAATAGGGCGTGTCTTCCGCCGCCAGCGCGTGGGGTTCGGATCGATCGGCCTCGACGAGAGCGTCCACGAAGGCGTAATATTGCGCTTGGGTCAGCGGGCAATTGATGTAATCGGCGCCGGTTCCGGCCGGGCCCGCCTTGTTGTAGCGCGACTGGAACCACGCATTCTCCATATCGATCGACTCTCGATGCACGACCGGGGCGATCGCATCGAAAAAGGCAAGATCGCGCTCGCCGGTCAGCGTGCCGATCGCCGCGGCAAGCGAGGGCGATGTCAATGGGCCGCTCGCGATGATCACATTGTCCAAGGCTTTTGGCGGCAGTCCGTCGATTTCCTCGCGAACCAGTTTAATGAGCGGGTGCCCGCAAACTCTCTCGGTGACGCATTCGGAGAATTGGCCGCGGTCGACCGCAAGCGCGCCGCCTGCAGGCAGCTTATGCGCATCGGCGGCGGCCAGAATGAGGGACTCGAGGCACCGCATTTCGCGGTGCAAGATGCCAATCGCGCTCGTTTGCGGATCGTCGGCGCGAAACGAATTCGAGCAAACGAGCTCGGCCAGGTCTCCGGTCTGATGCGCTGGGGTCTTGCGCGAGGGCCGCATCTCGTGCAGCACGACGGGGACGTTTTGCCGCGCGATTTGCCAGGCCGCCTCGCTGCCGGCAAGGCCGCCGCCGATCACATGGATGGGAGCCAACGGGCACGGCTCGGACATGGCCCTATTTATTGCCCGTGTTCAGCCACCATGCAACGATAAGCGCGGCTCCGGTGACCGCCGCAAGGGCGCCGCCGGCGTGGTAAAAGCCAAGCGAGGCACAGATCTCGCGCCAATGGCTCCACATGCGAATGACGCTCGCGAGCATCAAAAGCGTGCAGGAAATAAAAAGCCAAGATAAAAGATTGCCGGTCTTGAAAGATCCCGCTTTTAGCCAAAATAAAAGTTTGTCGGTCTTGAGAGATCCTGCTTTAGGCCAAGACAAACAATTGTCGGTCTTGAGAGTTCCCGCATTAAGCCAAGATAAAAGTTTGTAGTGGAACTTAAGAGTTCCTGCTTTTAGGCAAGATAAAAGTTTGTTGGGGATCTTGAGAGTTCCCGCTTTCACGGCGGAGCGTGCGTTTCCTCGGGTCATAGCGATCTCCCCAATAGCGTCGGGAGGATCCTTGTGGGACGTTCGAGCGCGCCATTAGGCCTGCAGGATGGCGCTGGAACGCTCAAGTTACTCTTCCCGTGCGGATGGAAAAATTAATTATTGCTGCAGAATTTCCTCGTTTCACTAGAGGAAAGTTTTCGTAAGCTCCCCTTCCGCCGCGCATCAACGATGATTGCGCGGGGTACGCGGGGTACAAAGGGCCACGCCATGTGGCGGGGCGTCACGCCGATGTTGCATCGTAGGCCACTGACATGCCCGTCTTGGCAGCCGCAGACGTAGCCCTTTACCGCGGATAGGAACAGGGCGGAGCAGTTAGGACTATAAATGCCCGTCCTGATTTATGGCTCCACTTCAGCTCTGCGTCAAAGGCCGCATCAAGCTCATCACTGTCCCGCTCAGCGTGCTTCCGCTCATAACCAGCGTGGCACCAAGGGCGAGCAAAGCGACCAGGGTAAGGACTGTTACATCCGTCCCCGCGACTGCGAGAATGCCGAGCACGATCGCCGCCAACCCGGCCAGCGCCTGCATGCCCGCGGAACCGGAGGCCATCTCGCTTGCCAGAATTTCACTTCCGGCGAGCGGGGATTGGCGTTCGGCTGTTGCCGCCGCATGCTTGAGCACATGCAGATGCCACACCGAATTGCTGCTCAGCACCAAGGCGGTGCCGAAAGCGATAATCGCAACCGACGTGAGCACGGAATTAATTCCCAGCAAGGCCAGCAGGCCAAGGACAATACCGGCGGCACCAACCAAGAAAACGGCGGACAAGCTGTTGCCGCCGAAGTGGTCGATGGAAGACGCTTTGGCGCCGGGTGGAAAGATTATCCGGGCGTACTCGGATAACATTGTCCCGCCTTGGATCAGCAAGGCCGCGCCGAAGATGATGGTCGCAATTCCGATCATCATATGCGGAGCAAGACCCGCCAACCCCAAGATAGCGAGGACAATAGTGGCAATGCCACCGATGGCATCCGCGAACCCGCCATAGGCGGAGCGCTCGTGCGATGTCATCTCCTCGTATGTAAGAGACATGGGTTTCTCCATTTAGGGTTGTAGATTCTTTGAGGGCGCGCCATCGCCGCGGTAGTGCTGCAGCTGCCGCTGGCAAGGCCACGAGATAGGGGCACAGCCCTCAAGCCTAAATGCGACCTTTCAAGATTTCATATCGTCTCAGCTAGCAGGTGGTTCCAGGTGAAATGCTCACGGCAAAGCATCAAATCACGGTGATGTTTATTGAACCCATGAATGACCTTATTGAGGACTAGATGCGAGCCACAAAAGCCGTGTGACCTCAGCATGTGTCGAAACGCTGGTGCGGACGTTCGGCAGGCGGCCCAAAGCAAAGCAGCCAGGATGCAGGAGAGGCTCGTTGAGCGCAAGTGTAGCGGGCAAATCGCCAATGGTCGCTTGCGTACCAAGAGCTCCCGATACCAGACGACGGCGGCGGCCTCGTGCAATGCTGCCCTGCGACGCATGCTGCCCCGGCACGCTACTTTTCGCGATCGCTTCGCCCGCGTTACCGCACATCTAGCTCGTGATTGATGGCAATCCCGCCTTGTCGCGCGCGGTAAACGATTAGCAAATTCGTCATCCCCTGATTAGGGGGCGCGGACGAAAGGCTTTCCTGACAATCAATCCGGGCGATGTCGGTCAATCACTGTTTGCGCCACATTCGCCAGCAAGCCCCGCATAATCCCGGATTAACTTCGAAGCGAGGAGTAATTTTCATGAACCGTATTCTGATTGTACTTGTTGCCTGCGGTCTTTTCGCCGTCCCGGCCCACGCGATGGCAGACCGGACTTTTGTTTCTGGAAAGGGAACCGACAGTGGCACCTGCGCGTACGCGTCGCCGTGCCGGAGTTTTGCTTTTGCGCTCAGCCAGACCGCCACCGGCGGCGAGATCGACGTGCTCGATCCAGGTGGGTTTGGCGCGGTGACCATCACCAAGGCGATCAGCATCGTCAACGACGGCGTTGGCACGGCCGGTATCATGGCTTCCTCGGGCAATGCCATCACGATTGCTTCCATTCGCGGCAATGGCACCGTTCGTCTGCGCGGCCTGACCATCGAGGGACTCGGCACCGGGGCAAACGGCATCCTGTTCAACACGGGATCTAACCTCGAAATCGAGAACTGCGTTATCCGGGCTTTTAACAAAGCCGCGATAAATATCGCGCCCACCCAAACGCAGCCTGTCACGGGCCTGCTCCGCAATGTCATAGCGAGCGGCGGCTTGATCGGAATCAGTGTTGCGTCTGGCTCGTCCACATCGGTTAATGTCACCGTCGTCGATAGCGTGGCTTCCGGCTACAACGGGTTCGGCATCGAGGCGCTCTCCGCGTTCACCCAAGTCATGGTGCGCAATTCCGTTGTCAGCAACAGCGCTACCGGACTTTTCCCGATGAGTGGCGCGATTATTCGGGTCGGGCATTCGGTGGTCACGGGGAATGCTGTTGGGGTGAACGCCGACGCCGGCGGCACCCTATTTAACTACGGCGACAACGATATCGACGGAAACGTTAACAACAACACGGGCGTTCTGACCCCGCTCGCGATGCATTGACGAGCCCTCCGCGCCGGAGAGGCGTCTCCAACGCTCCGCCCAATGCGCCGCGGGCGGCCTTGCTCGCGGCGCCTGTTGCGAAGGGAGAGCGGCGGCAGCCTCGAGATCGCAACTCGCCGCTCGCGGGAGGTGACTGCCCATCCGCTTCAGATGAAGCGAGGTCGCACATGCCAACAAAAAAAGCGCCCGCCGGGGAGGATCAGCGGGCGCTTCTGGCCAGCGAGGGGGCTTAAGAGCGGCCAGAGCCCCGCCAACGCAACATAGTGTGTCGATTACATAGTTCGTAACTGTGATCAAGCGTCAAGTTGCGACCTAATTTAGTTATCAACCGAGACTTACGGCGACCGGAACCTACACTTCATCAAATTCTTGACCAAAGACTGGGTGACCAAGAGTGGCCAAACGTCCAGATTCCGAACTTCGTTGCATTGATTGAGCGCTGGAATCGACACAGTAGCTGTTTGATTTCATTGGCCTGCGTATCCCAAAGTTCGCCGCGAAGGGCGGCGAACCTCGGGGGCAGGACACTAGCTCAACCTTCATCGGTTTTTGACCGAACCTCGACCGTCATCAAGGTTCAACTGTTACAACGCGTGGTCCGTGCTCGATCCGCCACCGGCGCAAAAATTTCTGCCGCCACATCCCGCCCGCCGGAGGATTGTATCCGGACCAGGGCGGGTTTCGTTCCAAGCTTGATTTTGTTGCAGTGCAAAATAGCCGATTAATTTACGCACGCAACTCCAAAATTTCGAGGCCAGCCATGCGTTTCTTGCAAGCCTGTTGCTTAATCATCCCCTGTCAGTTGTCTAGCCTCGTCCGGTCGCCGGGCAGGCCAGTGCGGCAAGAAACGTGCCGGATGACACGTTGGCTGCCAAGGTGCCTCGCCAGGCTTGTCTGGGGCTGGCGCCGGCACGGGCCAAGCATGCGGCCGCGTGAGCCGCGATGCCGCGCTTGGCCAGACGGGCCCCGCGCCAACACGGTCACTCCGCCGCCTGGGTAGCTTTCGCCAAAGGCCGCCGTTCCAGAAACGCGCGCAAATAGCGCCCGGTATAGCTTTTCCTTGCCCGCACGATGTCCTCGGGTGGACCGGCCGCGACAATCTCGCCGCCCCCATCGCCGCCTTCAGGACCAAGATCGACGATCCAGTCGGCCGTTTTCACAACCTCGAGATTGTGCTCGATCACGATGACCGTATTGCCTTGATCAACTAGTTCCTGCAGAACCTCGAGGAGTTTCGCGACATCGTGGAAATGCAGCCCGGTGGTTGGCTCGTCGAGAATATAGAGCGTGCGGCCAGTCGAGCGCCTGGAAAGCTCCTTGGCGAGCTTGACCCGCTGCGCCTCGCCGCCGGACAAGGTGTTGGCCTGCTGGCCGACCTTGACATAGCCGAGCCCGACGCGGGCAAGAGTCGCCAATTTCTCGCGGATGGCCGGCACCGCCTTAAAAAGGTTTGCGGCCTCCTCGACCGTCATGCCGAGCACGCCGGCGATCGATTGGCCGCGATATTTCACCTCGAGCGTCTCGCGATCGTAGCGTTTGCCCTTGCAGACATCGCAAGTGACATAGACGTCGGGCAAAAAGTGCATCTCGATCTTAATCACCCCGTCGCCCTGGCAGGCCTCGCAGCGTCCCCCCTTGACGTTGAAGGAGAAGCGTCCAGGCGGATAGCCGCGCGCCTTGGCTTCTGGGAGGGCCGCGAACCATTCCCGGATCGGGGTGAAGGCGCCCGTATAAGTCGCCGGATTCGAGCGCGGCGTGCGCCCGATCGGCGATTGGTCGATATCGATGACCTTGTCGAGATGTTCGAGACCGTCGATGTGCGCATGCGGCGCGGGATGCTCGAGCGCGCCGTTGAGCCGCCGCGCGGCCGCCTTGTAGAGCGTATCAATAATGAGGGTCGATTTGCCGCCGCCGGACACGCCAGTCACACAGGTGAAAACCCCGAGTGGGATCACGGCCGAGATATTCTTGAGATTGTTGCCGTGAGCGTTGACGATGGCGAGCCCGCGGCCCGGCTCCGGCCTGCGCCGGCGGCGCGGCGCCGCAACTTCCAGCGCGCCGGTGAGATATTGGCCGGTCAGCGAATCCTTGTCCGCCATGATTTCGGCGCTCGTGCCTTGCGCCACGATCTCGCCGCCGTGAATGCCCGCGCCCGGGCCGAAATCGACGACATGATCGGCGGCAAGAATGGCGTCCTCGTCATGTTCGACAACAATAACCGTATTGCCAAGATCGCGCAGCCGCCGCAGGGTGTCGAGAAGCCGCGCATTGTCGCGCTGATGCAGGCCGATCGAAGGTTCGTCCAGCACATAAAGCACGCCGGTCAGGCCCGACCCGATTTGCGAGGCGAGCCTGATGCGCTGGCTCTCGCCACCGGACAGCGTCCCGGAAGCGCGGGAAAGCGTGAGATACTCGAGGCCGACATCGACAAGAAACGAGAGCCTGTCGGAAATCTCTTTCAGAACGCGCTTGGCGATCTCGCCGCGTTTCGAATCGAGCTTCGCGGGCAGCGCGGCAAACCACTCTTGCGCGGCGCGCACGGAAAGCGCGGTCAATTGAGAGATGTGGCAACCCTCGATCTTGACCGCGAGCGCCTCGGGACGCAGCCGCGCGCCCTCGCAGACGCCGCAAGGCGAAGCCGTCATGTAGCGGCCAATATCCTCGCGCGCCCATTCACTCTCGGTCTCGAGATACCGCCGTTCGAGATTGGAGATGACGCCTTCGAAGGGCTTTACGATATCGTAAGATCGCAAGCCGTCGTCATAGGAAAAGCGTACCGCCTCCTCGCCCGAGCCGTAGAGGATCACATCGCGGGCTTGTAGCGGCAGCGTCTCGAATCGGGTATCGAGGCGGAACTTGAAATGCTTGGCAAGCGCTTCGAGGGTTTGCAGATAATAGGGCGAGCTGGAGCGGGCCCAGGGAGCGATGGCGCCTCGGCGCAGGGTGCGCTTCGGATCGGGGACAATCAGCTCGGGATCGACCGTCTGCTCGACGCCGAGGCCGCCGCAATGCGGGCAGGCGCCGAACGGATTGTTAAAGGAGAACAGGCGCGGCTCGACTTCGGGAATGGTGAAGCCGGACACCGGGCAGGCGAATTTGGCTGAAAAGACAATCCGCTTGGGCGAGCCGTTTTCGTCTCTCTCATCGGTATATTCGGCAATCGCTATGCCATCGGCGAGTTCTAGCGCGGTCTCAAAACTTTCCGATAATCTGGCCTCGATTCCCTCGCGCACCACGATCCGGTCGACCACCACATCGATGTCGTGCTTGAACTTTTTGTCGAGCTGCGGCACGTCGGCGATTTCGTAAAATTCCCCGTCGATCTTTAGACGCTGAAAGCCGCGCTTCATAAATTCGGCGATTTCCTTGCGATACTCGCCCTTGCGGCCGCGAATTACAGGTGCAAGCAGATAAAGCCGCGTGCGGGGCAGCGCCATCACGCGATCGACCATCTGGCTCACCGTCTGGCTCTCGATCGGCAGACCGGTCGCCGGCGAATAGGCAATCCCGATGCGGGCGAACAGCAGCCGCATGTAATCGTAAATCTCGGTGACGGTGCCAACCGTCGAGCGCGGGTTCTTCGAGGTCGTCTTCTGCTCGATCGAAATCGCCGGCGACAGGCCATCGATCTGATCGACATCGGGCTTTTGCATCATCTCCAAAAATTGGCGCGCGTAGGCCGAAAGCGATTCGACGTAGCGGCGCTGGCCCTCGGCATAGATCGTATCGAAGGCCAGCGAGGATTTGCCCGAGCCGGAAAGGCCGGTGAAGACAACGAGCTTGTCGCGCGGAATGGCGAGATCGATGTTTTTGAGATTGTGCTCGCGCGCGCCGCGGATTCTTATCACGCGGCCTTCGAAAGGCTTGTCAGCCGGTTGCTCGGAGGGCGCCCGCGCCCATCCGGGCAAAGCCGGGGACGCTGCCAAAAAATCAGGCGCGGGCTCCGGCGGGCCGGTCGCTCGGCCCGAACCGGCGTGCGGTTTTGCTGTCTTCATCGCTTTCGTCTTAATGCGGCAATCCCCGGTGCCTGGAAACCGGGTGCGAAAACCTTGCCCCAATGTAGCGGGCTTGGGAGAGTTTGCCACCGCCTTTCGGCGAAACCCCAACGTTGCGCCCAGGTTTCCCCGAGCCAGCTTGCCGAAGCTGGTACGTCGCATTAAGCTTCGCGCGGGTGAATTCGCCGTGTCGACTTCGTGTCCACACGTGCGATCCTCCGTTTCAATGATCGCTTCTTGTTATTTCGGGACGCGTCTAAAATTGGGAGGGGATTATGGACGGCAATGAAGGCGGGAGAAGCCCTGCCTTTTGGGCGCGGGGATTGATCATTTTGGGGGCGATGCTGGGGCTCGGCCTGAGCGCCCGGCCGGCGCAGGCGGCGCCCTTTGCTTATGTGACATTTGGCTCCAGCACTGTCTCCGTCATCTACACGGCCACCAACACCGTCGTGGCCATGGTCACGGTAGGAAGTAGCCCCACTGGGGTAACCGTTACCCCGGATGGGAAACACGCCTACGTCCCGAATTATCAACCTAACACTGTCTCGGTGATCGACGCGGCCACTAACACGGTGGTGGCAACGATCCCGCTAGGGACTGGCCCAAAGGAGTGGGCATTATGCCACCGCCGAGTCGGTGACGCTTCAGATCGGCGCCTTCGCGACGACCAACCCGCCAGGTTCCTTCACAGGATGAGTCTACGACCCAGTTTGGACACTTTGAATCTGCGATACTTTTGCACGTAAGGCAAAGGAATGTGGCGCATGACGACAGATTCACTGATCCGCGTTGCCAACTTGGAAGAGCTTCGCGGCGATGGCCCGCACGCGCTGTCGGCGGACGGATTCGACGTCGTCGTCGTGCGCACGCCGGCCGGGTTTCGAGCTTTCGAGGGGCGCTGTCCGCACCAGGGCGCGCTGCTTGGAGAGGGCGAACTCGATGGAGACAAGCTTGTCTGCCGAAATCATCGCTGGCGCTTCGGCGTCGACTCTGGACAGCGCGAAGGCGGACCGCAATGCCTCACCTCGTGTCCCGTCGTCGAACGAGAGGGCGCCATCTTCGTCGACGTTTCGGGGCTTTCGCGCGGGCCGGATCGGATTGTGCCAAAGCGCACATTGGACGATCTACCAGGTCCGAGAGGGCTGCCGTTGTTGGGCAACTTCCACCAGCTCGACCTGACGAAGCTTCACCTCATCCTCGAACGCTGGGCCGTCCAATACGGACCGGTGTACCTTTTCAAAACGGGCTTGACGCGCGTCGTGGCGCTCTCCGACCCGAAGTGGTGTGATCAGGTCCTGCGGGCGCGGCCCGAAACGTTCACCCGTGATTCCGCCGTTGCTCCCATATTTTCCGAAATGGGCGTCGAAGGAGTTTTTTCCGCCGAGGGCGACGCCTGGCGCCCGCAGCGGAGGCTCGCCATGTTGGCGCTGGCCCAGCGTCACTTGCGCGGCCTGTATCCGAAGCTGCAGACCGTCACCATCCGCCTGAAAAAGCGCTGGGAACGTTTGGCGGACGCCGGCGCGCCGCTCGATATCGTCGAAGAGCTGAAGCGTTTCACGGTGGACGTTACGACGCTCATCACATTTGGCCACGACCTCAACACCGTCGAGCAGGGGGATGACGTCATCCAGCGCAAGCTCGAACTCGTGTTTCCAGCAATCCATCGTCGACTGTTCGGGTTGCTTCCGGTGTGGAGGCTCGTCCGGCTCCCACGGGACCGCCGTCTGGACCGGGCTCTTGCGGAGCTCCGGGCTTGGCTTGGTGAGCTGGTAGCCGCCGAGCGAACGCGCCTCGCGGCCGAGCCCGGCCGCGCCGAGAAGCCGTCGAATTTCCTGGAGGCCATGCTGTCGGCACGCGATGGCGAAGGCCGGCCTTTTTCCGCCGACGTGATTTTCGGAAATCTCATGACCATGCTGCTCGCGGGCGAAGACACGACCGCGTACACGTTGGGCTGGGCCGTGCATCAGCTGTGCGACAGCCCGGAGTCGGTGATGGAATTGCGGCGAGAGGCTGCCGAGCTTTTCGGAACATCGGACATGGCCTGCGACATCGAGACGGCGAACAAGCTTGCCTGGGCCGGCGCGGTTGCCAACGAAACGATGCGTCTCCGCCCGGTAGCCCCGATCATGGTCCTCGAAGCCAGAGTCGAGACAGTGGTCGGTGATTTGCTCGTGCCGGCGGGAACCCGACTGATCGTGCTCTCGCGGCCGGCGGCGTGCGCTCCCGATCACTTCGTCGAGCCGCAGGCCTTCCGGCCCGCGCGCTGGCTCGGCGAAAACGCCGGCGCGCACGACGTATCGGCGTACATTCCGTTTGGTTCGGGTCCTCGCATTTGTCCCGGCCGCGTTCTCGCCCTGCTCGAGATGAAACTGTTGCTCTCGATGCTCTATAAGAATTTCGAAGTCGAACGGGTGGGCGGAGCGGAAGGCGTTTGGGAAAACTTCGCATTTGCGATGTCGCCCGTGGGCCTCAAAATGCGCCTGCGCCGCCGCTCCAGCGCCCCGGCCGGCACGGGAACCGCCTGAATCGCCGGAGCAACGGCGCTCCGGCGTCTCAAAAAAATGTGAATTGCTCGTCCCGCCGGAAAGCTTCGAGGACCGGGACAGCGGCGTCAAACAAGACGCGATATCCGTTCCCGCCGTCGATCTTCTCGTAGCGCACGGCTTTGCCCGCATTCCCGCTGGGATCGCCGGGAAGGGGCTTGACGGCGACCAGACGCCCGGCGTCCTTCAGTTGCGCAAATAGCGGCTCGAGTCTAGCCTCGACCGCGCCATTGATGAAAATCAGGTCGAATGGCGCTGCCTCTGGCGCGCCTTCCGCAAGCGGGCCGAGGACGGTTTGAACCTTCGCCAAGCCGGAGGCGTCGAGATTCGACCGCAACGCACCATATAAGCTGCGCTCCGATTCGAGCGCCACGACACGCCCCGCTAGACCGGCGAGGAGCGCCGACGAATAGCCGGTTGCGGCTCCGACATCGAGCACTGTGTCGGTTGCTACCACGCCGGCCCCTTGGATGAGGCGCGCGAGAACAAGCGGCGGCAAGAGCGTGCGCCGTTCTTCGCCAGGCCCGGCGGGCTTTAGTTGCAGCCCAATATCGGAATAAGCGAGCTCTACCAGCTCCAAGGGCAAGAAATGCTCGCGTGGGACTTCAAGCATACGCGCCAACAGCTGTTGGTCGGTCACGTCGAAAGTCCGGATCTGGCAATCGACCATGGTACGGCGGTGAAGCGCCGATTGAGCCAAGCGATCCGCGATGCCGGCGACTTCGAGGCGGGTGTCTTGCATTATTTCTCGCCAAGACCTTTCTTCGGCGGGACCTCGAGCATGCGCGCCGCCCCGCGCGGTCAATTTATAGATTTCCCGGCTTCCTCTGTCCATGAAACCGGCGGACATTTCCGAAGAGCGAAGAGCGCGCTGCCGGAGGCGCTGGGTTTTGCCCTCGCGCCGGCCCTTTAATTGCTCTCATACCGGCGTCACAGTACAACCCCCCGTTTCCAGCGCAAGGAGTTGGTTCATGTCCGAATCTCCAGTTGAGCATTTCGAGCACGCCGAACACGCCGGGCATGCTTCTCTTTTAGGCGATCCCTTTCTCACGCAAGTATCAGTCACGATTGCGATCCTTGCCGTCGTCGCCGCGACCGTCGGCAGTCTCGAGACGCTCGAAACCGCGGATGCCATAGGCGACAAGAACGCCGCGGTGCTGTTGCAAAACAAAGCAACCGACACGTGGAATTTTTATCAGGCAAAAAGTATCAAGAAGAATCTTTACGCCATCGCCGCGGCAAACCCGGGACCCGCGGCCGCCGAATTCAAAAAACTGGCGGAGAGGAACGGCGAGGACGAACAGGAGCTTTTCGCCAAAGGCAAGGCGCTTGAAAGTCAAGCCGAGGAAAAGCTGACGGACAGCGAAAAGCACGAAAATCGGCATCATATCTTGACGGTTGCCGTAACGCTTCTTCATGTGGCGATAGCGATCGCGACCATCTCAATCATCGTGCGGGGCCAGCGTTGGCCGTGGTATGCCGCCCTTGCGCTGGGTGTGATAGGCTCAATCGGCGCGGCCTATGCTTATTTTGTCTAGGCCGCACGGGACCGGAATAAAATCCGGCCCCGCGTTTCTGCTTGCGTGGTCCCGAGGCGACGTTACCCTTTCAGACGCTTGGTGCATTCACTGTAATAGCCGCCGCCCTTTTGAATCCATTTCAGGCCGCCATTGGCATTGGTTGCCTTGTTGGCGTTATATTGGTCGAGGCACGTTTTCATGCGGGCCTTACCGGGCTTCTCGCCGGCATGGGCCGGTGCAATGGCGGTGGGAAAGACGGCGGTGCTTGGCGCTGGGGTCGCCGGGGCCGGCGCCGCCGGCTTCGTGGCGGGTTTCTTGAGCGGATTGACTGGCGGTGACGCCTGCGGTGGGGGGGCGGCTTGGGCTGTCGGCCGCTCGGGCACTGCGGCGGGCGCCGGTGCCTCGACGACGGGAGCAGGCGGCAGTGCGGCAGGTGGCGGCGCTGCGGGCGCAGTTGCCTCCGCCGCCGGGGCCGCGGTCGCTGCAGCGGCGGGCGGAGTTGCCGCCGCCGCGGGTGGGTTCGCCTTGGTCTCAGCCGCGCACCTGCTATAAAATTGCGGCCACGATTCGCCGTTCAATGTCCCCGCCGCCTTGGCGTCCTGGTATTTTCCGCTGCAAATGTGGCGTACGTCGAGAGGCGCAGCGGGCGCTGGGGCCGCTGCGGCCGCGGGCGGGTTCGCCTTGGCTTCCGCCGTGCACCTGCTATAAAATTGCGGCCAGGATTCACCATTCAATGTCCCTGCCGCCTTGGCGGCCTGGTATTTTTCGCTGCATAGGTGGCGTACGTCTTGGGCCCAACAGTCCCTTGACACCACCAAACTGAACACGGCCGAAGCCATGGAGAACCCGAGCAATAAGGAACGGCGAACCAACATTGGTATTCTCCTTGGAAGTCTGCATCGCGAGGCGCCCGGAGCCGATGCGGCAACGTAGCTTCTTCAAGCCTCCCGCGAAATCCGCTGCAAGTCAAATATAAACAGTAGGCAAAGCGCATCGGCGAAATTGCCCGAACCTGCCGTAGCCCTCCACAAACGGAGCAAGTACCGCGCCAAGTTTCATTTAGCGGGAAAGATTTGGCCTCAGACCTGGCTTCCAGCGGCATCGGACCCTCCCCCGATTTCGCGCACATTCGCAACTGTCGCGCGATGACTCAGCATGAACAGGGCGCGCGGGAGGCCAGAATTCATGATCGAATCGATGGACTGGACCAACTTAACAGAGCGGTTGAGTTTCTTATTCACTTCACTTGTGCTGGCCATGCCAAGGGGCGGCAACGAACTCAATAGTCAGAATGCCACGCTGACAAGAAGGTCTTGAACAGAGGAGTAATGAAAATGTTGCGCAAATTCTGTCTCGTTATGGGTGCGACCGCGGCCTTGATGATGCCTTCAGTGTTATACCCACTTCGGCGTCAGCCCGATCCGAGCGGTGTGAAGATCTACGACTAGCCTGTTTGCACAAGGATAGCGTAGGAGAGGAAGGCGCGGGAAACTGCCGCAGATACCGCGAGAATTGCTAACAAATACAATACAACTACTATAGTGATGATAATATAAATGCGCGATGTTCGGCTAACGCCGACGCCAGAGGATTACACGGTTACGAACGCTGGGAGTTTCGGGCGATCTGTATAAGAAATTTGCGAGACTATTAAAGGCTAGCTGCTCCATCGTCCGGCGTCGCGACCGGGCCGCGCCGGGAGCCTTTATAATTTCTCTATTAGTGTCAGCTAGTTCATCGATTCCATGAAACCCGTCATTTCAGCAGGATTCTTTTCGGCGGCGATGTTGTGTAGCTTGGTATGCCGATTCGCGAAACGAACCGTCGCGCCAATCGCTTGCATGCCGGGTTACTGAGCTTTTGTCGAAGGATCATCGTAACAGACGCTTGCCACTGCCTCGCTTGGCGCCTTCGAAGAAGCCTCCTTCAGGATCTCGACCTCTTTGCAAACGCACAGGATTTGCGCCATCTTTTGTTCGAATTCGGGATCGCGGCGCTTGAGATAGTAGGCCGGGCGCGGAGCTGGCCGCGGTTGCAATGAGCAAGGCCTTGGCGTTTCAAGCGGACACCGACGATGACGAAGGACCAAACGATCGTCAAAGGCTAGCTGAGGTCATGCGAACTCGCCAATCAACTCGGCAATCGCGCAAACGTGCCAGGACGCGGCTTAAAGTGCTATCGTGCCGCGGCATTTCATTCCGGGCGGGATTCCAGTTGCGACATTTGCCTTCGCTTGTGCTTCTTGCGGCTCTCTTGACCCCGGCGTTGGCGCGCGCGCAACTCATGCTTCCGGGCGCCCTCCAAGCATCGCCTTCCCCGGCGGGTAATGCGGCACAAAGTCCCGCCGCGACCGGATCAGGGAAACCGAAACCGCCGGAACTGAAGTTGCCCTCGGAGGAGTCGATTTTCGGGCATGAGCTGTCGCGCGACGGGTTCGCCGGGATCATCGCCTTCCAGCGCGGGTCCGACAAAGGGCTTGAGATCACCCGGCTTTCGATCGCCGGACAAGAAATTTCGCACCCCGGCGAACAATGCCAGGTCGAAGTGGCGGCGGGCGCCCCGATCCAAACAAGTCTCGCCGGGCGGCCCAAGGGCGTATCGCGCTACGAAGTTGCGATCGAAGCTTGCCCGTTTTCGCTTGATGTGCTGGACGGAGCCGTCCTCGTCGCCCGCACGCCCAACACATGCGATTTTCGGGCGGCGGATTGCCGGGTCGATTTGGCCGGGCTGTGGGGGCCCCCGGGGAACGCGATCGGTCCCGATCAGACGAAGCAGTTGGAGCGTGAGCGGGGCCGCGTGGAATCGGAGATGCGCGTCAAGTTCCGGGCGTTGCTGACGAGCGCCGGCAAGGACAAAGAGGCCATCAAGCAAATCGCCGCCGAGCAGGCGGGGTTCTCGTCGGAGCGCGAAGTGATCTGCCGCAATTATTTGCGCGAGGACGTGCACGGATTTTGCGCGCTGCGGATCACCCAGGCCCGGGCGATCGCCTTGCAGGCCGCATTCGAAGATCGCTTGCAGGCAAAGGCGAAGCCGGCGATGGCAAAAAAGAAACCGGCGTCAAATTTGAAACGAAATTCCGAGGCTAACCCCAAGCCGGAACTCGCCCCCGCGCCCGAATCGAGAGCCAAGTCCGACTAGCCGCGCTGTTTGGCACTGAAAAATACCGGGAAAAGATCAAGTTAGAGCTGAAGTTGCGCGCAGCCCCCGGGTTGATTGCATCTCGAGCGCCGGGACCGGATTTCGCTATCCTTGTGGTAAAATCTGGCCCCAATAGTCTTGGCCGAGTGGAGCCAGCTTCGCAACCGCGCGGGCATTGATGGCTAACGCGCTGGCCGGTTTGGTGCTTACCGCGCTGGCCGCCGCTCAAATGGGAGTCAATGCCAATCCGAGCTGCACTGGTCAAAAATAATTTTGTTGGAATTCTTTCCGTATGCAGGGTCTCCTAAAGGAGTGAGGCCCCCGCGGAGCCTATTTCGTGGCGCGGGCTTTGATGGCATGACCGGCCAAGGTCTTGCCGAGCGACCAAACAGCGCCCGGCACACGATGGCTATCGGCGATCGCCGCCTCAAAGGCGCGTTCGATCCACTCGCAGTCCGAATCCGTTATGATGAGCGCCGGAAGAAGCTTCACGGTGTAGTTCGCGTGGCCCGCGACCTGGGCAAGAATTTTATGATCCTTAAACAATGGGATTGTGATGAGCTGGCAAAACAGGCCGGGGCTCGCCGCCTCGAGCAGCGTCCACGCCGCCTTGAGCTTTAGCGAACGCGGCGACCCGAATTCGATGCCGATCATGAGGCCTTTCCCGCGCACCGTGCGCACGAGTTCGTAGCGCTCGGCCATGGCCTCGAAGGCGGCAAGAAGCCGGGATCCAGTCTCCGCGGCCTTTTGAACGAGCCCTTCGGCTTCGATCACTTCAAGAGTGGCGAGGCCGGCCGCCATGGCGAGATCGTTCTTGGCAAAGGTCGAGCCATGCACCACGGCCCGGTCCATGCGGTTGAACACTTTTTCAAAGATTGCCTTGCGGGTTAACACCGCGCCGATAGGGACATGACCGCCGGAGAGCGTCTTGGCGAGCAAGACCATGTCGGGCTCGACGCCCCAATGTTCAATCGCGAGGAAGCGTCCGGTACGGCCAAGTCCGGTCTGGATTTCGTCGGCGACGAACAAGGTCCCATATTTGCGGCACAGGGCCTGAGCGCCGCGAAGATAGAGATCGTCTGGAAGATTGACTCCCTTGCCTTGGATCGGTTCGACGATGAAGGCCGCGGCATCGCGCGCGGACAAGGCTACTTCCAAAGCGGCGAGATCGTTGAATGGAATTGCGGAGCAGTCAGGGATGAGCGGACCAAAACCCTCCCTAAAAATCCCGTCGCCGTTCGCCGACAAGGCGCCATAGGTCAGGCCATGGAAGGCATGATCGCAATACACAATGCCGGGGCGCCGCGTGGCGCGGCGCGCGAATTTAAGCGCGGCCTCGACGGCCTCCGAGCCGGAATTCGTAAAGAAAACCTTGTCGAGAAACGGCACAAACCCAAGCAAGCGTTCGGCGAGCAGACCGGCGAGAACCGACACGTCCAACTGCACGAGATTGGGCAGATCACTCGCAAGGACGCTGTTCAAAGTTTCGCGCAGGAAAGGATGATTGCGGCCGATTCCAAAAACGCCCCATCCGCTGAGGAGGTCAAGGTAGCGGTTGCCGGCGCGATCGAACAGATATTGACCTTGGCCGGCGCGAAACCCGACGTCGAAGCCGAGCGTCTGCACCACCCGCACCATCATCTCGTTCAAATGTTGGGTGTGCAGGCCATAGCGCTCCGCTTCCCGCTCGGCCAGCATGGCGCCGATGTCGAAGCGCCGGTCGCTCCGGTTGGATTTCATCTCGTGAACCTGCGTGTTTCTCATGTCCGACACTTTGCTCGCGCAGCCGTGAGTAAAGCCTTAGCCGGGATGCCGGCGCGGTTGCGTTTCATGCCGCCGGCCAGGCAGAGCAACCTCGTGCCAATTCACAGATACGAACGAAGCTCACCCCGATCGATCAATGAATAGGAAAATCCCGACCAAATGCAGACTCTAGCATTTCATCTCGATCAGAGATAGCAGCTATGCTTAAGCGTTATCAACCCAGCGCGGCGCGGATTAGTGGGGATTCCCCAAACCGCGGCGCTTTGGGCCGGGCAAGGCAGTACGCCTCGCTTTACCGTGATGCTCTTGAACACGGCATCCCAGCGCAAGTGCGCGGAGGATATTGCATCCGCAGCAAGCTACTGGGATGGCCGCGCTTGGTTCAAGTCGATCTGGAATTGGGGACGGAGAGCGGAGATCGCCCGCTTCGCCTTCTTCTGCAGCTCGACGGCGATTACGGCCCTGGGGGGTCGGTCTACTTCTTGATGAACGGCGCCGACCTTGCCGCCCGCCGCTTCGACCGCAACGAATTCACAGTGCAAGTGACTTGACGGGAACCGCCGCTATCTAGAGAGCTTTACCGGCGCGGCCCGGGCGAAGCCGGCGCGGAGCAGGCTCGATCGCCGGCGGTTCCGCCTGCGGCCCAGTGTTGCACCGATGTCACACCGGCTATTTAATTATATCTCGGGCGAGATGTCATCGAAATTTTGACGAATTGCCGGGTAAACCTCCAGGCAACACCGCGGTGATCTCCAATCATGTTGCCGCAAGGGTGTGAAGCGATAGGACGACGGGGTCGGCTCGCCTCCCGGTCAACTCCGTCGTCGGCTTGCCAAAGTAAACGTGAGGGGATTCCCCCATGTGTGTTGTGCCGTCGATAATCGTTCTCGTAATAACTGCTCTGGTTGTTTTTCGCCGCGAGCTCACGACCCCTCGGACCGGAAGAGCTTCTCGACGCGTGCGCTGATGCGGCGCAATCCCCATCAGAGTGCGCGCAGCTTTACGGTGAGGTAGCGTAGCCAGACGGGGGCGAGGACGTTTGAGGGCTCGAGCACTTGGACGCGGCCTCTCCTCCGCGGCGAACTCATGCGGCGCCCTCCTTCATCAATTCGACGGCTAGTTCAAGGCGGCTGATGATTTCGCCCCACTCGGGGGCCGAGTGGTGCATCGCCTTGTTGGCCGTGGCGGGATCTACCTTGCAAATGGGCGTCACGCCTGCACGGCCCGAATAGTCGCGCTCCCCGCTCACTCGCGAGCCCGTCGGCGATGGCCCGTCCCCGTTGCGCGCCGGAGTCGCGTCTTCCCGCTGCATCGATTTGGGGGTCTCCGCGACGAGACGCCGCCGCTCGGCCGGCCACATCGGAAAATATGAGAGGGCAGGCCGAATGCCCGCCTGAAAGTCGCCTGGAGCGGGTTGATTGGCAACTCTCAGCTTCGGGGATCCCGTTCCTTTTCTCAAGCTCCCGCCCCATATCTGTCCGAGCCCGGACAGCCGCCGACAGAAAATTGTGAGTTCGAGCAATGTTGCCACGAGGCAAAACGTGATTATCGATGAGACTGGTTGGCCTGCGCCGAAAGACGGTGCAAGAGGTCTGGCGTTGCAAAGGCGTCGGCCGGAGCGGCCCCGATGCTGAATTGGAATGCATGGATCGCATCGCGCGAGGCCTGTCCGAATCGGCCGTCGATTTCCCCATGATAAAACCCAAGCTTTTCCAGCAGGCCTTGAATCTCCGCCTTCTGGCTCCGGCTTAGAAATACCTCTCCCGCCGGCCAATGGCCGCGGAGCGCGGGCATGCCCTTGATCCGATCGGCCAGCAAAGCGAGCGAAAGCGCGTAAGAATCCGAGTTGTTATACGCCTTCAGAACCCAGTAATTTGCCGACAAAAGAAAAGCTGGGCCGGCGCCGCCGGAAGGAAGAAACAAGGTCGCGTCGCCTTGCGGAAATGGGTCGCCGTTGGCGCTTCTGAGGCCCTGCGCGGCAAAAGCGGCGAAGCTGCCGTGTAAGGACGCAAAGCCGAAATTTTTGGGCAAGATCGCTTCGGTTCCCCAGGCGAGGCCGGGCTGCCAACCGGACCGACGCAAGAAATTCGCGATCGAGGCGAGACTATCGAAGGGGTTGTTCCAAATATTTGGCGGGCCTCGTTCCGTGTAGCTGACCGCATATTTGAGAAAAGCCGATGGAAGGAACTGCGGTCCGCCCATGGCGCCAGCCCACGAGCCTTTCATTGCTGCGCGGGCAACGCCCCCTTTGTCGATCATGACAAGCGCGCCGATCAATTCGTCGCGGAAAACCGGCCGGTCCTGGCGCTGATAAGCCAAGGTCGCGAGCGAGCGGATGACGTCTTTCTCACCTTTTGCTTTCCCAAAATCCGTCTCGATGCCGAAGGCCGCGACAAGGATTTCGCGTGGCACCCCGAAGCGGCGTTCGATCTGCTGGAGTTCGTCTTGCCACCTATTCAGGCATTCGCGGCCACGCGCGACGCGGCGGGGCGAAACGGCTTCGTCAAGATAGGATTTCAGAGGCTTGTCGAACTCCGCCTGCCGGTTCGACGCGGCGGGTAAGGCGGGGTCGGGAGTGAGCCCGGCGAGAGCCGCGTCAAAAGTACCGCGCGAAATCCCTTTTTCTTCGGCAAGCGGCCAGAGGTTTTGCAAAAACTCTTGAAAGCCCGCGGGAGTGGGCACGGTTCGGTCCGCGGGATTTGCTTGATTGAGCACAGGCGCGCCTCGCGCCGGCCAGCAAAGCGCCAGCGGCAAAACTGCAAGCAGGCGTAAAATCTGGATGTTGTGCCCCATTTGTCCGCGGGAACCGAAGTCCACTTCGCAGACAAATGCAAGCCCGCCGCCTTTCCAACGACGATTTGGCGGAGCGCCGCTTACATTAACCTCCTTGCCCGCGGCATATAGGATACCCACCTATACCAAGGTCAGTCCTGCGGAGAAAAGCCGGGCATGGGCCACGTCATTCGCGACAAGCAAAAGCTTCTGAACCGGGTGCGCCGCATTCGCGGGCAGGTCGAAGCCATCGAGCGCGCGCTCGACGGCGAGGCAGGCTGCGCCCAGATCATGCATCAGATCGCCGGGTGCCGGGGCGCGATCAATGGCCTGCTGGTGGAGGTGGTCGAGGATCACATCCGCACCCATTTGGTCGATCCCGCCAAGAATCCGGAAGCGCTCGACGCGGCAGCGGCGGCGCAACTGATCGAGGTCGTTCACAGCTATTTTAGATGAGAGCGTGGACCGTGGAGGAGAAATCGTGAACGAGGACGCCATGCCTGCCGGCCAATACAGCCATATTTTTCTTGGCGCCGGCCATGCCGCGAACGAGCGCCGCACTTGGGCGGCGATTTCGCTCGCCGGATTCATGATGGTCGCGGAAATCGCGGGCGGCACCCTGTTTGGGTCGCTCGCCGTGGTCGCCGATGGCTTTCATATGGCAACCCACGCCTTGGCGCTCTTGATCGCGGCCGTGGCTTATTCCTATGCGCGCAAGCACGCGAATGATCCCCGCTTCGCGTTCGGCACCGGAAAGCTCGGCGATCTCGCCGGATTTTCGAGCGCCCTCGTCCTTGCGATCATCGCCTTGATGATTGGCTACGAGGCGGCGGTGCGTCTTTTTACGCCGGTGACGATCCATTTCGACGAGGCGATTTTGATCGCGGCCGGCGGTCTCATCGTGAACATTGCCACCGCCTGGCTTCTCGCCGGAGGCGGCGGCGATCAACATGGCCACGCGCACGGGGTTAGCCATCGCGGGGGGCACGACGCGCATGCCCATGACGAGCCTCGCCGCATCGACACCGGGCGGGGAATTTTGCTTTTGGAGATCTTCGAGGATGGCGTGCCGCCGCGTTTCCGCCTGCGCCGCGAGGACAATCTCGAGCTCGCGCCGGTGCTTGGCGACAGAGCCGCCACCATCGAAACCGAACGTCCCGGCGGCGCACGGCAAAATTTTCGCTTCGCCGATCGCGGGGCTTTCCTCGAATCGGTGGAAGAAATTCCCGAGCCGCACGAAATCAAGGCCCGCTTGCGGCTCGCGGGCCTTGATCGCGCGGATGTTTACGAGCTTGATTTCGTCGAGCACGGAAATGGCGGCGCTCTGTCCGCCTCCGCCGCCGGACGGGACAACAACTTGCGCGCGGCTTTCGTGCATGTGGCGGCGGATGCGGCGGTCTCGGTGCTCGCGATATGCGGGCTGCTCCTCGGGCGCTTTTTTGGCTGGGTCTTCATGGACCCGGTCATGGGGATCATGGGGGCCTTGGTCATCGCCAATTGGGCCTATGGCCTGATCCGCGACACCGGCGGCGTGCTCCTGGATATGAATCCCGATAAGGCAATGGCTGAAGAGCTGCGACGCACCATCGAGAACGACGGGGACCGCTTGGCGGATCTTCATCTCTGGCGGCTCGGCCCCGGCCATCTCGGCGCGATCGTCTCGGTCATGACGGCCAAACACCGCGACGCGGAATTTTACCGGTCGCGGCTCAGCCGCTTCCGAATGCTCTCGCATGTCACGATCGAAGTGCGCGATCCAATTGCTTGCGGCAAGGCGGCCAAAAGGCTTCCTCCGGCCGCCCAATGACCGGCGGGATGCGGAGGATCGTCCGAAAAACCTGCTTCGCACAAGAAAATTTGCCCACGATGCTGCGCCATCGTCATCCGAGGAGCACCTGTCGCATGCTGCTTGCGGCGGCCCTGCTCCTGAGTAGTGGGCCAGTTTGAATTTCGGCTTGCCGCCGTCTTTAGACGCTAAGCTGGCGTTGCCGCAATGACTGCTCAGCGACATTAGCTGACGTCGCAAAGATCAAGCATTTTGTCGGTTTACTTGGTACGGACGTAGGGAGGGCGCGACCAAGGCACGGAGGGCGTCCCTCGACGACATCGAATTGAGGGAGCACAGCGTTACCGGAGGTTTTTCGGGTGTCTATTTTACCAGACTCAAGAATTTAATTTGCGCCAGAATTGGGTTGGAATCTTTGGGCTTTCCCGTTGCATAAGGCAGAGTCAGCCTGTGCCCGTCGGGTCCCGGATGTGCGTGATCGCGCTGACGTTCAATATTTCTCATTCGAGAACTTCGAAACATACATAAAGACATGCCTGCGAAGCGTCAGCACTACATACCTAGATTACATTTGAGGCGATTTGTCGGGCACGACCCGATTGGTCACGTTTGGACGTACGACTCAGAAACCGGCCTCGTGAGATCGTCCATTCCCGAAAACACGGCGCTTGGGTCGCATTTTTATTCGTTTGAAGACGGAAATGGCGCACTGAACACAGGGCTTGAGGAGCTTCTCGCAGAGATTGAAGCTATTGCTGCTCCAGTATATGAAAAACTGCTCACACGAAAAACTATATCAGATCAGGAAAAAGCAGATTTTTCTCATTTTCTTGCA
Source organism: Methylocella sp. (assembly GCA_050728655.1). Taxonomy (GTDB): domain Bacteria; phylum Pseudomonadota; class Alphaproteobacteria; order Rhizobiales; family Beijerinckiaceae; genus Methylocapsa. The sequence continues at coordinate 45,952 of JBOHJQ010000010.1, forward strand.
GCAATGTATGTAAGAACGCCAACGATGCGCCGCATGATGGGGGATATGCTAGGTCGTTGGATTCAAATTGTCAATTATGGATATGCCGTTCATGATGGTGCATTCCAAACCCTTACAAAGGGATTTGAGAAAGAAATCGGAAAAACGCTCTCCGAAGAAGAAAAGAACACACTACGAGAATCTATGATCGATCCATCCAAATTTAAGTTCTTAATACCGAAAGAACGCACATTTCCAATCGAAATGATTGATAAACTTTGGCCAATATTATTTGATATGAATTGGAGTGTGCTATCTCCAAAGCACGGTTATTTCATAACAAGCGACAACCCACTTATCCGCAACGTTGATCCAAAAAGTGTCCATAAGTTTTTTGGGGATCATGGATTTCTGAATAAGACTGCCGAGATTAGCTTTCCTTTGTCGCCTAAGCTTATGCTGGTCATGGCATGGAGCAAGAAATATCCGCGACAAGGAGTATGTGGGAGAGGACCCGTTGAGTTTTTTAATGCCCGTCGTGCTGCGGATTCAGAAAGGTATCTATATGCCCATATCTGTCATAAAGCTGTCGCGAACCTGGCAGCCACACTCAAGAATTCTCAGCGCGCTATGACAACTCAGGGCTTTGGCCCTGACAAATTTGCCAAGTCCGAAGTACCTCGACGCTGGCAGACTCGAAATTAGGTTTAAAAGACCTTGGCAGGTTTCAGCCTGACGCTCGTCGTGAGCCGGATCGTCCGCCGAATGCCCGCAATGGAGGCATTCAGGAAACAGGGTGCTCTGCCCGCGATCCATCCCCTCAACAAAGCGCTTCATCCGATTCCTCCGCAGATCACGCAGGAATCATACCGCAAGAATCACATCGACCCGCGCGTTTTTACACAGCCAGGGTCACAAGGCGAAATTCAAACTGACCCATTACCAATCCTGACCGGTTTCGCAATAATGGCAAGATTTGCATAAAGTTGGCTGATTCGCGCGGTAAGAGGGATTTTCAGCTTCGTGATAACGCCCCCTAACCTTGGAGACGCCATATGAACTCGAGAGCCTTCGTGGTCGCCGCCGCGTTCGCTTGCGTAACGCCAGCAATTGCGGCCGAGCGTGACGTCGACGTGAAGCTCGAAGCCGTCTGGCAGATTGGCACTGAAGCATTTTACACCTGCAAAGGCGCGCGAATGAATCCATGGATGTTCAACGACCTCATGGAAGCCGCTGGGCTCAAGGCATCCGAAACGGTAACCCCCGGGTGGAAAAAGTTCGATGAAGCGGCGATCTCCGTAATGCACAAACAAATCAATGATGTGGGCGCGGATGCGTGGTGCAAGAGAATCGCCCTTGAATATGGTCCACACGGAACGATAGTTCCCAACGCTGTGCTCTTCGACGAGCTTCCGCCGAAGGGAAAATAAGGCCCGGTTTGGTCGGGCTGGGAGGGAGGGATGGAGGACTGCGGGGGCCAGCGGAAGATGAAATTCGCGCGGTATGCTGGGATTTTCGCCGGGATTTGCATTTTCCTGCTGGCGGCCTCGCCAGTGCTGGGCGAAGCCGCCGGTCAAATGGGCGTGGCAGCTGGTTTGCGCGACCATGCCGGCGCGGCGGGACGGTCGCTGATCGCTGGGGTCACCGTTTTTGCAGCGCTCGCCGCGCTGTTGTACCTGTCCCTGCGGCGGCGCTGGATGGAGCGCGAGGCAACCCATCATCATGAGCTTGCGGCATTGCGCGCGAAGCTCGACCGCGCCGGGGTTTTTCTTGGCGCCGAAACCCAGATCATCGTCGCCTGGGGAGGGCCGAGCGATGACCCCGATATCGAAGGGAATCTTCGGCTTGGCGGGAACCGGCCGGATGCCCGCCGCGTGCTTGCCTTCGGTTCCTGGCTGCCGCCCGGTACGGCGCAAGCTCTCGACAACTCCGTCGCGCAATTGCGGACACGGGGCGAAGCGTTCCGCGCCACCATCGCGAGTTTGGACGGCCGACATCTCGAAATCGAGGGGCGCCCGATTAGCGGCCGTGCCGTGCTGCGGATCAGGGATGTATCGGGCGATTGGCGCGAGGCCGCCCGTCTCCAAGAGTTGCAGGCGGCCACGATCGAGCAACTCGACGCCTTGCGGGCCCTGCTCGATGCCGTTCCATACCCGGCGTGGGTGCGCGACGGCGGCGGCAAATTGAGCTGGGTCAATGCCGCCTATGCCCGCGCGGTCGAAGCCAGGGATCGCGAGGCCGCGGTCGTGCGCGGCATCGAGCTTGTCGAACGGCAGGCGCGCGAGGCGAGCGCTGCGTCGCGTGGGACAGCAGCGGTCTGGCACGGGCGCGCTCCGGCGGTCCTTGCCGGCGAGCGCCGGATGCTCGAAATTGTCGATGCGGCGGCGGGCTCCGGGTCGGCCGGAATGGCGGCGGATGTGTCGGAAATCGAATCCATGCGTGCCGCGCTCGACCAGCAAGCGCAGGCGCATGCCCGCACGCTCGACCAGCTTGCGACGGCGGTTGCCATTTTCGACGGCGCCAAGCAGCTGGTTTTCCACAATGTGGCCTACCGCCAGCTTTGGGCGCTCGATCAGGCTTGGCTCGACCAGAAACCAACCGATTCCGAGATTCTTGACCGCCTCCGGAGGGCGCGGCTGTTGCCGGAGCAAGCCGATTTCCGGGCTTGGAAGGCAGACCTGCTCGCCGCCTATCAATCGCTCGATACCGACGAACAGGTCTGGTTTCCGCCGGACGGGCGAACGCTGCGCGCCGTCATCAGCCCCAATCCGCAAGGCGGCGTCACCTATCTTTTCGACGATGTCACCGAACGCTACCGTCTCGTTTCGCAGTTCAACGCCTCAATCCGTGTGCAGAGCGAAACCCTCGATGCCCTGAAGGAGGGCGTGGCCGTGTTTGGCAGCGACGGCCGCCTCAAATTGTTCAACCCGGCCTTCGCCAACATGTGGGCGCTCGGCCGGGGCGAGCTCGACGACCGGCCGCATATCGACCGCGTCGCCATGCTCTGCGCTCCGCTGTTCGCCGACGGAGAAATTTGGCACGCCCTGCGCGCCGCGGTCGCCGGATTGCCGGATCAACGCGTGGGGCTCGAACGCCGTCTCGCGCGCAGCAATGGGTCCGTGCTCGATTGCGCCGCCGCGCCGCTGCCCGATGGCGCGACCCTTCTCACCTTTATCGACATGACCGCAAGCGTGAATGTCGAACGTGCGTTGACCGAACGCAATCAGGCGCTGATCGGGGTCGAAAAGCTGCGCAACGAGTTCGTCCATCATGTCTCCTACGAGCTGCGTTCACCCTTGACCAATATCATCGGCTTCATTCAGCTACTCGACGATCCGGCGATCGGCCCGCTCAGCGGCAAACAGCGCGAGTATGCGGGCTATGTGATGAAATCCTCATCGGCGCTGCTCGCCATCATCAATGATATTCTCGATCTCGCTTCGATCGACGCGGATGCGATGGAGCTGTCGCTCGATGAGGTGGACATCGCGCAAACCATATGGGCCGCGGCAGAGGGCATCCAAGACCGGCTCGGCGAGTCCTCGCTCACCCTTCGCGTCGCCACGATGGAGGATATCGGTTCCTTTGTCGCCGACGGCAAACGTATCCGCCAGATTCTCTTCAACCTTCTCTCGAACGCGATCGGCTTTTCCTCGCCCGGTCAAACCATCGCTCTCGCGGCGACGCGGCAGGACGGCGAAATCCGGTTCAAGGTTACCGACGAGGGGAGCGGAGTTCCACCCGAAATCCTTGAACATGTTTTCGACCGGTTTAAAACCTATACAACCGGGACGCGGCATCGCGGCGTGGGACTTGGTCTTTCCATTGTGCGGTCCTTCGTCGAGCTGCACGGCGGCCGCGTCGAAATCGATTCGGCGCCGGGAAAAGGGACGCGCGCGACTTGCATCTTTCCCTTGCAAGGTGCGAGGCTCCCCGCAAGCAGCACCGCGCAAGGAGCGTGAACGCCATGGCCGCAGGCACGGTCCCCGCTTCCTGCACGATCTGGACGCGCGAGCTGGAAGACGAGGGCGCGACCGCCGGGTTTGCCGCCGATGTCGCTGCGCTCATCGGTCCTGGCGATCTCGTGACCTTGTCAGGCGGCCTTGGCGCCGGAAAGACGGCGTTCGCGCGCGCCCTCATTCGCATCCTTTCGGGCGAGCTAGACCTCGAGGTGCCGAGCCCGGCCTTCACATTGATGCAGGTTTACGAGGGCATAAACTTCCCCATCGTTCACGCCGATTTCTACCGGATCGAGAAACCGCGGGAGCTCGTGGAATTGGGGTTCGAGGAGGCTTGCGACGGCGCGCTCGTCCTTGTCGAATGGCCGGAGCACGCGGGCGACTTTCTCGATGCTGGCAGGCTCGATATCGAATTGAGGCTCGACAAGGACCGCGGTCCCGGCTACCGCGGCGTGACCCTAACCGGGAGGGGACCATTCGCGGCGCGGCTCGCGCGCGCCAAGGCGGTGCACGAGCTTCTCGATCGCAGCGGCTGGAGCGGAGCCCGGCGTGATTTTATGCAGGGCGATGCGTCGACGCGAAGCTATGAGCATCTGGTAAAACCCGATGGATGGAGCGCCATTCTGATGAATTCGCCGCCCCGCCCGGACGGACTGCCGCTGCGCTATGGCAAGTCTTACAGTGCCATCGCCAAACTCGCCGAAGATATAAGGCCTTTCATCGCGATCGGCCGAGGCTTGCTCGCGCAAGGCCTCTCGGCGCCCACAATCACTGCCTTCGATCTCGCCGCCGGTCTTGCCATCGTCGAGGATCTCGGCTGCGAGCCGATTGCCGCAGGAGGCGGCATCATCGAGGAGCGTTACGCCGTTGCGCTGGCCGGGCTTGCTTATTTGCACGGCGCCAGCCTTCCCGACACTTTGCCCGTCGATGATAACGAGACCTACCGGATTCCAATCTATGACGTCGATGCGCTTTCCATCGAGACTGAACTACTGCTCGACTGGTACGCGCCCTATATCGCTTGCGTTCAGCTCGCGTCGGGTGCCAAGGCGACCTTTGTCAATCTTTGGCGCCAAGTGGTTCAGGATGTCCTCGCCGCGCGGCCGACGTGGACGTTGCGCGACTACCATTCGCCAAATCTCGTCTGGCTTGCCGGGCGTGAAGGCATCGCCAAGGTGGGCGTCCTGGATTTCCAGGATTGTGTCTTGGGTCACCCCGCCTACGATGTCGTCTCCCTTTTGCAGGACGCCCGCGTCGATGTTCCGCAAGACGCGGAGCTGAAACTGCTCGCCCAGTACGCGCGGTTGCGGCGCGAGGCGGATCCAGGCTTCGATGCGGCGGGGTTTGCCCGCGCCTATGCAATTTTGGGCGTGCAGCGTGCGACCAAGATCCTTGGCATTTTCGCCCGCCTCGATGAACGCGACCATAAACCGCAGTATCTTGCGCACCTGCCCCGGGTCGAAAAATATTTGGCCACGGACCTAACCCATCCGGCGTTAGCGGAACTCAAACTCTGGTATGAGGAGCATTTGCCAGGGATCTTTGGTCGCGCGCCTTAAATCAAGCGGACTCAATGGAATGGCCGCTGTTGCGCTGGCGAGCCATGCCGCTAGGCATAGGCGTGGAGGCCTGCAAAAGCGAGGAATTATGCAACGCCCGAGAGCGCCAAGGGAACTAATTTGAAGACCACGACAGATCTAAGAGACCATTTAATAAGTGGCGAGAAGATCATTTGGACGGGAAGGCCAGCTCAGGGGCTGCTGCTCACTAGTCGCGACTGGATGCTGATTCCGTTCAGTTTGATGTGGGGCGGCTTTGCCGTTTCCTGGGAAACGTTGGTGCTGACTCAGACACAGACTCCCACATTCATGAAGCTATGGGGAGTGCCATTCGTTTTGATTGGACTATACTTGGTTGCAGGGCGGTTTCTGCTCGACGCTTGGATAAGGCGCGGAATGCAATATGCCATCACAAACAAGCGGGTTTTGATTTCTCGGTCGGGGCCATTCGGCAAGTTGATTGCACTGAACCTAAATCGGTTGCCAGAAGCGAGCTTAACCGAAAGTGCCAACGGCCGGGGCACGATCCTCTTTGGTCAGCAGGCCTCGTTTTGGGGGCGTGGCTATGGCTATGGTTTTTCCAGTTGGACACCTTCGCTCGACCCTTCACCGCAATTCGTCGCTATCGAAAATGCCCGCAACGTGTTCGAACTAATCCAGCGTGCAGATAAGAGCGACTCTTAGTCACCGGCACCCCGATGTCCTCATTCCTGCCTGCCAAAGCTTTTGTCTTCGCCGCGGGATTGGGCACGAGGATGCGGCCGTTGACCGATCGCGTGCCAAAGCCATTGGTTGCGGTCGCGGGAAAGCCGCTGATCGACCATGCGCTCGATCGATTCGCGATGGCCGGTGTCGATACAGCGATCGTCAATGTGCATTACCTGGCGGGCCAGATCGAAGCGCATCTTGCCGCCCGGAAAGCCCCCCGTATCCTGATTTCGGATGAGCGCGACAAGCTTCTCGATCAGGGCGGCGGGATCGCCAAGGCGTTGCCTTTGCTCGGGCCGGAGCCGTTTTTTCTCGCCAACACAGATGCATTCTGGATCGACGGCCCGGGTAACAAT
>JBOHJQ010000011.1:0-48413 GCA_050728655.1 Methylocella sp.
GGTCTCGCGCGGCTTGGCTGAAATTATCGAGGCCGCGACAAAACGCTGGGGCAAGCCCAATGGCTATGTGCTGGGCCAGGAGGCGGGCGGCGCCTTCATCGGCGGGCTGCGCTATGGCGAAGGCGTGATGTACACGCGCAATGCCGGCGATCTGAAGGTTTTTTGGCAAGGCCCCTCGCTCGGCTTCGATGCCGGCGCCGACGGCGATCGCACGATGATGCTTGTCTATAATCTGCCCGCGACGGGCGCGATCTTTCGCCGGTACGGCGGCGTCGATGGCGCGGCCTATCTCGTCGGTGGCTTTGGCATGACGGCGCTTGTCAACGATGGCGTTTATGTGGTTCCGATCCGCTCGGGGCTCGGCGCGCGCCTCGGCCTAAATGTCAGCTATCTGAAATTTACCCAAAGCTCGACCTGGAACCCGTTTTGATTCGCAGGCCGGGGCGGGCACAGCGCGTTGCTGCAAGTTGCCGATAAATATCCGCAGATAATACGCATGGCAGCTTGATGTGGCGGCCGACGCGGTCTTTCGTCTCAGGGTGACCCAAAGAAGCCTTGATCGGACCCGGGAAGATTGCGCGCTGCCCTCACGAAGAAGGTTTCAAGTCACCAAAGTATTGGCGCAGCCGTCGGTGCCTATGACGGAAGATAAAGCGGATGAATGGTTGCAATATGAAACCGAAACCTGGCAGCCGATACCGACAATAGACCCTATCCATAATTTCAGTGCCTCCGGGCACTGCTTCGAGTGTGCGCTCGTGGATCCACTCGTATTGGATCAGTGAAGACGAGCGTTCGACAAAACCGTGGGCCGGTCTCACACTCAGGAACCCGAAACTATGCAAATCGACTGGCAGCACGCCGAATAGAACAACGAGACTGCGGAATGCCGAAGGGCCAACCGTCCCATCCATGCGGTCGAACGTTTTCCATTCAGTGGGAAAGGTCATAGCCAAGATTGGCATTAGCTCGGCATTGATACCTTCCTTTGTCGCAACACGCTCCCACACAGTACTGGGGGTCGCCGCGAGACGCGAACGCTCCGTGATCGGCGCGGTCCGCTATGGGTCGAAGATGGCGCCATCGTCTCCGGGTAAGCGGCCTCTGTCACGAGCCTAGCGCTATAGATTAACTAAAATCGGCAAATGCAACGCCTCATAATCCAGACTTATCACGATCGGGGCTTTGATGACAGCTCCTGGCGCTAGGGTCCGCCCGCTTCAACGTAAACGGTCGGCCGCAGTTGTGCTCTAACAATTCCCGCTTTCCGCGTATTATTTTCGGAGGAAATGAGACTGAGCTGCCGCCTGGCCCCGGTTTCACCGCAAAGCCGCGTGACCATGGCGGGTTCTAATCGCGGCGGTTTGCGTGTAGAACCATGGGGCTGGTAGACATTATGTCATCGAAATTTGGCTAGTCAGAGTTCGGATGAGGTTTCGGGCCGGCCATCCGTCAGCTTGAATGGGCAGCGGTGTGATTGAACAGGCAATGTTTTTCGCGCTTGGGTTTTTGGTCGCGAGCCTTTTCGCTCTCGCGGCCGCCCCGGCGTTTTGGCGGCGCGCCATAAGGCTGTCCACGCGGCGGCTCGAAATGCAGCTGCCGCTTTCGGCAGCGGAGATCGTCGCCTCGCGCGATCTGTTGCGGGCCGAATTCGCGGTCGAACGCAGGCGGCTCGAGCAGAAGCTCGAAGCCCTCAACGTCGTTCATGCGGCCGATATGACCGAACTGGCGCGCCGCGCGGCGATCATCGCCGGTCAAGACGCCGGTTTACTCGCCCTTTCCCAGCAAGATAGCGAACGTGGCGCCGAACTCGGAGCACTTCAACGCGCCTTGGCAGAGACCTCGGCCGAACTCGCCGCCACGGCAAAGGAATGTTACGACGCAAGCGGACTTATTGCACGCAAGGACGTGCAAATCGACGTGCTCGCAGCCAACTTCGAGGAGGCGCAGGCGCTCGCCGCCAAGCAGCGGGACGCTTCGGCGGCGCTTGCGGCCAGTGCGGCGCGGCAGGCCGAAGCACTTGCGATGCAAGCCGCCAAGGTTGAGCGCCTCGAAGGGGAGCTTTCGACCCTGCGGCTTCAGTATCAAGCCGATCAGGTCACCCTCAAATCTGCCGCGGCTAGGGTCGCGGATCGCGAAGAGGCGCTCGAAGCCGCCGGCAAACGGGAAAAAGAGCTGATCCGGCACCGCAAGCTGCAAGTCGAAACGGCGCGCGCCACCGAGAGTGGCTATCTCGAAAAAATCGAACGGCTGCGTAGCGCCCTTGCGGCCTCGCAGGATGCGCTCGATGCGGCCCGCAAGACGTGCGCTGGGCTCACCCAGGAATTGGCTGCGCTGCGGGCCACGCCGCAAGACGTCGACGCAGCCCGCATGCAACGCGAGGAGGATGAAATTTTGCGGCGCAAAATCAATGAAATCGGCGCGGCGATCATTCGCGCGGCAGGTGGCGGCGAGGCCGCCCCCGAAGTAGGGCCGGCGAAAACCGGCTTTCCGAAGGACACGATCCCGGAAAAGGTCACGGCGTGATCGCGATGCCGTAGCCGGCCGCTGAGGCCGCGCTTCGCTATGAGCCGGCGAACTTCGCCACAAGTGCGTCGGAAACTTCAAAATTGGCATAGACGTTTTGCACGTCGTCATTGTCTTCGAGCATGCCGACGAGGCGCAGGATCTTTTCGCCGTCATCGTCGCCGACGCTGATCGTATTTTGCGGCTTCCAAATCAGGCTCGCCTTGCGCGGCTCGCCGAATTTCGACTCGAGCTCTTGCGTGACCTCGCGCAGGGATTCAAACGCGGTGATGACCTCGTGGCGGTCCCCGCTCGATTGGACATCGTCGGCTCCGGCTTCGATCGCCGCCTCCAGCATAGCGTCTTCCGAAGCTGCCGTCGCCGGAAACTCGATAACGCCGACATGATCGAACAGGAAGGACACCGCGCCGCTCTCGGCGAGCGAGCCGCCGGACTTGGTGAAATAAGAGCGCACCTCGCCCGCCGTTCGGTTCCGATTGTCGGTCAACGCCTCGACGATGACGGCGACGCCGCCCGGCGCATAGCCTTCATAGCGAACTTCGGCGTAAGTCTCGGCGTCGGCGGCAAAGGCCTTCTTGATGGCGCGCTCAATATTGTCCTTCGGCATGTTTTCGGCGCGGGCTGCCAAGACGGCGGCGCGCAGCCGCGCGTTCATGCCTGGGTCGGGTAATCCCAATTTCGCGGCCACGGTAATTTCGCGGGCGAGCTTGGAAAACAGTTTTGCGCGGATCGCATCCTGCTTGCCCTTCTTGTGCATGATGTTTTTGAACTGGCTATGTCCCGACATTCCGTCCCGTCTCCAACGCGGCCCGCCGCGCCGCGCGTCGGCCAAGGCGAGCTTTAGGGGGCTGATATAAGCCGGCAATTTCAGGAAATAAAGCAACCCCAAACGCTTGTTGCCGCGGCGTGGCGGAGAAACCTTATTTCACATTCGCCGCCGTCTGCGAGAACAAGATTTTGCGTGACTCTTCATCGAGAGCGATTGGCGCCGTATTGATCCCGGACGCGATGGCATAGGCGCGCCGCGTCGCGGGCCGCGCGGCAATCGCCTCGAACCAACGTTTTAGATGCAAGAAATCGTCGAGGTTCTGGCCTTGGTTTTCGTGCGGGACAATCCAAGGATAGGCCGCCATGTCGGCGATCGAATAATCCCCCGCCACAAACGCGCGGTCCGCGAGGCGCTTATTGAGGACGCCATAGAGACGGTTGGTTTCGTTGACATAGCGTTCGATCGCATAGGCAAGCTTTTCGCGGGCGTATTGCTTGAAATGATGGTTCTGGCCGGCCATTGGGCCAAGGCCGCCGACCTGCCAGAACAGCCATTCGAGCACCTCTATCCGGCCGCGCAAATCCTGGGGCAGAAATTTTCCGGTTTTTTCGGCGAGATAGACAAGGATCGCGCCTGATTCGAAAACGGACACCGGCGCGCCGCCGTCGCCCGGATCGTTGTCAACGATTGCCGGAATGCGGTTATTGGGCGAGATCGCCAGAAATTCCTGCTTGAACTGGTCCCCCCGGCCCAGATTGACCGGATGGATCTTATAGGGAAGTCCCGCCTCTTCCAAAAAGAGCGTGATCTTGTGACCATTCGGGGTGGTCCAATAATAAAGGTCGATCATCGTCTCGGGACTCGCCGTATGCCGCGGCGCGCTGAGGCTTCAAGAAGGGCCGGCCGCTCTCTTTGTCGCACCGCGCCTCGTTAAAAGAAAACCTGTCTGCCGGCGATCGCGTGCCCAAGGATGAGCGCGTGGATTTCGTGGGTGCCCTCGCAGGTATTGACCGTTTCGAGATTGGCGAGGTGGCGCATGACGGGGAATGCGGCCGATATCCCATTGGCAACGAGCATATCGCGCGCCAGTTGCGGAATGTCGAGCGCCTTGTCCGCATTATTGCGCTTGACGAGCTAGATCGCTTCCGGAGCGAAAATGTCGGCAACCGGCCTACCGGCGTCCGGATGAAGACGTTCCAGTCTTGTTATCGCGGGCAATTGTCCCAGAACCCGCTCCGCTTGCTGGCGTCCGTGTAATACCAGCACAAGCCTGGCTGGGGCGGGGCGGCAGCCCAGGACGCCGCCGCCGCCGCGCTAACGAACCCAATCGCCGCACCTGCCGCAATCGCGCCTCCTGGCCGCCATGCATAGCGCCTGACCCAAGCGCCCCCGTGTCGGTAACCGGCACCGACTCCAGGGCGTCCAATCACGCCATATCCAGGGCGGCCAATCCCGCCGTGTCCATGGCGTCCAAAGCCGCCGTGTCTGGCCCCGCCGCGCCCGCCACCCCCGAAGCGAACAAGAGTCAGCGAAAGTTCGTTCGATGGCGCGACCCATGGACGGAATGGAGTTGTCGGCGCCGCGCGCGCGGAGCTGGTGGCTATAAGGAGCGCGACGGCGAGGCTCGTTAGCGCGACGAGCGACTTGAGATCACGGTGGATGATTCTTCTCCCCTGGGAGCGCGCGCATGGAGCGACGCTCGGAATAGGAATGCGAGCCGTATCATCTTCGATGCTTAGCAATCAAGCAACTCTCGGCCGCTTTGTCCCGGTATAAATTGGGGAGGCGAAGTGTACCACTGAACCCGCTTGGCGCTGCGATGTGAGGAGGGCTGTGCCGCTCCTGCTAAGCCATCTCGATGCCGTTGTTCGGCTTGGAGGGGCTGGGATTCACAAATGGAGCTTTATGCCAAGATCAGACTTGCGCGGGTGGTTGACGACCTGAGCCGCCAAACGTCTTCGCAGGCAGGGCCGACTGTTGCGCATTTGCCACTCTGATCGATAAATCTCGTGGCGGGCCGCCCGTTTTGTTGACAGTAGAATGAGTAGCGTGAGTAAGTTCGCTTCTCTGCTGGCGGGTTGCATGACCCGCAAAAAGAATCGCTGCGGTTGCGTGAAGTATAGAGTATGCACGTGGCAAAGGTGACGAGATCGAACGGGCTGCCGCGCGGCGGCGTTCGTGCCGTTGTGTTCGCAATCTGCATTGCGCTCCTGTCTGCCTGCGCCACCGTTGAGCCCTATACGGCGGTTCCGCCGAGTGAGACGAACGAAGCGATTGTTCTTGGTCTTCCCAACGCGCGCTTTTTCGTCGATCAACCGGGGGCGATCTCTGCCGAACAGGAACGGTCGCTCATTCGCGAAGCAAGGACTCTTCGCGTCGGCGGCGGCGGCACCTTGCCGACCGCGCATGTGCTGTCGCTCTCCGGTGGTGGTGATAATGGGGCCTTCGGCGCTGGCTTGCTGGCCGGATGGACGGCTCACGGCGATCGCCCGGCGTTTAAGCTCGTGACAGGCGTGAGCACCGGCGCCCTCATCGCGCCTTTTGCCTTCCTCGGGCCGGAATATGATACGGCCCTGACCGACATCTACACTAACATTGATCCCTCGAAAGTCTATGAAAAGCGGTTCATCCTCGCCGCGCTAACCGAGGACGCCCTCGCGGACACGACTCCACTTTACGAAACCATTTCCCGCTATGTCGACGACACCATGCTCGCGAAGATCGCGGCCGAATATGAGAAAGGTCGTATACTTCTCATCCAGACGACCGATCTCGACGTGGGACGGCCGGTCCTGTGGAACATCGGAGCAATTGCCGCGAGCGGCCACCCCCGCGCGCTCGATCTCATTCGCCACATCTTGCTCGCGTCGGCGTCGATCCCGGCCGCATTCCCGCCGGTCATGTTCGACGTCGAGGCGAATGGGAAGCCCTATCAGGAAATGCACGTCGACGGCGGCGCGGTAAGCCAGGCTTTTCTCGTTCCCGCAAGCGTGAACGCTCGCGTGGCCTTGGCGAGGTCCGGATATCAGAGAAAAAGCGTGGTTGCTTACATCATTCGGAATTCGCGCCTGACAACCGAATGGAGCGATGTCGAGAGACTGACCCTGTCGATCGCCCAGAAGGCCGTCTCGACCATGATCAACTATAATGGCGTCGGTGATCTCTACCGCATGTATTTGGTCACGCAGCGCGCCGGAGCCAGCTTCAATCTCGCCTATATCAGCGACGATTTCCATGCCGAGCACAAAGAGGACTTCGATCAAACCTACATGCGCGCGCTGTATCACTACGCTTATGAGAAGGCCGGGAAAGGCTATCCATGGCAACACGCGCCGCCGGGATTCGCATATAAAGGCCATTAGCCGAAAGCATGCGGTCTAGCTCGACTGCCCGGCATGTAGCAGAAGCGCCAGAAGCGATCGCTGCTTACAACCACTCTGTGTCATCGTTACCTCGGTTCCTCGCAGCTTCCGGGAGTAGCCGATTCGGATTTGCGATCAACAATTTTTGCAAATGTCCTGAAATATCCCCACGAGATTTGGCGATCTTTCCCCCGAATTATTTGCCCGTCGACATATCGCAGTCGCCGTTTTGTCACCGAGGCTGACGAAATAAGCTCCAGGTTTTGGCTCCGGCGCGCCGGGATCAAACGCAATCAGCGGCCCGTGGCGGGCGCGGCCGGATGCCCATCGGGCGTGCCGAAGAAGCGGAAGAAATCCGATTTCGGGCTTATGACCATGCGCGTGTCGCCGCCTTTCAAGCCGGTCTCATAGGCTTGCATCGAACGATAGAAGGCAAAAAAGTCGGGGTCCTTGCCGTAGGCCTCGGCGAAAATCCGGTTTCTTTCGGCGTCGCCCGCGCCGCGGGTCTGATCGGCTTGTTGCTGGGCATTGCCGAGCAGCACCACCACATCGCGGTCGGCCTTGGCCCGAATAGTTTGCGCCTGCTGGGAGCCTAGGGCGCGATATTGCGCCGCCTCGCGCGCTCGCTCGCTCTGCATCCGGCTAAAAACCTTTTCGGAAATCTGCCTTGGCAGATCGGCACGGCGGATTCTCACGTCGACAGCGGCGATGCCGAAGTTGCCGCCTTGCTGGTTCACCTGCTCGCGGATCTTGACCATGAGATCGGCGCGTTTGTCGCGCACGATTTCGGTCATGTTCGCCTCGCTCAGCACTCGGCGCACCGCCGAATTCAAAATGAAGCCCAGCTGACCGCTCGCCAGGTCCGGCGAGTGGAGCGTCTGATAGAACTTCAATGGATCGACGATCCGGTAGCGCAGGAAGGAATCGACGTCGAGCCGGTTATTATCGGACGCGAGCACTTCCTGTTTCGGCGCCTCGACAACTAGAATGCGATTGTCGAGAAAAACGACGGTCTCGATGAAGGGGTATTTGAAATGAAGCCCTGGCGTGGTGATGAGTCCGCGCCCGGGGACCGGCTCGCCGAAACGCAAGACGATCGCCTGCTCGGTCTGGTCCACTGTGAACATCGAGGCCAGCGCGACGATCACGACGAGGATGAGTACGGCGATCGCGCCGAATACGACCGCGTTCTTCATTTGCGGCCTCCTTCACCCACGTTCGGCGTCAAGGGTCCGAGCGGCAAATAGGGAACGACCCCCTGGCCTTGCCCGCCGCTCTGATCGAGAATGATCTTGTCCATGCCGGCGAGGACACGTTCCATGGTCTCGAGATAGAGTCTTTCGCGAGTCACCTCGGGTGCTTTCTTATATTGCTCATGGACTTGGGTGAAGCGGGAAACCTGACCAGTTGCCTGGGCGACGGTTTGGAGCTTGTAGCCTTCCGCCTCCTGGATAATGGCCGCGGCCTTGCCGTTGGCCTCGGGCACAACCCGATTGGCATAGGCCTCGGCCTCGTTACGCAAGCGGTTTTGGTCCTGCTGCGCCGCGGTCACGTCCTTGAAGGCGGCGATGACCTGCTCGGGCGGGTCGACGGATTGCAATTGCACCTGCAACACCAGGATGCCGGCTTTATACCCGTTCAAAACCTTTTGCATGAGTTCCTGCACATCCGACTCGATCTTGGGGCGATCGGCGGTCAGAATTCGCTGGATCTGGCCGCGGCCGATGACCTCGCGCATGGCGCTCTCGGCCACCGCCTTCACCGTTTCGCGCTGGTTTGAGATATTGAAGGCAAAATCCTCGGGGCGCACCGGGTCGATCTGCCAGATCACGACAAATTTGACGTCGGCGATATTTTCATCGCCGGTGAGCATCAGGCTTTCTTCGGGCAGATCTTGCTGGATGGCGAAGCCAATATTGGTCGTGTTGCGATCGGTGACCGGGAGCTTCTCGACGCCACCGATGGGGAACGGCAAATTGTAGTTTAACCCCGGAGCGGTCTTGCCCGTATAGCGGCCGAAAATCCTGTTCAGCCCGACTTCGTTCGGGCCGACCGTGTAAAACCCGGACAAACCCCAGACGAGCGCACCGGCGAGAGCCAAGGCAAGGAGGCCGCGTCCTCCCATTCCCGCGGGTCCCGGCATCCATTGTTTCAGCTTTTCCTGCGCGCGCTTAAGGAATTCCTCGAATTCAGGTGGCGGCGCACCCGGCTTTTGCCCCCAAGGCCCGGGGCTGCCGGGCTTCCAAGAGCCGCCATTTCCGCCTTCACTGCTCCACGGCATGAGATTCTCTTTTGCAAGGTGACGCCCAACAAAGCGAGCGATAACCGCCAAGGCCCCGGACCGGACCTGTCCGGGCCCTTATAGGAGAGCCGCGCGCGCACTACAATTACAAGCTGCGGCGCCGGTCAAAATCGACAAAAGCGAATGTCGTCTCGTCCTTGGCTACTGGCCGTGGCCGAACTCGGCTTACTTCCAGCCAATTAGACCAGTCGATAAGGGGAAAACTCACCCCGCCCATTGGTGTGACATCGACGAAGGTTAGATGCATGCGCTCGGCGCGGCCAATCAAACTTTCGTAAAGTTTCCCGCCGCCGGCCAAAATGACCTCTTCCGCGCCCATCGCTTGCGCCCGTGCCTGCGCGAGCGCGAGCGCCGCTTCGAGTTCATGCGCGACATGGATGGTCTTGGCTTGCCTGCCGCCGCGTGACGGGTCGAAGGCACGGTCGCGGGTGACGACGATTGTCTCGCGCCCGGGCAGGGCACGCCCGATCGATTCGAAGGTTTTGCGTCCCATGAGCAGGGGCTTGCCCATGGTGATCCCGCGGAAATGTTTGAGATCGCTGGGCAAATGCCACGGCAGGCCGCGTCCGTCGCCAATCACGCCATTTTTGGCGATCGCGGCGACGATGGCGAGAGGCACCGTCATGATGCACCAAATTTCATAATACACCAAATTTCTGGATACGCGGTTGCGGCGCTTTCTTGCCCGTGCGGCACTCTGTCCATTGCGTCAGCATCCCCGGGCGGATTGCTTTTTGGCACGTAGGGAGGGTTCGTCACGGTCGAGCACCAGCTAGCCGTCTTGTCCGGGATAATTCCTCGCCAGGCCGCCCTCGCACTTAATGTTCAGAATGCGGCAAATCCGCCAAGAGCTCATGTTTTTGGTCCATGCAGGAAAACGAACAGACCGGCGCCGCCGATCAACCCCGCCCCAAGCAGCGTGCGCGGGCCGGGAATTTCCGCGAAAATCAACAGGCTGAACAGAGCGGCCCAAAGCAGCGCCGTGTAGCCGAATGGCGCGACGATGTTGGCCGGCGCCGCGGCAAAGGCGCGGATCAGAAAAAAGTGGCTGATAACGCCGAGGAGGCCCAGGAAAAGCATCAGGCCGCCATCGGCAAGATTTGGCGCGACGGCAAAGGGCAGAAATCCGCCGCAGACGAAAACTCCGGCAAATGCCGTGTAAAGCAAGGTCGTTAGAGATGAATCGGCGTCGTGCAAAAGCCGGGTCGCGATCTGATAGTGCGCGTTGGCGAGAGCGGCCAGAAACGGAAAAAGCCTGGCAAGCGAAAAATCCATGCCCGTCCGGCCAATGATCACCCAAACGCCCATCAGGCCGGCAAACACGCTTGCCCATACGCTTGAACTCACCTTTTCATGGAGAATGAACACCGAAAGCGCGGTGACGAGAACAGGCGTGATCCACACAATGGCCGAAAAATCGACAAGCGGCATGATCTTGAGCGCCAACATCCCAAACAAAGTAGCGCCGAGGAGAAAGCTCGACCGCAGCATTTGCAAGACAGGCCGGCGCGAGATCATGAGGCGCGGATCGCGCCAAGCAATGAAAGCGCTGACCAACACCATGTGAACGAAAAAGCGCGCGAAGGCGATTTCCGTCGCCGGATAGGCTTTGAGCAGGACGCGCGCGGTTGAATCCTGGCAGGCGAACAGGCAAGTCGCGCCGAGCATCCAAAGGATTCCGGTCCTAATCGTCGCGCCGCTCGCCGCCGCTGGCGCGCCGGAAAGGGCGTGCTCCGGCGAGGCAATTGGACCGCCGGCAGCGGCGGGTAGTGTGCTGGTCATGCAATGCTCAATGGGATGGCTCAAAAGAACGATTTCGAAATCGGCGAGCCTACCCGGTAGCCGAATGCCCGGCCTTTTTCCAGGCCGAAGTGGGTCCATGGCGTCTGGCCTGGTTGCGGGAGCAACGGATGGGTTAAGAATGCGAATGCAATCCGCGAAAGCGGAATCTTGATGTCAATGCCCAGATTCCCCTGGGCTAAAGATGCTCACCCCGCCGCGAGAGCGGCGACGGCCGCGTCGAGCATCCCGGCGGGAAGCCAAACGACGCGGGGGCCGGCTGTCCAGATCAGCAGCGTCCGCAAAGGTCTGTCTGGCCAGAGCGGCGCCAGAACCGCGCGGTAAAGCGCCATTTGCCTGAGATCGCAGGCAGGTGTGTCGTCGAGCCCACGAGCCGGGCCTGTCTTGTAATCGGCGACGAGAATTTCGTTCTGGCTTTCGCCAATCCGGTCCACCCGTCCGTCGACATCGATTGTCCGCCGCCCAAGCGTTATCCTGCCCGCGACCGGAACTTCGGCTTTCGAAGCTGGTCCAAACAAACCGGCAAGCTCGGGCAGGGCGATCACCCCCAGCACCTCCGAGGTGAGATTTTGGCGCGCGCTCTCGTCGAGGCCGGCAGCTCTGGCGTGTAGGAAAGCCAGCGCGGCGTCGCGCCTGTGCTCCGCGGAAATGTCCGGCAGATACTGCAACAGCTGATGCATCAGCCGGCCGTGCAGCGAGGCTTCGCGCCTTGCCTGCGCAGCTCCCGTGCCGGCGCGGCGTTGGGCCGGCGCAAGCGCGTGCGAAGGCCTGACGGGCGGCATCGCATTTGCCTCGAACCGGGCGGTGCGGCTAACCCAGTCCGGCAAGATCTTCGGCGTGGCGGCGGCCTGGCCGTCTAACGAAGCGGCGGCGGGCGCGCCGCTCCCCTCCGCGACAAGGCGCAGAATATGCTCCTCGCCGTTCCAGAAAGCCGGCACCGTCTCAGTTCCGGCTTCGTTGGCGAGAGCGGCCTCGATCATCCTGGCCCAGCAGCGGTCCTCTGGCTTTCTCGCGCCATGAAACCCGGCGATATAGAGGCGCTCTTCGGCACGGGTCAAAGCCACATAGAATAGCCGCTTGTATTCCTCCATCGCCGCATCGCGTGCGCTTTCGCGCGCGGCGGCAACCGCCTCGCAATCGAGGTCCTTTTTTGGCGACCAGGCAACGGTTTTTTCGCCTGGCACCTTCGTGTCGAGCGCAAAGATTTTTGGGTCGTGATTCGCCGAGGGGACGCCGCAAGTATCGGGGAGAAACACAATTTTTGCTTCGAGCCCCTTGGCCGCATGGACGGTCATCACCCTCACCGCGTCCTCGCTGGTCTCCATGTCGCGCTTGATTGAGTATTCCAGCCCTTCGAGATCGTTGAGAAAGGCCGCGAGCGAAGGCGCCCACTCCCCTTCATGGGCGATGGCGAGGCCCAAGAATTCGTCGAGCGCGTCGCCGGCTTCCGGGCCGAGCCTCGCTTCGATGTCGCGGCGTCCGCCATCCGCACCGAGCAGCGCCGCGTAAAATGCGAAAGGACCGCCGCCCGACCGCGCCCGCCAGCGAGCGAGCTTGGCTACGGCCTCGACGTGCTTTGCGTCCGGGGAGGCCAGGAGCGCATCGAAAAGGCTGCCGCTACGGCGAGGCGCGAGCGCCATGAGATCGTCGTCGTCAAGCCCGATGAGCGGCGATTTCAGCACGCTGGCAAGCACGAGATCGTCTTGCGGAAGCAGGCTGGCGCGCCCGGCCGCGACGAGATCCATGACGGCGATATGATGCGTGAGCTCAAGCCGGTCGGCGCCAGCCGTGCGGATTCCGCTCTTTTTCAGGGCCCGGATCATCGCCTCGAAAAAAGCGCTCCTTGTGCGAACGAGGATCAGGATGTCGCCAGGGCGCACCGGCCGCCGCCGCAAGGTTTGGCGATCGTGCACGAATTCATTGGAACCTGGTGCAATGAGATGCGCGATCTTTTGGGCAACCCGCTGGGCCACAAGATTGGCCGGGTCTCGCGCATCGAGAAGGTCGAGCGGAAGCGTCCACGCGCGGGGATCGTCGCTGGACTGCGCCGCCGCCAGCGGCCAGAGTTCAACAAGACCTGGCAATTGATGTTTTAGCGCTTCGTGCCGCATCCAAACGTCATTCGCCGCGACAACCCCGCATTTATGATCGGCGCGCTCGAATAGCTTGTCGATCGCGGTAAGAACGCCGGGCGCCGAGCGAAACGACAGGGTGAGCGGCACGCGCGCGAAAGGTTGCGCGCCCGCCGTAAACCGGGCTTCGAATTTACGCCGCATCTTGTCGAACATGTGCGGCGCGGCGCCCTGAAAGGAAAAGATCGATTGCTTTTCGTCGCCAACCGCGAAGAAAGTGCGCCGGCCTTGGGTTTGCCCGCGCCCGGCCGCGAAATCGCCGGTCAACTCCTCGAGAATTTTCCACTGGGCTTCGCTCGTGTCCTGCGCCTCATCGACGAGAACATGGTCGATTCCGGCATCGAGCTTATAGAGCACCCAGCGCGCGTCCGAGCGTTCGAGCAGAGCCAAGGTTTTTTCGATGAGATCGTCGAAATCGAGAATTCCCCGCGCGGCTTTTTCTTCACGGTAGCTCTCGAAGATAGCGGTAGCGACCTCGATCAGCGCGCGCGTGCGACCGAGTGCCGCCGCGGCCTTGCGTTCCTCGCGAAGCGCATCGAGGCGGAGCTGCTCCGAGCAAAGTTCCACCGCGAGTTCGGGATGCGCCCGCTCCAGCCCCTTCATGACAAGAGACTTCCGGGGGTCGCCGTCCTTCGTGAAGAAAATGGAAAGATAAGGATCGAGGCAATCTCCAAGTGTCCCGCCGGAGGCGGTCAGTTGATAGGCCGCATGGGCTTGCCGAAACTGCCTTGCACGATCTTGATCCGGCTTTTTGCCGGAATCGAGAATCGCCGCGATCACGCTCCAGCGCTCCGGTGCGATCCCGTCCTCGGCCATCTCGCGCTCGATGCAAGCAACATTGCGGCCTTCCGTCACTCCCAATGAGCGGCGCAAAATTTCCGCTGGCTCTTGACGCGCGTGTGGGCGAAAAATCGCGCGATGCCGCATCGCTTCCTTGATGAGGTCGTCAAAAGCCTCCGGCCCGCATTCGTCGGCAAGGCGTCGCAGAGCGGCGCCGAGCGCGCCTCTGTCCGAATTCGCTCTGGCGAGAATTTCGCGCCGGGCACGCTGCAACAATTCGGCCTGGCCCTGTTCGTCCGGCACTTCGAAACGCGCGGGAACATTGGCCTCGAATGGAAACAAATGCAGCAGCCGTTCGCAAAACGCATGAATCGTCTGGATCTTCACGCCGCCTGGCGTCTCGACCGTCCGCGCGAAAAGTTTTCGTGCCGCCGTCAATTCCTGGCTGCCCGGCATTGGCGCCCCGATTGCAACAATCTCGGCGCAAAGTTCGGCATCGGCAAGCAGCGTCCAATCGGCCAACTCATCGAAGACACGCAAGGCCATATTCGCGGCCGCTGCCTTGGTGAAGGTCAGGCAGAGGATTCTTGATGGCGCGACTCCTTGCAGGAGAAGCCGGACCACCCGACTCGCGAGCACATGCGTCTTGCCTGATCCGGCATTGGCGGAAACCCACACCGACTGGTTTGGATCTGATGCCCGATGCTGCTTGCCTCGCGTATCAGGCGGAATTTCGAAGAATGCCACTACGTTCTGCCTCCTTCGTCGCCGCCGCCTTGTGACCATTCCTGGACGCGGGCGAGATGATCGTAAGCATTGTACCGCTTCGCGAATTTCGGAAACGGACGCGGCGGATAGGCTGTCGCCGGGTCGCGGAATTGATCGAGCAGCTTGACGAGACCGTGATAATGGGCCTCCGCGACATCCATGAAATTGGCTTTGGTCTTAACGAACTCGACTGGCTTCTCCTCGCCGCCGCTCGTTCCGCCGAGCTTCAAATAGAGTGCCTCGACCGACTCAAAGTTCCATCCGAGGTTGAAGGCGCCGCGCGCGGCCATCGCCGCTTCGAGCGTCAGTTGCGGCGCGAAGCCAACTAGAATTTCATTCATTCCCGGCGGGGTCCCGGTTTTGTAATCAACGAGCGTCACCGTTCCATCAGTGTTGAGCTCGATCCGGTCCGCGCGGGCGGTCAGCCGAAAGACCGAACCGTCGCCAAGAGGTATATCGAATTCGCCCTTGCACTCTATATTGATCGCTTTGATATTGTCGCGTCTGCTTCGTTCGAAACCTAGATAGAAATCGATGGTTTTTTCAAGCTGGGGCCACTTTAGCGCCGCGAAATCCGCGTCTTGCAATTGCACCGTGAGCACTTCGCGAAAAAGGGCGTGAAGTTTTTCGCGCGCGTCCGGCGGCAAGAGTCCAACCGGGAAGCCCTTGACAAAGCGCTCAAGGGCCACGTGGATCGCGCTTCCGAATTCTCCCGCGCCCGAGGTGCCGCCAAGGGGATCGAGTTCCTTCAGACCCAAGATTTTCTCGGCGTAAATGGCGTAGGGGTCGCGCCGCAGCGTCTCGATCTGGGTGACGCTGAGGCGTTTTGGGCGCAGCTCGACCGGCGGCCTCGGCAGCGGTCTTTCGATTGGCGGCGCGATCGAAGCCGGGAGGTCGATCGCCCGCGCAAGGCGCAAATAAAAGTCTCCGCGTTGCCTGCATGCTTGCCACGCCTCGCCGCCAAGCGCCGCCAAGCGTTGGAGGAACCGCGACGCCACCATGGGCTTGCCGTCGCGTTTGCGGGCACGGCTCAAAATCACTTTGCCCTTGCCCATGGCTTGGGCGAAATCATGCGCCGTCTGGCCGAGTTTGCGCTCCGGCGGCGTCAGGCTCAAAGCGGCGCGCATGGGCCGGTTGAGAAAAGCATCGGTCTGTGCCTGAGGCGGCCAAACCGTTTCGTCGAGGCCGCCAAGCAACATGACGTCGGTGTTGATGAGGCGCGCCTCGAGAAGCCCGAGGATTTGAAGGCGCGGATGCGTCCGCGTCGCGTCGCGCAGGATGATTTCGCGCGCGACCGCCGCAAAAAAAAGCCCGTAGGATTCGGCGTCGAAGACCATGCCATCCGAGGCATTTTGAATAAGTTCATCGAAGAGAGCGCCGAGTGCCTCGCGATCCTCGCCTTCCCCGCTTTCATCTTCACCGCTTGTGATCGCCTCGATCGTGTCGCGATGCGCCGCAACCCACCGCTCCAAGTTGAGTTTGCCGCGCAAATTCAGGAGCGGCGCGAATTGGGCGCCAAGGCGGAACAGCAGATCTTCGAGGCTCGCCCATTCTTCGACGGAAATTCGCCTCTTGGCCGGATGCGCGGACGGGCCATTCGCTTCGTCCCGCGCTTGCGCAATCAGGGCGGAAGGTTCGCCGGCAATGCGCTCGGCAAGGCATAAAGCGGCATTGGCCGAGCGCAGCAGGCCGATTTCGAGAAGCGCGGCACGCCGGGAAATGTCTTCGGGGGGGAGCCCCAGCCGCAGCAGCGGATGCGTCAAGAGCGCCGCGAGATCCGGCGCCGCCATCCTGCTCGCGGCGCACGTGATCGCGAGCCGCGCCAGCGCGCCAATAGGGCTCGCGCTTAGGGGTTCGCCGGCGGAGTCCTCGGCATCGACGCCAAAGCGCAGCAATTCCGCGCGCACCCGCCGCGCGAGGTTGCGATCCGGAGTGACGAGCGCCGCCGTCTCGCAAGGCGTCTCCAAAACATGCCGCATGGCGATCGCAAGCGCCAGCGCTTCCTCGCGCTCGTCGGCGGCCTCGATCAAACTGACCCCGTTTAGCGCGGCATCGAGTTCGTTGGCATCCACGGTTCCACGATAGGCGATCCATACGCCGGTCGACTCCGCCGGACGCAACGCCTCGGAAACAAATTTTTCGCGCATGACAAGGATTGGAGCGGCCTCGCCGAGACTGACAACAACGTCGCGCCTAATTTGGAGAAGCCCGAGAAGGCGGGCGAGCGCGGCTTGCGGATGGGTGAACGAAGCCTCGACATTTTCGCTCCGATCGCCCGCGATCATTGCCCATGCGCGATCGTCGAGATCAAGATCGAGGCCAGGCAGCACGACCGCACCCTTCGGCGCCCGCGCGATTGCCGCGAGCAGGCGCGCGGTCGCGCGATTGGTGCCGGTCGAGCCGATCGCGACGACCGGACCGCTGAGCGCGCCATCTCGCAGGCGGCGGCTTTGCGCCTCGATCAGCCCGACCTGACGCCGCGCTTTGTCCGCCAAGTTGCATCCCGCGAGAATTTTTGGCCATCCCTCGAACGCGATATTGAGGAAATCGAGCGTGATCCGCCAATAAGAATCGAACTCCGGCAGAACGAGCGGATTAAGCCTTTCCCAGGCCACATCTTCGATGATCAATTCGTCGATGAGATTGGCGAGTTCGCCGGACAAATGCCAGGCATCAGCAGCGGTCGAAGCGACCAGAAAAGACTCCCGAAAATCGCACTCGTATTTGCCTTGCGCGTCGATCGAGACGATCGCATGGCGCAGGGCGCGTGCCCAAGTCAGGATAAGTCCAGCGAGCTCCATCCGCCGCGCGATCTCTCCCATCGCCTCGGGACAACCCGGCTCATAGGCGCCGTCAAGCCCCGCGTCATCGAAGAGCAGGCCTGTCTCCGTCTCCTCCAGCGCGCCGAGCGGCAAAATGCGCGGCAACAGGATCGAGGGGCGGTCTATCGCGCGGGAAAATTCGTCGGCGAGCGCGCGGGCGGCGCGTCGCGTCGGCACATAGATCGTCGCGTCCGCGATTTCGAGCGGACCGAGATCGCGCGAATAGCCGTCGATGACGCGGCCGTCAAAAAGCGCGGCGGCGAAGGTTTGCAAAAACGACGCGCCAGGCGCGATGGTAAACACGTTCGCTGCCTGCATGAAGCTTTCGGCCTGAGCTTGCGAGACGGCCCGCATCCTACATGGATTTACGCGCCTGCCCCAAGCTCGCCGCGCGGTTCGCACCAAAATGTTTCACGTGTCACGCGGGCGCCCCCGCCCCTCGTGTTTCACCGCTTCGTCCGCACAGAAGGGGTTGGTACGTGCGCTCCCGCGTCCGCCGCGGCCTTAGCCCGCCGGATGCGCGAAGCGCCGTTGGTGCCGGGCGCTGATCTCCGTCTCCTTCGGCAGGTCCCGGGGCAGCTCCGTACCAAGTCTTCTGGTCGATAACCGAGGCGAAAGCTGAACCCATTAACCTCGGGCCTGGCAGCGGAAAGCCGCTAACTCGATCGGTCTGTGCTATTAGAGGTAGCTTCGTACCCCTGACCCTCAGTACGGAAACAAACTCGACCAATCCGGCGATGCACCCACGATCTTCTCTGCTGCGCTGAAGAAGCGGCCGACGCGGCTGCTATCGATGACCATTGTCCCGCCGCCGGGTGCTGCGCCGAAGCGGCCGGCGAACCCGTAGTACACCGGCACCGTTTCAGGCGCGAATGGGGAGTAGTCGAACGCGTAGCTCTTCCACTCTTGCCACGGCTCGGTTCCGTTCTTGGAACGCCACCAGGTCAGTTCTACGTGTTGATACCAGAATAAGCCTATTTTGTAAGTTTGGACGTTGCGATCGAGGCGAAGGATGTCGTCGATGTTGTCGTCAGGATCCATATTGGCGATATAGAGGTTTTCGACGGGGTCGCTCAGTGTCGCATTGAGCTGCCGCCACTGGCCGGTCGCGGCTTCCGAGATAGCCCAGTGGCCATTCTCGACCGCCAGCACGTCGGTGACGCCGTCGCCGGTAAAGTTTCCGAAGCGGAGCTTGTTCATGGGGAACCCCGAGCTTTGCACCGGCCGCCAGTCTGGGCGCGACAAGGGCGTCACGAACCACTGGCCGTCGGCCCGGCGCCAAAAGGCATGGGTGGTCTTCAGTGTGGCGCCGGGGCGATGGTCCCTCACGCTAGGATCGAAGCGTCCGAACTGGACCTCGCTCAGACGCACGCCAAAGCTGCCAAGCGGCTTCCAGTCCCCAGTGCCGCCGCTCGAGATCACCCACTGGCCGTTGTGATCAGCCAGCACGTCGCAACGCAGGTCGTCGTCGAAATAGCCGAACCTCAGATCGTTTAGCTGCTCGGTCTTGGCGTTCAGATAGGACCACTGGAATTCGCCGAAGCTTGAGAACCACCACGTCGCACCCGTGGCGAGGAACAGGTCATCCACGCCATCCCCGTCGAAATCGCAGACACCGTACTGGCCGAATGTGTCGACGTTGTACACGTTGCCCGGCCCGACGGTCACGTTGTCCGTTGTGTATAGGTTGATCGCGTCATCCTGGCTCGAGAACGGAAAGATGTTCTTGTCGATGTACGCGTTGAGGACGGGCTTGCCCCTGATGTGAATGTCATTGTCCTTCAGGTACTGCCACGCATTCGAATTGATCCAGAACTGGATGCCTGCGTCCCCGCACAGGTCGCTGCTCCACCAGCACCCGGTGCCATGGGCGTCGAAGCTGTGCGTGTAGGTGTGGAAGAAGGCGCCGTGATAGCCGCCGCCTTTGAGCACTAGGTTGTTCTCGGCCCAATACCCACCGGTATGGCCGTTCGCCGCGATCGCGTGCCGATTGAAGTCGAAGACGTTCTGATAGATCTTGGCCCAGGCTCCCGGTCCCGTCACCACGCCATAGCCCTCAGCGTGCCCGCCTTCGCTCGGGTGTTGGTTGTGATGGATGAAGTTATCGTGGATTAGGATCTGCTCCGGATTAATGATTCTGTGGTCGGGACCCGGATCGTCATCCACCGAAATCCCCGCGCCGCCCCAGCCGGCAATCTCCATGTTGGAAACTTCGGCGTTGATGCACCGCATGATGCGAATGCCGTTTTCGTTGGTTTTCTGAGAGCCGAAGTCAGGACCGTAGAGCCGGAAGCCGGAGATGCGATCGCCATCGTTGGCGGCTCCGCCGGGGATGCAATCGATCGATAAAAAATCTGTCGCGCCGTCCCGGTGCTTGCCGTACCGGAGCACGGGCCCTAGGGAATGAGGAGTGCGGGCTTCGCCTGTCGGAGGTCCCCAAGGCGGAGCAGCCGGCCGCATCCCGGTGCCGGGCGATGCGATCACCACATCGAAGGAGGCGACGCTGGTAAGCGTGACGCAGCGGCCGAAGTAGATAGGGAACCAGGAGGCCGGAAGGTCCGAGAAGTCGAGATCCACGTCGGGCCCGAGCCGAACAAACGTGTTGTCCTGCGCGAGGGAGCTCTTGAGCAGCTCGCGCTGGCTCCTCCGTATTACGGGATCGGTTGTGCCCCGGATGTCCACAACTTGGCGGATCGCGGAGCACGAAGTCGGTTGCGCGTGCGCGGCCTCGACCGCCATGGCTACAGCGATTGCCACAATCAGGAACAGAGCGTTCATGCCGACTGGACCCCCGTATAGAATGAATAGGCGACCCGAAGGATGGGAAATCCCACCTCCCAAGTTTAAGTATTTCGGGTCTGGTGGTGTTGGTCAAGCGGCAATCGAGCGCTGTTTGACTCGCGATCTCGCGCTTTGCTGAGACACTTGGCTGGGATCGGAGGGGGTAGGACCGAACGCCACCCCGCAGACAGCGGGCATCCGGCGAAAGCCGCCCACGGTGGTGAGCTGTAGCGAGGGGCTACCAGGCGATGCGCTGGTCGAATTCGTACGTCGGGGGCGGCTGGGTTTGAGGGGTCCTCGCGTGGGATTGAGTCGATCAGCGCTGTAGTCGGCTCGTTACGTCCAGCATGGATACCATGCTGGCCATGCAGGCATGGCATGACGGCTACGCCATGCGGCAGCGGGAAGGGGAAATCGAGGTAAAGAAATTCACGCCGGCGACCGGGCCGCGATGACCTAGGGGGCTCCCTCGCCAGCCTTTCCTCTTGGCTTAGGCCGGAGCGGGAGAAGCGGATTGGGCTTGCCTGCGCTGCATTGCAGCGTATAAATTGCCGCATGGCAGCAACACGCGATGGAGGTTGGCATGGCGCATCCGGCCAGCACGGCATTGTTCCTGCAAGGAGGCGGCGCACTTGGTACCTACGAACTCGGCGCGGCGCGGCGGCTCTACAAGGATGAAGCTTTCGCGCCCGACGCGATCGCCGGGGTCTCGATTGGCGCGATTACCGCGGTCCTCCTGGCGCGGCCGGCCCACGGTCAGAAGCCCCTCGAAGCCTTGGAGGCGTTCTGGCAAAAAATTACCGTGCCAAGACTATTTCTCCCGCCACCGTTCCGGCCGTACGCGTCGGTTCTAGGCAATCCCAATTTCTTCGTGCCGCGGCTCGATTATTACGCCCTCCCCGCCTGGACCAATATTTACGACACCGAGCCGCTCCGCCAGACGCTGTCCCAATTGGTCGACATGCAGGCGCTTGCCGATCCCAAGGCCGCGCCGGGACTGCTGGTGAGCGCGACGGATGTGGAGGCCGGGGAAATAACCTATTTTTACAGCCAAGACAAAGGGCTGTCCTTGGACCACATCGTTGCGAGCGGCAGCTTGCCGCCATCGTTCCCCATGACGGAGATCAACGACAAATTCTACTGGGACGGAGGATTGTTCGACAATACGCCGCTCGGCGCCGTGCTCGACAGGCTCGATACCTCAGTGGGCGCGGACCGGACCATTTATGTCGTCAATCTGTTTCCGAATAAGGCGCCGCTTCCCCACAATATGCAGGAGGTGACAGTGCGGACCCAAAATCTTCAGTTCGCCAACAAGACCTTGGAAGACGTGAAGATGCTGCGCCGGATCGACGAGGTCGCGGCGCTGATGGAGGCGCTCGAGAATCTTCCCGCAGGCAATCCGCTCAAGGATAATCCGGCCTACCAAGCCGTGGCGAAGCGTCAATACGTCCGTGTTCCGCGTATCATTTCGATTACGCGTCCAGAACTAGTTTCGGGCTTGGGCGCCAGTGATTTCTCGCCCGAAACGATTGAGCAGCGCGCGACGGAAGGTTACAAGCAGACCGAGCTTGCGCTGCAAGCATAAGGGGAACTCATGTTGAACGGAATTCTGATCGCCCTCCAAGACCAGTCTTGTCGTCGCGGCGCCTAGCGTTGGTTCAAAACTATATTCAACGATGCCGGCCACTCGCGTCCCATTTTTCGATTGGCTCGCCGGCGAAACGCGCGGCGGCTGTCGCGATGGAACGGCCGGAGATGCTTAAGCGCGGCGCAATTTCCGCCAAGGGCACCAGAACGAACGCGCGTTCGAAGAGATCCTTATGCGGCAAATTCAATTGGGCATGCGCGAAAGCCGCGTCGCCGTGGAAAAGAATATCGATGTCGATGAGACGCGGCCCCCAGCGCACCGATGGTTGCCGGCCCATCTCGATTTCAACCGCATTGGTTGCCGCAAGAAGTTCGAGCGGCGGCAGGCGGGTTTCTCCCACCGCGCATGCATTGGCGAAAACGTCCTGCTCCAGATAACCCCAAGGCGGGGTGCGATAGATCGACGAAACCGCTCTCAGCCGAACAATACCGCGCTCCTCCAACAGCTCCAGTGCCCGCGCGATGTTGCCTGCCTTGTCGCCGATATTGCTCCCGAGCCCAAGGCCGGTGTTGGTCAGCGGGCCGGCGCCCAAAAGGTCAGCGGCGGGCGATGGCATCGAAAACCTTGAAGGCGGCGGCATGTTCGGCGGCATCGTGCACCCGGAATATGGAAGCGCCATTCGCGGCCGCCGCGAGATTTGCGGCGAGCGTGGCAACGAGGCTTGTTTCGACCGGCGTCAGGTCAAGCCCGGCAAGCAGCGACTTGCGCGAAACCCCGACGAGGATCGGCAGGCCGTAATCCTTCAGCGCGGCAAGATTGGCCAAGGCCGTGAAATTTTGCGCCCGGCTTTTGCCGAAACCAATGCCGGGATCGAGAATGATACGTGCGGGTGGAATACGAGCGGCTTCCGCAAGTCGCAGCGATCGGTCGAAGAAGCGGCGCATGTCCGCGATTATGTCGAGGCCGGGATCGACGCCGTCGCGATTGTGCATGAGAACCGCCGCCGCGCCGGTTTCGGCGACCGTGTCGGCCATGGCGGGATCCCTTTGCAGTCCCCAGACGTCATTGACGACGCTGGCGCCGAGTTCTGTTGCGCGGCGCGCGACGTTGGCCTTGGAAGTATCGATCGAAAATGGAACGTCGATGGAACTCGCCAGCCTGCCGAGAATGGGTTCGAGGCGGGCGAGCTCCTCGTCCGCCGCGACGGGCGTATGCCCGGGGCGTGTGGATTCCGCCCCCACATCGATAATGTCGGCGCCATCCGCCGCGAGCCTTTCCGCCTGCAGCATGGCGGCATCGACGCCGAAGAATTTACCGCCGTCGGAGAAGGAATCGGGCGTTATATTCAGTATGCCCATAATGACGGACCGCGTGCCCAAAAGCCCGAGAAACCGGTCGCGGCGCTCGATCATGGCGAGACGATCGATTTGCGAGACGGAAGCCCGACTTCCGGCAACCATTGGCTCGACAACCCTTGATCGAGGAAAGGTGAGTGACGTTGTTGTGCCGAAGGTTGCCGCGACTTAACCCGGCCGCCGCTCCTTCGTGGCCATCTTACGCGGGAAAGAAAATTTCTCCCTTTCCGAGAGCTGCCATGTCTCCGGCGAAACGGATGAGCGGGCGCGATAGAAGCCTCGCGGCTTTGCTGCTTTCGGGGCGCAGCAGGCCCGAGAAAACGCTGGCGAAGGCCAAATCATGCGCACCGCAATCGACGAAAGTCGGCGCCAGTTCGGGCGGGTTTGCAAACACGATCGTGCCCCGCCGCATGAGGTAACCGGGCAGCTTGCCGCATTCCCCGAGCACGATCAGTGTTCCGGCGATCATCCGGCTTCCAGGATAATCGCCGGCGGAGCCTTCGATCACAATGGTGCCGCGGCGCAGGCGGTCGCCCGCGCGCTCGCCGGCACTTCCGCGGACGATCAACACTCCCCCGGTCATGCCCTCCATCTCGCCTTCGAGCGGCGCGCCGAGAAATCCGTCGGCATCGCCCGCGATCTCGATCCTGCCGCCGGACATGGCGGAGCCTGCGAAGGGGCCGCTATCGCCATTGACCACGAGATTGCCGCCGCTCATGCTGCGGCCAGGCGATTTGCCGCAATCGCCTTCGACGACGATTTCTCCAGCCTTCAAATCCTGACCGATATTGTCGAGGCGCGATGACCCGCCCTCGAACCGGATCGATTCCGTGCCGCCGGACCGGATTTTAAAAATATCGCCGACGGTTATCGTTTCGCGGGTGGTCTGCAATTCTATCGCGGCGATGTCTTTGCCTGATTTCCCAGCAAGCAGCTGCGGGACGAGAGGGGCGAGATCGAGCCTTTGATCGGGCTCCTGCTTGAGGGTGAGGACGAGCGGTTTCACGGCAAAAGATCCTTCAAATGAAAATGGAAGGGGCCAAGCTTGCCGCCGTAATTGCCGGCGCCGACTCGCACCGCGCCATGTTCGGGCCCGAGCTTCACGATTGCCGCGAGGCCGGCCCGCATGGCGCCGGCGACAGCCGCTTCGGTCAGCCCGTCGATGACGATTTCGAGGACACAGCCGACATCCTCGTCGAGATTTGACGCCACTGCCCCGCGCAGTGTCGGGCAATATGCGTCGTTGGTCGAAGCCATCATGGCTTTGTACTTCGAGCCGACCTTGGAGCCGGACCGCACGATACCGCCGGGGAAAGGCAGAATGACGCCCTCGACGCCATTCATCGCCGCGACCGCGAGTTCAGCTGCGCGCATGGCGGTCTTGGCGGTCGCGCCCATCAGCAGGAGATTGCCGCCGCCAACCGCTTTCTTGGTGAGGCCCGTCGTCGCCTCGCAAAGGAATTCGCCGTCCATGACCGGAATGCGCCAGAAATGCCGATTACCGAACTTCTTCGAGATCTGCCAACCATCGCCGAAATAGCGGAGCTGATCGCCTAT
The DNA here is from genome assembly GCA_050728655.1 of Methylocella sp. Lineage (GTDB taxonomy): Bacteria > Pseudomonadota > Alphaproteobacteria > Rhizobiales > Beijerinckiaceae > Methylocapsa. The sequence continues at coordinate 24,546 of JBOHJQ010000011.1, forward strand.
CGGCAATCTGTCGGCGCCGTCGAGATCGGCGAAACAGGCGGACCCGGGCGATGTTAGGACGCATTGGCCGACGCGGTTGACGAGCTGGGTCTGCAACGTTTCGCTCGACATGGCAAACATAAGGACGCGAACGCCCGGGCGCCCGTCCGGTGTGATTTTGCCAGGGCGTTCGCAATCGATGCCCGCTTCGGCGGCGCAGCCGATGACGGAGGTCGCAAATCCGGTCATGGTGACGGCCGCCTGCCTTGCCCAACGGCGATTGGGCGCGGTGATAAGTATCGCCGTGCCGCGCATCGGAAAAGCTTCGGCGAAACTATCGTCGATCCGGACACCGTTTTTTTTCAGCGGGCGCATGCGACCTCGGCGAAGGCATTGGCGCGCGGAAGCAGATGCTCCTTCACCGCGAACAAGTCGCGCGAATTGCCGAAGTGGCGATCATAATAGCCGGCAAGGCGGCGGTCCATCGCCCGGTCATAGCCGGGATTGACCTTAAGCGCCTTGCCCCAGCGATAATGGGTGACGCGCCCGTCGTGCACGACGAGATCGCCATCCTTGAAAACGAGATGCGCAAAGCGAAACATTTTCGCCAAATCCGGGCCCGGCGAATAAACGGCCACGTCCGCCAAGCCGCCTTCGCCAAGATGGCCGCGATCTTTCAAGCCGAGCAGTTTTGCCGGCGCGGCGCGGGTCATGATGGCGATTTCGTTGAGAGTGTATTCGCGCGCGATCGACGGCAGCGTCGTCATGGCGAGCGCCTCTTGCGGCAGGCGCGCGATGGCCTCCGCGCGGGCGTCGCGGCTCATGATCAACGCAAAAATTTCCGGATAGGTCGTAAACGGCGCGCCATTCGGATGATCGGTTGTGAAGAAGACCCGCCACGGATCATCAATCAGCAAGAACAATTCGAGGCCACAGGCCCACTGCACGGCGTTGACGAAATCGTTCTCGCGATAGAGATAAGGAACGATGCCGCCGCCGTTGCCGTCGCCGTCGTGGATCACAGATTTTTTTGGCCGCGCCATTTCAGCACCAGTGAACTGGCGCAACACATCGGCCGAGATGGTGACGGTTTGCCGGAACATGACCTGGCCGACATCTATGGTGACATTCGGCGCGGCGTTGACGGCCGCGGCGAGCTCGGCGGCGGCGGAGGAAAAGCCCCGGTCGCCTTCGGCTCCGTAAGAGTAGAATTGCAAATGCGCGAAGTGCAGGCGTTCGCCGCGCGCGGCCGCGATCGTTGCAAGCGCGGTCGCGACATTGCCCGGAATGCCGAGATTGTTGGCATGCAAATGCAGGGGATGCGGGATTTTTAAATCCTCTACCGCCCGCTGCAGTGCCTCGACAATCTGGCGCGATGTTAAACCGTAGAAGGGCACGACATCGTCGAGGTTGAACGTCCGCACATTGTATTTGAAGGCCGCCGCGCCGCCGGCATTGATACATTTGACGCCAAGGCCGTTGCTTGCTCCGACGGTGGAAGCGACGTAGTCGGCCACCGCCGCCTGCCCCTCCCCGCCGCGCAAAAGGGACAACAGGAAATCGTCATTGCCGAGGACGGTAAGCGTCCCTTTGTCGATGATTGGAATGTCGGAGAGTTCGAGATGCGCCTGAAGCGCCTGATGCGGCACGATGGCCGGCTCGATCACCGTGGTGAAACCCATGGAGGCATAGATGGTGCCGGTTTCGAACGTCGACCATTTGGCGGTGGAAAGCGGCAACGAGGGAGGGTTCGGCAAATGGTTTTGATGTTTTTCGGGAAGCAGCAGGCGCGCGGTGTTCACATTGCCGCCGGCGATATGGGAATGAATATCGATCGCGCCCGCCATCACGATCTTGCCGGAGACATCGTGCACTTCGTCCGGCTGCCTGCCACGCGGCGGGGCCGCGATGTGGCCGTCTTCGATCCAAAGATCGGCGATTTCGTCGCGTTCGTTCACCGGGTCGACGATGCGGCCACCTTTCAGGAGAATCAGCATGAAGCGTTTCCCCCGAGGTGTTTTGCGATTTCGCCGATAATCGCCGCGACCGAAGGTGCTTGGCTTGGATGCGATGCCTTGCGGGCGACAATCGATGCCGTTGCGCGAGAAAACTCCGCTCCGTCATGATCTATTCCAGGACAGCCGACTTCGACGCACACCTCTGGCTCTTGCGCGAAAGCGGTTTGCGGGGAGGCGAGCGCGACGAGCGGAATATTTTTCGTCCATTGCGGGGGTTCGGGGCGATAGGCGGAGATCCACAGCGCGGCATCGGCTTCGCCGCTCTCGATCATGCGCATTGCGTCGAACCGCCATGTGTCATGCTCGGGAAAGCCGCGGCCGAAGGATGTCCGCACCGGGAAGCCGGTCATCCAGCCCGATGTCTGCACGACGCCGGCCGCATTGGAATCGCAGCCGAGAGGCAGCCCGGAAAACCGTGTCGTCTTGTTGAGATCGCGGATCAGGCCATGCAGCATTTCGATCGACAGGCCATCGAGCGAATCGCCGCCCCAGACCGCGACACCAAAACGCGCATTCTTGAGAACTTCCGCGAATTCGTCGAGCTTGCGCCGCATGCTTTTGGCGCAATTTACGGGCCTGCCAGCGGCGCGGGCGCGCAAGGCCGCGAGCGCCGCGTGTAAATCAGAAGCGTCAAGGGTTTGGACCGCGAGCCCTTCGACCTTCGCGTCACCGCGTCCGGGCGCGATCCACAAGAGCTTACGCGGCTCGCGGGCAAGATCGAAAGGCGGGATATCGGCGGGCGATAGGCGCGCCATCATTGCCGGCCAGATTTTGGTCAAATCCTTCCCGACGAAGACAAAAACATCGGCGCGCAGGCGCGCCTCGTTGGCCGTCGTGAACATCAGCCCGGCCTGGCGCATGACGTCGAGGTCCGCGAAAATTTGCGTCGAATGCATATGATCATAGGCGCCGCGAAGCCTTTCGGCGAGGAGAATGGAAGCGCGCGCGCCCGCGACATCGGTGCCAAGACCGGCGATTACGGGCATTCGCGCAGCCGACAATATCTCCCCGGCGCGCTCGGCCGCCGCCGCAAGCGAAGCAGGCTTGCCGCTTATCCGGGCCTCATTCATGGCTCATCTCTGCCTCTCCGCCCAGCCGCCGTGGCGTGGCATGTTGTTCCCGCAGAACTTAAAAGCGCGCGTTTTTCGAGGGCCGCGCGCGCTGCCGGCATTGCTGCAAGCTCACGGCTACGTCATGCCACCAATCCGAGCAAGCCGGCGATCAATTTTTTTGGCGGCGTCTGTCGCCGGGTCAATTTTATATCGGCAATGGCCGACGCAGCCATCGCGGTTGACGCAGACGCAATAATGTGCCTTTACGCGCCGTTTCGGACGTTATCCTGGAAAGCGCCGGTTTGACGATGCTTTTTTGATACCAAAGGAAAATCCGCAGGAGGAGTCCATGCCCAATCAGAAAACAACTCACGAAATTCCGCGCGAAATTCCTGGAGCCGCGTCTGCCGTCGCGTGGTCACAAGCGGTTTCTCCGCCTGGCAGGCGACGGAGAAGTGGTTGGTTCGCCTACAAGGGCCGGCCCGCCGCCCACCCGGCACCGCCGCCAAAGGCCCCGGCGCCGTCGCCAAAGCCAGTCCCGGCGCCAGCTCCCGATGCGCCGACGCCGCCCGCGCCCACGAAGGAACCCGGCGCGGGGCAAAGATAGTAGTTTGAACGGAGCGGCCTGGACTCTTTAGAGCACTTGGTGTTTGGGCGCTTTCCGCGGTCGTTCGCGGCCTGCGGTGGGCTTGGCGGGGGCGCGCGGGTTCGCCATATTGGCATAGGTCTTGGTACGCCCGCTCGGCCTTGCAATGCGCGAATCGACCAGGAAAGCACTCATTCCGTCTTGATGGGGGTGCGAAGGCAGCTCGATGCATGTCATCGAAATCGATTTTTGCGATCCCGCCGAGGCTGCGCACGCGCTTCGCGATCTGCCTTTTCTGACCTTTCTCGACAGCGCGATGGCCGACAGGAGGCTTGGCCACTACAGTTTTGTCGCGGCCGATCCTTTTGCCCGGCTCGCGGCCCGCGAAGCGGGAAAAGACTGGATATCGCGCTTGAAGTCCATGTTGGCGGCCTATCGAACGGCGCCCTTGCCGGGACTACCTCCTTTTCAGGGCGGCGCCGCTGGGCTTTTTTCCTACGAGCTTGGCCGCAGCCTGGAGCGCCTGCCGAAGCCGGCATTGGACACGCTCGCTTTCCCCGATCTTTCGCTTGGGCTTTACGATGTCGTCGTCGCCTTCGATTTGATCGAGCGGCGCGGGTTTATTCTTTCAACTGGTCTTCCCGAGAGGGGCCCGGCGGCGCGCGACCGGCGCGCGATCGAGCGTGGGCGCTGGTTCGAGGGGCGGCTCCGGCGCGGGCCTGTTTTGGCGCCGGCCGGGAATATGCCGCTCGACGGCTGGACCAGCAATTTCACGAGAGTAAGCTATGAGCGGATGGTTCGCGAAGTCATCGAGCGGATTCTCTCTGGCGACATTTTTCAGGCCAATGTGGCGCAACGGTTCGAGGCCCCGGTTCCGCCGGACTTCGATCATTTTGGCTTCTACCGCCGCTTGCGCAGGCTCAATCCGGCCCCTTTCGCGGCCTACCTCGACCACGAAGATTTCGTGATCGCCTCGGCCTCGCCCGAAAGATTTCTCAAGGTCGAGGGCGATCGCGTCGAGACCCGGCCGATCAAGGGCACGCGGCGGCGCTTCGCCGATCCCGTCCTCGACGCTTGGCAAGCGCGGGCGCTGACCGAGAGTCGCAAGGATCGCGCCGAGAACGTCATGATCGTCGATCTGTTGCGCAACGATCTTTCGAAAGTTTGCGTGCCGGGCTCGGTGCAGGTACCGCAGCTTTGCGGCCTAGAGACCTTTGCGTCCGTCCATCATCTGGTTTCTTCCGTCGTTGGGCGCCTGCGAGAAGGGCAGGGCGCGGCCGATCTTCTGGCCGCCGCCTTTCCCGGCGGCTCGGTCACCGGCGCCCCAAAAGTTCGCGCGATGGAAATCATCACCGAAATGGAGGGCCATGCGCGCGGCCCCTATTGCGGCGTGATCGGCTATATCGGATTCGATGGCACCATGGATACCAGCATCGTTATCCGCACCGCGAGCTTTCGCGGCGGCACCTGCGTCGTGCAGGCCGGCGGGGGGATCGTCACGGCGTCCGATCCCGCCGCCGAATATGACGAAACGCTGGACAAGGCGAGGGCAATGTTCGAGGCTTTCGGCGCAAAGGCATTCGCGCAGTGATTCTCGTCATCGACAATTATGATTCCTTCGTGCACACGGTCGCCAATTATCTCCGCGAGCTGGGTGCCGTGCCGGAAGTCGTGCGCAACGATGCCGCCCTACCGCGCGAAAGTCCCGAAGCCATCGTGATTTCGCCTGGACCCTGCACGCCGATTGAAGCGGGTGTGTCGATGCGGCTCGTGCGGGAATATTCGGGGCGCGTGCCGATTCTCGGAATTTGCCTTGGCCATCAATGTATCGGCCAGGTGTTTGGCGGCCGCGTTACACGCGCGACGCGCCCGATGCACGGCGAGGCGAGCCTGGTGCGCCATGACGCAACTGGCATTCTGGAAGGCTTGCCCGATCCGGTCAGCGTCGGGCGCTATCACTCGCTGATCGTGGAGGTTGATCAGCCAGATGGTCCGCTCAAAGCGACGGCCTGGTCGAGCGAAGGCGAGATCATGGCGTTGCAACATCGCGAGCATCCGACATTCGGCGTGCAATTTCATCCTGAATCGATCCTCACCGATCACGGCCATCGGATGCTTCGCAATTTTCTCGGCCACATTGGACGCCAATGATGCGCGCATGGCAGGATGGCCGGATGATAGCGCCGGACGCAGCGCATGTTTCCATTGCGGATCGCGGTCTTCTGCTCGGCGACGGTTTGTTCGAGACGATGGCTGTTTACAACGCACAGGTTTTCGATCTCGACGCGCATCTTGAACGGCTCGCTTCCGGCCTCGGCGTTCTGGGTTTTGCCGAGGCGGTCGATCTCGCCGAGCTTCGCTCCGCCATCGCGCGTTATATTGCCGCCGAGGAAGCCTCTTGCGCCGTCTTGCGCGTGACCGTGACCAGGGGAGCCGGACCGCGCGGCCTCGCCCCGCCCAAGGTGCCTCGCCCAACGATTCTTATGACGCTATCGCCTATGCCGCCCGCGCGCGAGATGCCCATTTCCCTTCATATCGCAACAGTGACGCGGCGCAACGAGCATTCCGCCCTCTCGCGTATCAAAGCTTTGCCCTATCTCGACAATTGGCTTGCTCTCTCCGAGGCTCGCGAGCGAGGCGCGGATGACGCGCTGTTGCTCAACACACGTGGAACCATCGCCTGCGCGAGCGTCGCCAATGTCTTCGTCATCCGGGAGGGGCGCCTGGAAACCCCGCCCGTTTCGGACGGTGCATTGCCGGGCACAATGCGGGCGCTTGTGCTTTGCCTAGCGAAACAGGCGGGATTGGCGGCTGTCGAGAATTCGCTCCATGTCAAAGACCTTGCCGAGGCGGACGCGGTTATTCTAACCAACAGCATAAGCCGCGTGATGGAGGCCAGGGACTGCGATGGCTTGCCGCTTGGACGGCGCGCAGGCGCCGCCGTCGAGCGGTTGCGCGCGCTCATTGCGGCGCGGTTCGATGCGGCGTGAGCTCCCGTCGAGCGCCCGATCGGCCTTGGGTTTGAACCTGGCCAGAGCGTTTACCATTACACGGTGCGAAGCAGCCGCGACATAGAGGACCGCGACAATGAGGCCTTCGGCGGCCGCACCGAGCTCTACTTCGACGCCGGCAGCGGCGAGCTGCGGCTCCTCTTGCTGCCGACAGGGCAATATAGCGGCAACACCGTCACCGCCTGGCTCCACCATTTAAACATGGCCAATCTGTTCGGCCTGTCTTACCGCATATTCGTTTGCGTGCTGGGGCTTGTGATCACCATGCTCTCGGTCACCGGCATCTACATCTTGCGGAAAAAGCGCCGCGCGCGAAAATTCTCAGCGTTGCATCGCGGCGCGGCGGCGAAGGGGGAGGAGTCGAAGCAGAGCGTGGCCGCATGATGGAGGCAACTCGAAGCTCGTTTTATGCCAGGCGTGATTGATAGCTTGCAATTGATAGCTATGGAGTGCGGCGGCTCACTGGCGGCTTGCAGTTTTGCGGCGCAGCATTAATACTGGCCGGGCGATCCCGCCACTCGGACCATCGAACGTGACCATTTCCGCCGCCATCCATCACGTCACCCACTATAAATACGACCGGCCGATCGTGCTGGAGCCGCAGACGATCAGGCTGCGCCCGGCGCCGCACTGCCGCACCAAGATCCTCGCCTATTCGCTGAGAGTGACGCCGGCGGAGCATTTCGTGAACTGGCAGCAGGACCCGCATGGCAATTGGCAAGCGCGGTTCGTCTTTCCGGAGAGAGTGACGGAGTTCAGAATCGAGGTCGATCTGACCGCCGAACTTGCGGTCATCAACCCTTTCGACTTTTTCATCGAGCCCTATGCCGAGCAATTTCCCTTCGCCTATGAGCCCGAATTGAAGGCGCAGCTCGCGCCCTATCTCGATGCCGAACCGCTGGGCCCGCGCCTTGCGGCCTACATCGCAGGCTTGCCCAAGGGTCCCATCCGCGTCGTTGATTTTCTCGTCGATCTCAATACGGCGTTGCGGAAGTCGATCCTTTATTTGATCCGGATGGAGCCAGGCGTCCAGACGCCGGAGGAAACCCTAAAACTTGGCTCGGGCTCCTGCCGCGATTCGGCCTGGGCGCTCGTCCAGATCCTGCGCCATCTCGGCTTAGCCGCACGCTTCGTCTCGGGCTATCTCATTCAATTGCGCGCCGACATCGAGCCGGTCGACGGGCCGCAAGGCACCCAAAAGGATTTTACCGATCTGCACGCCTGGGCCGAGGTTTATCTGCCCGGCGCCGGCTGGATCGGAATGGACCCGACCTCGGGCATGTTCTGCGGCGAGGGCCATTTGCCGGTTGCCGCGACCCCGCATTATCGCTCGGCCGCGCCGATTTCCGGGCTGGTCGAGCCAGCCAAAGTCGATTTTCATTTCGATATGCAGGTTACGCGGGTTGGCGAGGCGCCCCGGATCACGCTGCCTTTTTCGGAGTCGGCCTGGGCGAAGCTAGACGCGCTCGGCGAACAAATCGATGCCGATCTTGTCCAAAACGACGTCCGCTTGACAATGGGCGGCGAGCCGACGTTCGTCTCGATCGACGACTTCGAATCGGAGGAATGGAACACCGCCGCCGTAGGGCCAACGAAACGCGCGCTTGCCGGCAAATTGATCCGCCGGTTGCAGGCGCGCTTCGCGCCGGGTGGCTTGCTGCACTATGGCCAAGGCAAATGGTATCCGGGCGAGAGTCTACCGCGCTGGAGCTTTGCGCTCTTTTGGCGCAAGGACGGCACTCCTATGTGGAACAATTCCGCCTTCGTCGCGGAGGTAGCCCTGACCGCGCCAGCCGGACCTGAGACATCGTCCGGGGTCAGTGTGGCACTCGTCGAGCAGCAAACGGCGAAAGCCTTAATTCTCGTCACCAGCGTAGCGGAGCGGCTCGACATTGAGTCCGGATGTATCTTGCCCGCCTATGAAGACCCCGCGACGTGGCTCGTGAAGGAGGCCAATCTGCCGGAAAATACCGATCCTCTCGATCCGAAAATCGAGGATCCAGAAGAGCGCAGCCGGATGATCCGCACTTTTGCGCGGGGACTTACAAAACCCGCCGGCTATGTCCTGCCGCTTCAGCGCTGGAACGCGCTAGCTGGCCCGCCGAGCGCAGCAGTGCGGCCACGATGGCAAAGCGAAAAATGGGCATTGCGGCGCGGCAACCTTTTTCTTGTCCCGGGCGATTCGCCAGTGGGCTACCGGTTACCCTTGCCGTCGCTGCCATTCATTCCGAAATCGGCGCTTCCGGTTATCGTCGAGCGGGACCCGCTGGAAGCACGCGGAGCCTTGCCGGACCGCGCGGAGATCGCCCAGCAATTTGAGCGCGCGGCGGCGGCGGCCGGCGCGCGTCAGGAACGCATTGAACAGGAGGCGATCGAGGGCGCGGTGCGCACGGCGCTGTCGGTCGAGCCGCGCGACGGTGTCCTTTGCGTTTTCATGCCGCCGGTCAAAACATTGGAGGACTACCTCGAACTTCTCGCGGCGGTCGAAGCGAGCGCCGGTGCGGCAGGCCTGCCGGTGCATATCGAAGGCTATCCGCCGCCAACCGATCCGCGCGTCAACGTCATCAGGGTCACGCCCGATCCTGGCGTCATAGAAGTCAATGTGCATCCCTCGGCAAGCTGGCACGCGCTCGTCGACACAACCAATGGCCTTTACGAGGACGCCCGCCAAGTGCGGCTTGGCGCCGACAAATTCCTGAACGATGGACGCCACACCGGGACCGGCGGGGGCAATCATGTCGTGTTGGGCGGACCCACGCCCGCCGATTCGGCTATGTTGCGGCGGCCCGACTTGCTCAAAAGCCTGATCCTCTATTGGCAGCGCCATCCTTCGCTTTCCTATCTCTTCTCGGGGCTCTTCATCGGCCCGACGAGCCAGGCGCCGCGCGTCGACGAGGCCCGCCTCGATCAGCTTTTTGAGCTCGAAATCGCGCTCGCCAACACGCCCCGCGCGGGCGAACCGGCGCCGCCGTGGCTTGTCGACCGCTTGTTCCGCAACCTGCTCGTCGATGTGACGGGCAACACCCATCGCGCGGAAATCTGCATCGACAAGCTTTATTCGCCAGATAGTTCCTCAGGAAGGCTTGGACTGGTCGAATTCCGGGCCTTCGAAATGCCGCCCGACGCGCGGATGAGTCTCGCGCAGCAATTGTTGCTGCGGGCGCTCGTCGCCTGGTTCTGGCAACAACCGCTGAACGGTGATCTCGTGCGTTGGGGCACGGCCCTGCATGATCGTTTCATGCTGCCGCATTTCGTCTGGAGGGATTTCTTGGGCGTCCTCGGCGATCTCGGGCGAGCGGGCTATGCGTTCGATCCCGCCTGGTTCGCTGCGCTATACGAGTTCCGTTTTCCGTTTTACGGCGCCGTCGAGCATGGTGGCGTCAAGCTCGAAGTGCGCCAAGCGCTCGAACCCTGGCATGTGATGGGCGAGCAAGGCGCGGCAGGCGCAACGGTGCGCTATGTCGATTCCTCGGTGGAGCGGTTGCAAATAAAGGCAACCGGACTGGTGCAAGGCCGCCACATTGTCGCCTGCAACGGGCGCCGCATCCCCCTGACCGCGAGCGGGATTTTTGGCGAAGCGGTTGCCGGGGTGCGCTTCAAGGCCTGGAAACCACCCAATGGCCTACATCCGACGATTCCAGTCCATGCTCCCTTGACCTTCGATCTCGTCGATGGCTGGAACGGCCGCGCTCTCGGCGGCTGCGTCTATCATGTCGCGCATCCCGGCGGCCGTCACTACGAGACCTTTCCGGTCAACAGCTTTGAGGCGGAAGCGCGCCGTCTTGCGCGCTTCCAAAACCATGGCCACACGCCGGGCGCTTTCGACATGCCCCCCGAGGAGCGTTCCGCCGACTTTCCGCTGACCCTCGATCTGCGGCGGCCCCGCGTCACGTGAGACAGGAAGCGCCGATCCTTCTCATCCTCGGCAATCCGCCTTACAATGGTCAGGCGGTCTCAGCTTTCACTTCGAGTCGGTGACTTGCTCGCGCGCCTCGTTATAGACACCGAACTTTTTCGCCACCGGCTTCAGCGTCGGATAGAACTGGACGAAGGTGTGCTCGACGGCGGCGTGGTCCTCATGGCAAGACCAGCAGTCGTTCCCTATCGGCATCGCTTCTGAGGTCTTGTCGTTGCCGCCAAAGACGAAGTAACCCCACTTGTCTGGAAAACGTGTGGAATCCTTCACCTCGACAACCATGGCCATCCAGTCGGTCTGAAAGTGGCCGAGCTTGTTAATGGAGCCTTTGCTCTCCGCCTCCCTCTCTTCGACCACCCATATGGTCCGCTCGGGCCATTTGCCGGAGCTCAAGAATTCCTGGTAAGCCCAGCGAGGCACGAAGGCGTTCGTAAACAGCTCGTGACTTCCCGGGGACGGGCTATAGTTCATGCCATAGCCGGAGGAAAGGAAGACCCAGTCGCGGTAATCCTCGGGCCGCATGAGCTGGTTCTTCGCGTCATATTGCGGCTCGGGCGACGTCCCTTCGGGAGCCGCAGCCAGCAGCGCGAACCCGAAGGCTAAGATTAGCATTGTAAGCAAGACAAATTTCACTTTCACCTCCTGGGGCGGTGCTCCGTAAGATCGTTGCGGCACGGCGGGCCGTTTTGCGTGTTTTTCTTTTCGTACCACGCCAGCCAGTGGTCTTAAAGTGCGCCCTCATTTCGCAAAAAGTGGAGCGGCTGACCTGAAAGTGGACGATGCTACACACGCTGAATGTGAGGCGCTTGGCCTCCGTCTCTCGGTTCGACCAAGACCGCGCCTTCGCGCCGCCCGGAGCCGCATGCGGCAATCCCGCGCGCCGCGCCGCGATAAACTGGAGCTGGCAGCTGCAACCTTAACGAGGTGTTAACCATGCGTTGGGTAAATCGGCGAAAGCGATTTCGAGGCGCCCTCGTGACAGAAGCTGCCCGCCCCCGTCAGTCCATAAGGTTTCATGGTCGCTCCTACCACGCCATGGTTTTGGCGCCAGAGCCGCCCGCGGCAAATTGGCTTGCCGATCTGGACACGTGGCTCGAACGTTCGCCGGGGTTCTTCTACGGGCGGCCGGTGGTGCTCGACCTTGCGGTTCTTCAGCCTGGCAAGCAGGGCCTCGCGGAGCTCTTGCAAAACCTCGCCAAGCGTAACATCAAGGTGATGGGCATCGAAGGCGCCGAGCCGTCCTGGCTCGACTTCGCGATGCCGCCGCTGCTTTTGAGCGGGCGGCAGACCAGCGTCATCCCCGGCGATCATCCTCCCGGCGCCGTGGAGACACCTGCTCCCGCTCCTTTTTCCGATCCTGCTCCCGACACGGCTGCCGCTCCGTCCGGCGCTCCTCCTCTTTCCGAAGATGCCGCTCCCGCCGCGGCCGTGCCACCGCGGCAGCCAAATTCCTTGCTGCTCGACACGCCGGTCCGTTCCGGCCAATGCATCGTGCATCCCGAAGGCGATGTGATTGTCGTCGGATCCGTCGCCTCGGGCGCGGAGGTGATCGCCGGTGGTTCGATCCATATCTATGGAACGCTGCGAGGCAGGGCGATCGCCGGTTCGCGGGACGCCCGCGCGCGGATTTTTTGCCGCAAGCTCGAAGCCGAGCTTGTTTCGATCGACGGCCTCTACATGGTGGCCGACGACATGCCCGCGCACCTGCGCGGCCAGCAAATTCAGGTCTGGCTCGACGGTGATTCGATGATGATGGCTCAGGACTGAGACAAATTGGGAGACAGCGACATGGCCAAGGTTTTGGTCGTAACATCGGGCAAGGGCGGCGTCGGCAAGACGACCTCCACCGCGGCGTTGGGCGCGGCGCTGGCGACGGCGGGAAAGAATGTCGTGGTCGTCGATTTCGACGTCGGGCTGCGCAACCTCGATCTCGTCATGGGGGCCGAGCGCCGCGTGGTCTACGACTTGATCAATGTCGTCCAAGGCGACGCCAAGCTTGCCCAAGCTCTCATCCGCGACAAGCGCGTGCCGACGCTGTCCCTGCTTCCCGCCTCGCAGACGCGCGACAAGGACGCCTTGACGGAAGAGGGCGTTGCGCGCGTCATCGCCGATTTGAAGGAGAAATTCGATTGGGTGATCTGCGATAGCCCCGCCGGCATCGAGCGCGGCGCCACGCTTGCCATGCGCCATGCCGATGTCGCGATCGTCGTGACAAACCCCGAGGTATCCTCGGTTCGCGACTCCGATCGCATGATCGGCCTTCTCGATTCCAAGACCGAAAAGGCGGCAAATGGCGAGCGCGTCGAAAAGCATCTCTTGATCACCCGTTTCGATGCCGCGCGCGCTGGCCGCGGCGAAATGCTGAATGTCGAGGATGTGCTAGAGATCCTTTCCATCCCCCTGCTCGGAATCATCCCGGAAAGCTTTGAGGTTCTGCGCGCGTCCAATCTCGGCTCGCCGGTCACCCTCAACAATCCGATGAGCGCGCCGGCGCGGGCTTACTTTGACGCGGCGAAGCGGTTGAACGGGGAAGCCCTGGATATGACAATCCCAAGCGACCGGAGGGGCCTTTTCGGCAAGCTGTTCGGACGGAGGGCGGCATGAAGCTCATCGATTTTTTCAAGCGGCCCAGGACCGCGCCACGCACCGCGCCGGTCGCCAGGGAACGTTTGCAAATCCTGCTCGCGCATGAGCGCGCCGTCTCCGGCAAGTCCGATCTGATCGCTATTCTTCAGGAAGAAATCATGGCGGTGATCGCTAGGCATTTCCCTGTCGACTTGGAAGGGATCAAGGTCAAGATGGAGCGCGGCGAGGTGGTCTCGACTCTCGAGGTCGAAGTCGAAATTCCAACCCCCATGTGCCCAAGCTTCCCATTGCCCGCCAAGAAGGCTCCGGCCGAACCCTGCGCGGCGAAAGCCGCGGAAGCGGAAACATAGAGCGTGACCTGAACAAGCTGGTTCGTATCTTGCGGCATGGCGGCTGCCATTGGCGTCAAGCCGGCGTCTGCCCCTGCCTTTAGACCCGAAACATCGTTGCATCTATCCCGAGAAAGGCGTCAAACGCGAAAACGTGGCCCAAATCCGGGATCGTTTCGCAGCGGAGTTCTGCACCAAAAAAGCGCTTTTGAACCAAGGCTCTAATTTTGATACATTTGATACAAATGTGTTAACCTTTGCGCATGACGGGCGTCGCGACGCCCGCGGGCTTTTTCACTCGCTTCTGTGCTCGGGAGTCAATGGCGATCCGGTGGCGGCGTCAGGCTGAGGGTCCACCTGCTTCGGGTTTGTCGGCAATTCATGTCCCGCAGGAATGGCACCGCCGCCGCCCGGTCGCGACCCGGCATCGCCGTCCGATTCAGCTTCCGGCTTTTTCGCTTTTTCCCCTGGCCCCTTGATTTTCTCTCTCGCCTGTCGGGGCGGCGTCGTTTCGCGCTTACCTGGCGACCACGGTCGCGCGCACCCGTGCTCGTCCGCACAATCCTGCTCGCCGGATGCTACCCACTCCCAAAAATCGGAATCAAACGATGGTCGCGCGCATCCATACTTGTCCGCGCATCCTTCCTCGCCGTTCGGCACAAATTGCCATCCCGGCGGCGGTCCTGAGCCAGGAGGCGGCCCTGAAGGAACTGCGGGCGCTGCTATAACCTGGGCTGGCGCGGGTGGATTCGATGGATGGGCGGCAAGCCAATACAAGGACGCCGCTACGACAGCGCCGCCGATCACTGCGCCAACGGCAAAATTCCAGATCATCCTTAGCCTATGCCATGCATCTTTCAGTCCCATGCCGCACCTAGTGTTCTAAGGCGCTTGACGCCTTGCGTGACGCTCGCGGGCACCATACCCCTCGCAGCCTTTTGCGCCACATCATCCGCTTCGCGATCTGCGCCGACAGTCTTCGCGTTGATACTTCATTAGTGATCCCGCTCGCCACGACTCCCAATTTCGATGGGTGCCATTATTGCACAAAATTCACCTGAGCGACCCCGGATCTCGATTGAGAGGAAGGCCGCTGCAAGCGGTCATCCTCCTTCCTTGGATGATGATTAAGCGAGATCGGTGAGATTTGTTCCTTATTCTTGGACGCGTCGGTACCGCAAGCCGAATCCGCCAAATGGTTATCACCGATCGCTTTGAGTACCAAGTTGGCCCCGTAATACCTGTGCTTGCCCATCAAATTGGTCGCCTGTTCAAGGTGCTTTGGGGGCGGAGGCAAGCGCCATCCAGACGCGATTCTACATAACTTCGACTTCTGCTAGGAAGCAATTCAAGCGCCTCTTTGGTTTTGCCATGCTTGAAATGCTCATCGGCTTTGCCGATATGAGCCTGTTTTTCCGGAGTCGCCACCGCGATGTTGGCACGCCGGTTGCGGACTCCGCGGCGCTGCAAGGCTATCCGGTCAAGCTCGCGCTGCCGCGCATCCGCCGCGCATTGCGTTTGGCGCGGACATGCCCAAATTAACGGTGCGGGGGAGGTGAGGAAACGCCATGAACAATATCGGCATCGATGATCAGACCATTGAGGCTTTTCGCTTGGGCGGCATTGGCTGGATTTTTGCGTTCTTTATCGTCGGCGCAACGATTCTTGCCGGCCGCTGGATGCTCGGCTGGCAAATGCGGCGGCTGGAGCGGAAATTTCCCGGCCACCTGGAGCCAGGGGCCGATTCTCAGGGAACCGGCACGGACAAAGCGCCATAGGCGAGGGAGCCATCCGTCCAATCCGCCTAGCGTGCAAGATATGACGCATGTGGCTTCGCGCGGGGGCGTGCACGCGGGCGTGAATGCAACCGAGAAGCCCACCGGGAGTTTCGTTGACGGAGCAGACCGATGCGCTTTGTCTTTAGGGTTCTCTACGACGCCATCATGCGCTTTTCGCAGGACGACGGCTGGGCCATTGCGAGCCACATCGCCTTGTCGATTCTGATGTCGCTGTTCCCGTTCCTGATCTTCGTGACCGCGCTCGCGGGCTTTTTTGGCTCGAAAAGCCTGGCCGACGAAGTAGCACACATTCTATTGCAGACCTGGCCGCAGCAGGTAGCGGCACCCATAGCAAACGAGATCCACAATGTCCTTACGCAAACACGGAGCGGTCTCCTCACGATAAGCGTCATTCTCTCTATCTATTTTTCGTCGAGCAGCGTCGAAGCAGTTCGGATCGGGCTTAACCGCGCCTACGACGTCCGGGACTCCCGGCCTTGGTGGCTGTTGCGGCTTGAATCCATCGCCTATATTTTCGTTGGCGCATTCGCGCTTTTGACGCTTGCGTTCCTTGTGGTTCTCGCGCCCCTGATCTGGGCGGCCGTGTTGCACTTCGCGCCTGGTCTTGAGCCGCTCAACCGCCTGATCACCTTCGGCCGCTTCGCGATCGCGAGTTTGGTGCTTCTGCTGACGCTTGTCCTCGTGCACAAGTTTCTGCCAGCCGGGCGAAGATCGCTGCGCGACATTGCTCCCGGAATTTTGCTGACCTCAGCCATGTGGATCGCGGCGGGCATTGCCTTTGGTTCCTACCTCGCCGAGTTCGCACGCAATTATGTCACCACATACGCGGGTCTCGCGTCGGTAATGATTGCTCTTGTGTTTCTCTACATGATCGCTTCTATTTTCATCTTCGGCGGCGAATTGAACGCGGCCCTCCTGGGGGCAAAACGCGAGAGAGACGGAAACTTGAAGGTTGAACGAGCTATGCGCGGAATTTGGTGACGGCGCGGCGACGTGGCCGCGTATCGTGGTTCGTACCAAGAATTTGGGCTGCCATTGCGCATTGCTTGCGCCAAGGCCCCGGTGCTATAGCCACCTCGTTTCACCAAAAGCCCCAAGGGAGATTTTATGGCCGTCGATTTCGCGACCGTGCGGCGCATCGCGCATCTGGCGCGAATCAAGGTCGTTGAGACCGAGGTGCCGCATCTGCAAACCGAGCTCAACGCCATCCTCGCCTTCGTCGAGGAATTGGCAAGCGTCGATGTGGAAGGCGTCGAGCCGATGACGTCCGTCATGCCGATGCCGATGAAAAAGCGCGCTGACGTTGTGACGGATGGCTCCATCCCCGAAAAAATCGTCGCCAATGCGCCGGCTTCCGACGATCATTTTTTTGTCGTCCCGAAGGTCGTGGAGTGAGCGGGACGATGACCGGTCTCACCGAGCTGACGCTCGCCCGCGCGAGGGACGGACTCAAGCAAGAGCAATTCTCCGCCGTCGAGCTCGCGCAAGCGCATCTCGACGCAATAGAAAAAGCGCGGGCGCTGAATGCCTTCATCGTCGAGACGCCGGACAAAGCGCTTGCGATGGCGCGTCGGGCCGACGCGCGGATCGCCAAGGACGACGCCGGGCCGCTCGAAGGAATTCCGCTCGGCATCAAGGATCTCTATTGCACCGAGGGCGTGCAGACGACGGCGGGCAGCCATATCCTCGAAGGTTTTGTGCCGCCCTATGAATCGACGGTTACCGCCAACCTCTGGCGCGACGGCGCGGTGATGCTCGGCAAACTCAATCTCGACGAATTCGCGATGGGCTCGTCGAACGAGACCTCTTATTTCGGCCCCGTGATTTCGCCCTGGCGGCGGCAGGGCTCGAAGATCCCGCTGGTGCCCGGCGGCTCGTCGGGGGGCTCGGCGGCGGCGGTTGCCGCGCGGCTCTGTTTGGGCGCGACGGCGACCGATACCGGCGGCTCGATCCGCCAGCCCGCGGCGTTTACTGGAACCGTCGGAATCAAGCCGACCTATGGCCGTTGCTCGCGCTTCGGCATTGTCGCCTTCGCGTCCTCGCTCGATCAGGCCGGCCCGATCGCGCGCACCGTGCGCGACGCGGCGATCTTGCTGCGCTCGATGGCGGGCCATGACCCGAAGGACACGACGTCCGTCGATGTTCCGGTGCCCGACTTCGAGGCGGCGGTGGGGCGCGGCAGCAAAGGCCTAAAAATCGGAATTCCAAAAGAATACCGCCGCGATGGCATGCCAGCCGAGATCGAAGCGCTTTGGGCGCAAGGCATCGAATGGCTGAAAGCCGCCGGCGCGAAAATCGCCGAAATCTCGCTGCCGCATACGCGCTATGCCTTGCCTGCTTATTATATCGTGGCGCCGGCCGAGGCCTCGTCGAATCTCGCCCGCTACGACGGCGTGCGCTACGGGCTTCGCGTGCCGGGGAAAGACATCGCCGACATGTATGAAAGAACGCGGGCGGCGGGCTTCGGCAAGGAGGTCAGACGGCGGATCATGATCGGCACTTATGTGCTTTCGGCAGGCTATTACGACGCTTATTATGTCAGGGCGCAAAAGATCAGAACCCTTATCAAGCGCGATTTCGAAACTGCCTTTGCAAGCGGCATCGATGCGATCCTGACTCCGGCTACGCCGTCCGCCGCCTTCGGCCTCGGCGAAAAAGGCTCGGCCGATCCGGTCGAGATGTATCTCAACGATATTTTCACGGTGACCGTGAACATGGCGGGATTGCCGGGCATTTCGGTCCCGGCCGGAATTTCCACTGATGGCTTGCCGTTGGGGCTGCAAGTGATCGGCCGCGCGTTTGACGAGGAGACCTTATTCTCGGTGGCGCATTCAATCGAGCTATCGGCGCCAAGGATCGCGGCGCCGGAGAAATGGTGGGCGTGACCTTGCCGCCTTCTGCCAAGTTGCTTTGGCCACGCGAAAGGTAAGCCCGCGCGGGCCGCTCAGGCGTCCTCGCCAGATAAATTGACCTTCCTTGGCGGCCCCATTAGCGCCGGCTGGAACAAGACCGCCGCCGCCAATGTGCAGACAAGCGACAAGGCAAGCAGCTTGCCCATGCTGGAGGTGCCCGGATGCTTGGAGAGCCAAAGGCTGCCGAACGCGGTCGCGGTGGTCATTGCGCTGAAAAAGACCGCGCGCGTAAGACTCGATTGCAAGAGATTGGTGGTCCCCGCCCGCCATGCCATCACGAAATAAATCTTGAAGGCAACCCCGAGACCGAGCAGGAGCGGCAACGCGATGATGTTCGCGAAATTCAGCGGCATGCCGATCAGGACGGTGATTTCGAGCGTAACGGCGCCGGCAAGCAGCAAGGGAACCAGAGTCAACAGCACGTCGGTCACCCTCCGCAGCACAACGAAGAGAAGCACGCTGATCGAAATCAGCGCCCAAAGTCCGGCCTCGATGAACGCCCGGACAACCGTATCGCCAGATTCTTGAACGGCGATGGGCTCGCCCATGGCGTTGGGATCGATCGTGCGCACCGCCTTGGCAAACCGGAGGAGGTTGTCGTTATCGTTTGGATCGCCCGCGGGCGCGACCTCGATGCGGGCGCGGCCGTCGGCGCTCACCCAGTTGCGCGCCAAATCGGGAGGAATCGAAGCGACGGTCACCTTGCCAGCGGTGAGCGAAGCCCGCAGCAAATCGAGCATCGTATCCAGGCTCGGAATCAACGCCTCGCGCGCCGCGTCGCGTTTTTGCGGCGGCGCCTCGGCCATCTTGCGGAGGAGGCCGGCGAGGCGGCGAGCGTCGTCGGCGCCCTTGCCGGTCACTCCGGCGGCTGTCGCGGCGAAGGCGGCGGCGGCGCGCTGCATGCCCTCCACATCTTCCGCATCGGTCGGAGGCTCCTTCTCGCGCGCGGGATCGAGCAAGGGCGTCAAGGACTTGGCAAGAGGCGCGATGATCGCGAGCTTTTCGTCTTGATCTTGAGGAATGAAACTCTCGAGGCTCGTCACCCGGGCGGCCTCTGGCAATTGTTGCAAACGCGCCATGAGTGGAGGCGCCTCGGCGAGAGAAGGAGCGAGAACGTCAATTGTATTGGTGTCGGTGTTCGGATCCTTCATCAAATCCAACAAGGTTGCAACGGATTCGACTTTGGGGCTGCGCAAATTAAGCGGATTGAAATCGAAATGAAGGTGGCGCAGCAAAGGTGTTCCGGCCAAGGCCACCGACAATGTCCCGATAACGATCGCATAACGGTGCTTGGTCATGAAACGATCGATCGGAGCCAAAAATTGATAGCCGACGGGCTCTTGTTCCGGCGGCGGCCGCAACAGAGTGAGCAGGGCCGGCAGGATTGTAATCGCGGCAATAAACGCGATGAACATGCCGGTTCCGGCAATGAGGCCCAATTCGGAAACGCCGCGATAATCGGTCGGGAGAAAAGAATAGAAGCCAGCGGCGGTCGCCGCGGCGGCAAGCGCCAACGGCCGCCCGGCCTTGGCCGCCGCGAGGGCGAGGGCGTCGTCGAGCCGTGCTTCCTTATAGCGTTCGGCGCGGTAGCGGACACTGAACTGAATGCCGAAATCGGTTCCGATGCCGACGAACAGCACCGCGAAGGCGACCGAAATCAAATTGAGTGCGCCGACCATCATGAGTCCAACGGCGGCCGTGGCGGCGAGACCGGCGATGACACTCAAGGCGACAGCGAGAACGATTCGGCCCGATTTCAAGGCGAGCCAAATGATCAAAAGAACGACTAAACCGGTCGCCGCCGCGTTGAGCCCGGCGCCATCCGCGATGTTGCCGAATTCTTCGTCAGCCATTGGCACGAGGCCGGTCAATCTGATGGTCACCCCCGAGTTGGGGGAAATCCCAAGATCGCGCGCGGCTTGCCGGATGAAGTCGGACGCCCTCTCCCCCGGCATCAACGCCGCGTAATCGAGCACCGGCTTGACCTCGATGAAACGGCGTAATTCACGCGGCTCGGCCGGTTGCTCGGCCAGCAAAGCGCGCCAGGAAAAGAACACTGGCCGCCCGGCGAGCAGGCCATCGAAGGCATCGCCAAGCAGGGCCATCGGGCGATCGAAATCGTCGAGGGTCCCGGCTTTCGTTTGAACGCCTTTATTTATGAAAGAGACAGCCTTCACAATGCCACGCAAACTTGGGTCATAAGCGAGCGCCGTCAGAAACGGCCGCGCTTC
The DNA here is from genome assembly GCA_050728655.1 of Methylocella sp. GTDB lineage: Bacteria > Pseudomonadota > Alphaproteobacteria > Rhizobiales > Beijerinckiaceae > Methylocapsa. The sequence continues at coordinate 44,965 of JBOHJQ010000011.1, forward strand.
GTAAAGTCCCTTCAGCGTCTGTTTGAGATCGTCAACTGGCTGAAATAAAAGGGCGTTTTGATTGAAATAAGACCCGCCGTCGGGGCGCAGAACCGATCGGTAGAGTTCGGGGCGGCGCTTCAATCTATCGGTAAGCGATTGCGCCGCCGCCTCGGCGAGCTCGGGCGTCGCGCCATCGATGACCACGACAATTTGATCGACGCGCTGGGGGAAAGCCTTATCCATCGCGATAAGATTTTGCCGCCATTGTAGCTTTTCGGAAATAAAGTTGTTCGTATTCGTGTTTATGGCGAAATGGGTTGCCGTATAATAACCAGAGGCAATGGTCACCAGGATTGCCAACGCCAGCGCGGTCCATCGGAAACGGCTAGAGGCTGCTACGATCGCAACGATGGATCTTGCGATGGGATCAGGAGCTATTGGCTTATCGAATGAATTTGCTTCAGCAGTTTTTTTGGATTTTGCCATGTTCTGCTACCGCCAATCGGAAGAGAAGTCAGCCAAAGCCCCGTTAACACCAAAACATGGTTGTGCGGTGGACCCCAAAACCCGCAAGAAATGCGCCTTTGTCCAAAGGCTCCGGTTCGGGTCATAATTGAGGGGTTGTCTGATCGTATTAGAGTACATTCGGGTCCGCACCAAGTAAATTTCGTGCAGAGCATTTTGGCCCAGGCGCGGGGACTTTGTGCTTTGAGAAGGCTAAACCCTAGACCCAGCGATGCAGCACCTCCCCGCCAGGGAAGCTATACGCCGAGCTGAAATGATAGGCGCCGAGGATCTCGACGGGAGCGAGCGGCAGGTGCTCTTCGATCTCGGAGGGAAAGAACTTCAGCGTCCCCCTGCCGGTCCAGAGGTCCTCGCCATAGCGGACGTTCTCCGCTCCAAGCTTGACTAACTCCAGTACCGAAGGACGCGCGCCCCGGACAATGCTAGGGAAATGACGGATTTGAAAAATGGGAAGACCCATCGGCCGGGGTAGCTCTGTAAAGGCGATCTGTTTCTCGATCTCCAGCGTCCCCTCGATCAATCGTTCCCCATGGGCACAGGCATAGCCTTTCATCTTGGCCCCTGGGCCAAATTGCGGCATCCGGGAATTTAGGGGATGATATTCCGTCAGATAGATCTGCCCCAACCTCTTGGCAAACCCCATAAACCAGCCACGAGCCAAGGTGAAATCGTTGTTCACCCAAATCTGCAGACAGATCTGCCCCGCCGTGCCTTGGAACGAACATCCAACCCAGATCGCGCACTCCCGATATTGGGTGCGCTCTGGATTGGTGAAGGCCATCTCCGGCTGGTTGTCCCACAGGGACCACCATCGGCTGAAGGCGACATAGGCGAGGTCCGGCTCGGGGCCAGGCGCGAGCGGCTCGGGCAGATAAGCGGCAATCGCCGCTCTATCGGCGCGATAGGCAATAATGAGGTACTCTGTCGCATAGTGCCACGGCAGATCGCCCACCAGGGACGAGACACCGCCTGGAGTCAGTGGATAGCAAAAGCCTCTGAGGTCCTTGATAGTGGCCAAACACTCAATCCTCTATTGTCTCACCATGGGCCTGCTGGTGCCGTAGCGGAAGTGGTAGGAATTTGAAGGTGGCGCAATCTCCGCGTTGTCTCAACAAAGCGAATTGGCGATGAACTGGCCCGCTAGGCGATGTTCGCCACGAGATTTCCAAAGCGAAGTGCGCGCTTGCCCGCTCAGCCGAACATGCGGCCGCCACGCTTGGACTGCCGGCCCTTGACGCCACATGTCCTAGGGTGGCGAAAGTTCATAGCCAAGGGGAACGGCATGTGCAACAAGGGAAATTGATCGCGTTGGCCTGCCACGCCGGCGCCAATTCCAAGGAGTAAACATGGGAATACCGATTCTGCAAATGGCTCAAATCGGCGCCTATGTGGCGCGCCAGCGCCTGGTGGGGCGCGCGCGCTTTCCGCTCGTCCTGATGCTCGAACCCTTGTTCCGCTGCAATCTCGCTTGCGCGGGCTGCGGCAAGATCGATTATCCAGACAAGATTCTCAACCAGCGCCTGCCGCTGTCCGACTGCCTCGCGGCGATCGACGAATGCGGCGCGCCTGTGGTGGTGATCGCCGGCGGCGAGCCCCTGCTGCACAAGGAACTCCCCGAGATCGTGCGAGGCGCAATCGCCAGACGCAAATACGTGACCGTCTGCACCAACGCGCTTCTGCTTGCAAGAAACCTCGACCGCTACACCCCCAACCGCTACTTCAACTGGTCGATTCACCTCGATGGCGACGCGGAGATGCATGACCGTTCTGTTTGTCAGGCCGGTGTCTACGACCGTGCCCTCGAAGCCTTGAAGCTCGCCAAGGAGCGCGGATTTCGCGTTACCATCAATTGCACGCTGTTCAACGATGCCGATTCCGCCCGGGTTGCCGCGTTTTTCGATAGCGTGGCGGCGCTTCGCATCGAGGGCATCACGGTGTCGCCTGGCTACGCCTATGAGCGCGCGCCGGATCAACAACACTTCCTCAATCGCGAGAAGACCAAGACTCTATTCCGGCAAATTTTCGCCCGCAACAAGGGCGGCAACGCGTGGCCCTTCTTCCAATCGCAGCTTTTTCTCGACTTTCTCGCCGGCAATCGAACTTACAAGTGCACCCCCTGGGGCAATCCTACCCGCACGATCTTTGGCTGGCAGCGGCCCTGCTATCTTCTCGGCGAAGGCTACGCGGCCAGTTTCAAGGAGCTGATGGAGGATACCAACTGGGACTCTTATGGCACCGGCAATTACGAAAAATGCGCCGACTGCATGGTCCATTGCGGCTTCGAGGCGACCGCCGTGGAAGATGCCTTCAACCATCCTTTGCGGGCTCTTGGCGTGGCCTTGCGCGGCATTCGCGTCGAGGGTCCGATGGCGCCCGATATTCCGCTAGACAGGCAGCGGGCCGCCGAATATGTCTTCAGCCGGCATGTCGAGCAAAGACTCGCGGAAATCGGTGAAGCCGAGGGCTCGGTCAAGCATCTTCCGGCCGCGGAATAGAGCCACGAAGGCCAGGCGCGCGTCGTTTGCGGTCCGCAGCAACTGCGGGACCTGGTGCGGATCTCGCGCGAGCGAGCCGAGAATCGCGCCAAGCGCGATCGAGCCGTCCGGTCTAATCGCCACCAAGGCGGCGTTCGGCAACTGCCTGTCCGCCGGGTCGGCCACGACGCGAAACGCGGCAAAGGGCAGCTTGTGGGCGGCGGCGATACGGGCGGCGATATGAGATTCCATGTCGGCGACATGCGCGCCGGTTTTGCTATGCAGGGCGCGCTTTTCCGCGGGGCCCGCCACCGGAGCGTCGACTCCAACGATGTCGGCGAACATCGCGCCGCCGAGCGCGCCGGAAAGCCGGTGTGACCAAACCGGATCGCCGCAATAACGCGCGCCGGCCTCGGTGACGACCGCGCGGGCGACAAGCTTGGTCCCCGGAGCAAGTCCCGGCGCCAA
>JBOHJQ010000012.1:0-46410 GCA_050728655.1 Methylocella sp.
GTTCAGATACGCTCGGGTCTGCCGTGCGATGAATGGGAAGGTGTGGCCGGGGCGGGTTAGCCTTTAGCAAAGGTAAATTCGCACGCTTCAAGGAGCCTGCAAAATCTCTTGTGGTAACGTCGCGGGTACCAGTTCGCACGCGTGCGATTACCATAACTCTTGCTTAGGTGGTCAATATGAAATTTCAGATTGCTAATCTTGAAAGTTGGGCTCTGGCGGGACTATTGCTGGCATGTGCCCCGCTAAGCTTCGCAACTTATGCATTGGCCGCAGAGGCCGATCTCAACCTTGTTTGCACCGGGAACAGCTACAAACAGGACGGACCGTTTCCCGCAGTCGAGACATTCTCCTTCAAGACCGAGGGAAAGAAACCGGTTATGATTGGGGGGCCTGGCTTGGAAAAGCCCGTTAAGGCGCGCATCAGCGCAAACAACCCGATCCAATTGAAATTTGTGGCCGGTAAATTCACCGGGGAGTATTTCAAATTCACCGGCGACTTGTTCCTGATCCATACGGACGGGCACCTCACCAGGCTCACTTGCAAGCCCTCGTGATGGCATCGTCAATTTGCGCCACAGCCGTGAGCAACAAAATGCTCATGACGCCCCACATTGTGCAAAAAGCTCGTCAATAGATTTGTGAGCATCCAGGCACGGCGACAGTCGCGAAGCGATCGTCTCGAAGCACGAGCGCTGATTGTGCGGGGCAATTCCTTCCCAGCGCGTAGCGCAGAAAAATCCATTCATCGCTCGGCGGCACAAAAGCGCATCTGAACTTTGAACTCAAGGACGCGATCCGATCTCGGCTGTTGCCGAGATCGGCATTTGTGATGTCAAAATCGGACAAGTCCGATTTCGAGTGGCGCGCCGCCTCCGGCGGTCGCAGATCCTTGACTTCAAAGTTCAGATACGCTCGGGTCTGCCGTGCGATGAATGGGAACGTCAGACTTTCGCTATTCCGCCAACCCTTGACTCATGGAGAGTGCGTCGCGGAAGAGGAATGGCACCCAGAACGTTTGAGCATCCTTCGGCCCACGGAGTTCGAAGAAGCCGATCTCGACAAGCTTGAACGCCTGTGCTTCTGCTTGGTCTCGATTCATTTCCCACAGTTCTGCCAAGCTGTCAGCAGTCTGCTCTGTTTTCTCGCCATTCAGCTTGGTGAGAATGTCTTTCAGATTCGGATACTCCGCGATTAAGTTCTGATGGTAACGAGTCTCAGAGACGATCGATAGCGCCTCCTTGAACACAGATCGGTCAAACAGCTGCTCGCCGGGTGCTTGCGGTTCTCCACGCTCAAGGCGACTGATCTCTTTTTCCCTTAAGGAAGTTAAAAGATGGATCAACTCGCGCGGCGCCGTCTTTCTAGCTCCATCAGCGCATCGGCTGATCATCCAATCGAGTGTTGGCGGCTTTTTTGAGCCTTGATCCACCTGTGGCGGGAATACGCGATAAAACAGGTCTCGCTGCGCATTGAAGTCGCTAAGGATCCTTTCGCGGTCGATACTTAGAGCTTGCTCGAGAGCGGGATTGCTGATTAAGCGCCGGATAACGAGGTTCAATAGCGACGCCTGGCTCCAGTCGAGTACGACGAATTTTGTTATATGACTCGCTTCGCGGAATCCACCTTCATTGATGCGGGACCAGATATCAGAGCGGAGAAAGATTTTGAGCTTGATTGCGTCGTGCTCGGCAAGGTCGCGATAGACGCGGAAGAGAGCGCGGAGGGCATTCCGTTCTAACTCGTGCGTTTCCGCAAACGCCACGTCCAGACGATCAAGGAGCAGCCAGATCTGCATGCCGGCGTCTTCTAACGCTGTGTTGGCGTACGCGATCAGGCGGTCGGCGGTAAGAAATCCCAGATCCCTAAGCGCTGCGGCCGGCTCGCGGAGTGTAATCTTGCCAGTGATGCCGTTCGGTAGACCAGTTGCCGGATCGATAGTGAGCCCGCCCTCAACCGATTCCGATTTGAACAAGCGACGGGCAAGATCCTGGGCCGCTTGAAGGAGGCTGGAAAGGTCGTATTCCCGATCCAGAAGGCGTGCAGATGTAAGGGTACTGTAAACTTTCTCAGCCGCAGCGCCTTTGATGTCCCAATCGCGCATCTTCCGCCCAACGAGTGCTAAAATGTAGAGCTTCCAAAGCCCGACGAACTCAAGCTCCGCGGTCGGTGGATTGGCAATGATGTCTTTGAATACCGGAGCGCCACGAGGCTTCTCTCCAGGTACAAGGAGTGTATTTCGATCGAAAAATTCACTCTCCTGGGTAATCAATAGCGAGTATATGGCACTCTTACCGGCTCCCTTGGCCCCACTAACAATGTCAATCTCGCCCTTAACCATCCGACTCCACTGGTCAGTCTCGACGAAGTACTTGGCTAACTCGTTAATTTCGTCTTCTGCCACTCGCTCACCGAATGAAATGGATTTCACCAACCTAAGCTTGTCCATACGCGACCCTCAAATCCAATTTACGCTTTGGGCTAGCAGCGCGCCCGTGCCGTACTATTCAACTACCTAAAGTACCAGTTTTCCGCGCAATCCCACTTCTCTCAGGTCCACCGACGTATGAGGCCTTGTAAGATTTTTGGCCGCAATCGTACCAAAATGTTTCACGTGAAACGTTTTGGTACGGATCGGCAGGAACCTTGCTTTGCCTCAGCTGCACCCCGTCGTCGCGCCGCAGGTGTCGCATTTGAGGCACGTCCCGTTGCGCACCAAGGTAAAATTGCCGCACTCGCTGCAGGCTTCGCCCGTAAAACCTTGCAGCCGCGCCTGGATGCGCTTCTCAGCGGCGGCCGCCCGCTCGGCGGGAGCCGTCTGCTCAAGCCCACCGAGTTGCGCTTCGACTTCCCGCTCAAGTTCGCCTTTGAGCGCCGTCGCGGCTTGCCGCCCCCTGCCCTGTACCAACATCAATTTGTCGGCCTTGGAGCGCACAAAACCGCGCGACACGAATTTCGTAGTGCCCGTTGAACCCGCGCCCTGCGGCGGGCGGCTTTGGTCCTCGCCTGTTCCCAGCACGTCGTGGCCGATGTCGGAGGGGTCGATATGGGCAAGATCGTTGCGGCCTAAATAAGAGATCGCAAGCTCGCGAAAAATATAGTCGAGGATCGAGGTCGCGTTTTTGATCGCGTCATTGCCTTGCACAAGCCCCGCCGGCTCGAAGCGGGTGAAAGTGAAGGCATCGACATATTCTTCCAATGGCACGCCATACTGCAGCCCCACGGAGATTGCGATGGCAAAGTTGTTCATGAGCGAGCGGAAGGCCGCGCCTTCCTTGTGCATGTCGATAAAAATTTCGCCGAGCCGCCCGTCGGCATATTCGCCGGTATGTAAATAGACCTTGTGGCCGCCGACGACCGCCTTTTGCGTATAGCTCTTGCGCCGGTTGGGGAGGCGCTCGCGCTCGCTTACGCGCCCGATCCGCTCGACAATTTTCTCGACGATTTTTTCGGCGACCGCCGCCGCCCGCGCCGGAGCGTTGGAGGCGATCAGCGCCTCGACGGCGTCCTCCGCCTCGTCCTCGTCATCGGCGATCAACTGGCTGTTCAAGGGCTGCGACAATTTCGAGCCATCGCGGTACAGCGCGTTCGCTTTCAGGCCTAGCCGCCAGGAGAGCATATAGGCCGCCTTGCAATCCTCGATGCTCGCGTCGTTCGGCATGTTGATCGTCTTCGAGATCGCGCCGGAGATGAAGGGCTGCGCCGCCGCCATCATGCGGATGTGGCTTTCGACGGCAAGAAAACGCTTGCCCGTGCGGCCGCAAGGGCTCGCGCAGTCGAACACGGCGTAATGCTCCGGCTTCAAATGCGGCGCGCCTTCGAGCGTCATGGCGCCGCAGACGAAAATATTGGCGGCGTCGATTTCGGCGCGGGAAAAGCCCAAAAAGCTCAAGAGATCGAAGTTTTGATCCTCGACCTTTTCGGCCGGAATTTTGAGCGCGCCGGTCAAAAACTCCGCGCCGAGCGTCCATTTGTTGAAAACAAATTTGATGTCGAAGGCGCTCGCCAGCGTCGCCTCCAATTCGGTCAGCTTTTCCGCCGTGAAACCTTTCGCGGCAAGGCTCTCGTGATTGATCGCCGGCGCATTCTTTACGGAACCATGCCCGGTCGCGTAGGTTACGATCTCGTCGATCTCGATCGCCGAATAGCCGAGCATGCGTAAACCTTCGGGCACGGCGCGATTGATGATCTTGAAATAACCGCCGCCCGCGAGCTTCTTGAATTTGACGAGCGCGAAATCGGGCTCGATGCCCGTCGTGTCGCAATCCATCACGAGGCCGATCGTGCCGGTCGGGGCGATAACGCTCACCTGCGCGTTGCGGTAACCGTGGCGCTCGCCGAGTGTGACGGCGCGGGCCCAGGCGGCGCGGGCATGACGCCCAAGCGCCTTGTTGGGCAAATTTGAGACATCGGATAAATCCGATGTCTTGGATAGCGCCGCGTGGTCGAGCGGGACGGGCGCGATCGACAACGCTTCATAACCGGAGGCCTCGCCACTTGCTGCCCGCGCGTGGTTGCGCATCACGCGCAGCATCGGTGCGGCATTCTCCTTATAGCCATCGAAGGCGCCGAGCTCGCCCGCCATCTCCGCCGACGTGGCATAGGCGGTGCCGGTCATGATCGCCGAAAGCGCACCACAGATCGCGCGGGCCTCGATACTGTCGTAAGGGATGCCGGACGACATCAACAGCCCGCCGATATTGGCGTAGCCAAGGCCCAGCGTGCGATAATCGTAAGACAGCCTGGCAATTTCCTTGGCCGGAAATTGCGCCATCATGACCGAGATTTCGAGCACGATCGTCCACAGCCGCGCCGCGTGCTCAAAGGACTCAACATCGAATTGGCCTGTCGCCACGTCGCGGAACTGGAGCAGGTTGAGCGAGGCGAGATTGCACGCCGTATCGTCCAAAAACATATATTCCGAGCACGGATTCGAGGCGCGGATTGGGCCCGCCGCCGGGCAGGTGTGCCAATCGTTGATCGTCGTGTGGTATTGCAGGCCGGGATCGGCCGAGGCCCAAGCGGCGCGGCCGATCTTGTCCCAGAGGGCCCGCGCTTGCATCACCTTATGCGCCTTGCCGTCGAGACGCCGGGTCAAGCTCCAATCACGATTCTCCTCGACCGCGCGGAGAAATTCGTCGGTCACGCGGACGGAATTGTTCGAGTTCTGGCCGGAGACGGTGAGATAGGCTTCCGAATCCCAGTCGGCCGTAAAAGTCTCGAAATCGATGTTTGTGTGGCCCTGCCGCGCCATTTGGATGGTTTTCTTGATCAAGGCGTCGGGAACGAAGGCGCGCCGCGCGAGCTTGATTTCTTTTTTCAGCGCTGGGTTTTTTTCCGGATCGAAACAATCGTCGCCGGACCCCGCGCAATTGACGCAGGCGCGAAGTATGGCCTTGACCGCCTTTTGCAAAATTTTCGAGCCGGTGACGAGCGCCGCGACCTTCCGTTCCTCCTTCACTTTCCATTCGATAAAATCCTCGATGTCGGGATGATCGGCATCGACGATGACCATTTTCGCGGCTCGCCTTGTCGTGCCGCCCGACTTGATCGCCCCCGCCGCGCGATCGCCGATCTTCAAGAACGACATCAGGCCGGAAGATTTGCCGCCGCCGGAAAGCTTTTCGTTCTCGCCGCGCAATTTGGAAAAATTCGAGCCGGTGCCGGAGCCATATTTGAAGAGTCTCGCTTCGCGCACCCATAGATCCATGATCCCGCCATCGTTGACGAGATCGTCGGCGACGGATTGGATGAAACAGGCATGCGGTTGCGGATGCTCGTAGGCCGACTTCGACTTGACGAGTTTCTTGGTCTCGTGGTCGACATAATAATGGCCCTGGCTCGGACCATCGATGCCATAGGCCCAATGGAGCCCGGTATTGAACCATTGCGGCGAATTGGGCGCCGCCATCTGCCGCGCCAGCATGAAGCGCACTTCGTCGAAGAAGGCAGCGGCGTCCGCTTCCGAATCGAAATATTTGCCCTTCCAGCCCCAATAGGTCCAGGCGCCGGCGAGGCGATCGAAGACTTGGGCCGCCGAGGTCTCGCCCCGATCGCGTTCCGGCTTCGGCAAGGCCGCGAGCGCTTCTTCATCCGCGCAGGAGCGCCAAAGGAAAGCGGGAACCGCGTCTTCCTCGATCCGCTTAAGCCTTTCAGGCACCCCCGCCCGGCGGAAATATTTTTGCGCGAGCACGTCCGCCGCGACCTGGCTCCAGGCGGCGGGAACCTCGATATCGCCTTGCGAGAAAACGATCGAGCCGTCGGGATTGCGGATTTCGCTTTTGGTTGTCCGAAACGCGATCTCCGCGTAGGCAGAGTTTTCAGGCTTGGTGTAACGGCGCTCGATTCGCATTGGCTGTGCCCCTAAAGCTAGGCATCAATAGAATTAGCCTACTATATCTGGTGTTGCTGTCGAGAATTAAATGTTGTGAATTGGTTAAGAAATCACTTTGCAAGCCCGCTATGGACAGTGCGTCTCCGCCCGTTCATAAACGCCCGGCGCCGAGGGTAGCGTTCCCGCAACGCCGAAGGCAGGACACCCATGAAATGGCTCGCTCGGATCTTTACCTGGTGGAATGGCCAGACCCTGAATACGGCGCTGCACACTTTGCTCTTCGGCAAATTCGTCGGCAAGGATGAATTCGGCAATCGGTATTACCGCAGGCGGAAAATCGACAGGGCGCTTGGGTTTGAGCGGCGTTGGGTGATTTACGCAGGCGAAAGCGAGGGTTCCATGACCCCGCCCGGCTGGTATGGCTGGCTGCATCACACGGCCGACAGTCCGCCAACCGAAGAGAATTACGCCGCCCGCGCGTGGGAATTGCCGCACCGGCCGAATATGACCGGCACGCCGCAAGCCTGGCGTCCGCCGGGCTCGACCTTGGCCGCCAATGCGCGGCCTCCGGCGACCGGCGATTACGACGCCTGGACGCCGGAAGGCTGAGACTGGAGCTTGACGGATGGGCGGAGGCGTCCACGTCTATGAGGCGAGCATCGTCTGGACTGGGAACCGGGGTCAGGGAACCTCGGCCTATCGGAATTACGGTCGCGACCACGTGCTGCGCGTTGCGGGGAAACCCCAGTTGCCAATGTCTTCGGACCCGGCCTTCCTCGGCGACCCTGCGAGATACAATCCCGAGGAATTGCTCGTCGCCGCGATTTCGTCTTGCCATATGCATTGGTATTTGCACCTTTGCGCCGAGGCTCGCGTGGTCGTCGTTGCCTATGAGGATTGCGCGTCGGGCCGCTTGATCGAATCGGCAACCGGCGGCGGACATTTCGAGTCCGTTACATTGCGGCCAAACGTCACGATCGAGGCCGGCGAAACGGAAGCCGCGCAGCGTTTGCATGAAGGCGCGCACAAGAAGTGCTTCATCGCTAATTCGGTCAATTTCCCGGTTCTCTGTGAACCTACAATCTTACCGGCGCCGCTGGAATAGGCCCCATTCTGGCCGGACTTTCGTGTTGGTCTTTACGGATGCTAATATCTTGCGGGCGGAAGCGTCACGCGGGTCCCCTCATGGTTCGATGTTCAAGCTGGCGGCCAGGTTTCCCGGCAACCGTCTACGCGAGGCGAGGAATTTTTGCGCGGCCAGTTGGTATTGCTGGGGCTTTCGCGGTTTTGATGTCGATCGCTTTGGCGCCGGCACGCGCGGACAAGATCAAGCATCCGGTCGCGGTCTTTGCCGGACTGGACAAGATCACCGGACGAACGATCGCTTTTGAGGCCGCGGCCGGCGAAACCGTGCAGTTCGGTTCGCTCCAGATTACCGAACGTGCCTGTTACACGCGCCCTGCCACGGAGGCGCCGCAGACGACGACTTTCGTCGAGGTTGACGAGGTCGGAGCCGCCGATCAGTACAAGCGGATCTTTTCCGGTTGGATGTTCGCGGCAAGCCCTGGCCTGCACGGCATCGAGCATCCGATTTACGACATCTGGCTGACCGACTGCAAAGGCGGCGAGACCGTTGTGGCGAGCCCCGCGGCGCCCGCCGAGGTGGCGCCCGCGCCGCCGGAAAGTCGGCAAAACCCGGCCCAAACGCCCTCCCGTCTGCCACGCCGAGGTCAGCCAAGCGAAAATCGGGCTCCGGCAAGCGATGAGCAGATTAGTGAGCCGCTGCCGGGGCAGGCGGAGCCTCCGCCCCTCGGTCCACCAATTGAAGTAGGGCGGCCGCCGGGTTTCATTCCGGCCCCGCACGGGAACCGGCGCCAGCCCGCGCAACGGTACTATCCGGCCGATCCCGCGAACGACGGATTCTGACCCCGGCTGCCGCCGTTTCTTGCCACTGAAAACTTGCTTCCGGAGAGCCCGCGGCTGGCAATCTGCCGCTAACCCTGGCCCACGCTGGGCTCCTCCTCGCGCACGGTCATTTCATTGCCGTGCCAGACAAAATGATCCATGCACCAGGCGTCGATATAGATGATCGGAAGCATCACGTCGCGCAACACGAAAAGCAACGGCATGCGCCACGAGAAATGCCACTTGTTTTGACGCGCGAGAACCGCTTCCGGACCATACCAGGCGAGCGCAACGCCGAGCGTCGCGGCGGCCACGTTTAAATCCAGCATCCAAGCGGCATAGGCCGCCGCCAAGCAAGGCAACGCGGCTCCCGCGACGATTTCAAACGCATAAAAAAGCGGAAAGGTTTTCCGCCGCATTCGCGCCCAGCGCAGCTGCCGCAGCCAGACGTCACGGAAACCACGAATGCCGAGCGGCTGTTCGAATGGACTATCGACGAGATCGACGGTGAGCCCTTGGCGGCGCACGAGCTTCGTCGAGGCGGCGTCCTCCGCGACCTCGTCGCCGAGCGCGCGAATTCCTCCGCCCGCCTCCATGATATCGCGCCGCCACAGCATGCTCTTGCCTTGGGCGAAACCCAACCCCGCGGCTTCGGCGCAATACTGCCAGCGCGCTTCAAAAGTGTTGAGAAAAGCGCATTCGAGTTCGGCCCAGAGATTTCGCGGCCGTGAACCCAGCGGCATCGAGCAGACTAGACCGGTACGGTGCCGCCAGCTTGCCAGGAGGCGTTGGATATAATCCCTTGGCATCAATACATTGGCATCGGCGAGGATGATCCAGTCGTGGCACGCTGCATCCCATCCGCGTACACAATTGTTAAGCTTTGGATTGGCACTCACCTTGTCGTCGCCCACAATCACCCCAGCGGGCTTATCGGGATGCATCGCGATCAGGCGCTGGACAAGCGGCAGGACGGGATCATTTGCCCGGGCGACGCAAAAAATAGTCTCATAGGAGGGATAATCAAGCTGGAAACTCGATTCCAATGTCTCTTCGCAAAAATTATCGAGGCCGCAAAGTGGGCGGATTACGGAGACCCCTGGGGCAGCGCGCGGCGGCGAAAGGGGTGCGGGCCTTGGCCTTGTCCGGATCGCTGCGATCTCGATGCTGATCAAATTGAGACAGATCAAGAAAAGGCAAATCCAGGCCGCCGCGTATGCCATCGCCATCGTCAGGCTCCCGCGCTATTACTTATGAAAGGCGCGGCATTCGGCTCCGGTGCGTTCGCCGAGCAAGCTCGCGTTCGATGGTTCGACGCACGTGTTCGCGGTTCCATAAATCTTGGGTAACTCATGCCGCGTCCAATCGTCCGCTTCGCTCCATCGCCGACCGGTCGCATTCATATTGGCAATGCGCGAACGGCCCTTTTGAACTTCCTCTACGCAAAAAAATACCATGGCGAATTTATTCTTCGCTTCGATGACACCGATGTGGAACGCTCCAAGGAGGCGTTCGCCCAGGCGATCGAGGTCGATCTCGCCTGGCTTGGCATTGTGCCGGATGTGGTTTTGCGCCAGTCGGGGCGAGTCGCGCTTTACCGCGCCGCCGCCGAAAAACTGCGCGAGGCTGGACGGCTTTATCCTTGCTATGAAACCGCCGCGGAACTCGACCGCAGACGCAAGCGCCAGCAAGCACGCGGCCTGCCCCCCGTCTACGATAGGGCAGCGCTCGCACTTTCAGGTCCGGAACGAGTTCAATTGGAAGCCGAGGGCCGAAGGCCGCACTGGCGCTTCAAGCTCGACCACGAAACCGTGCGCTGGACCGATCTCGTGCGCGGCGAGAGCCATATCGATTGTGCCTCCCTGTCCGACCCGGTGCTGTTGCGGGAGGAAGGAACTTATCTCTACACCTTGCCTTCCGTTGTCGACGACATCGCGCAGAAAATCACCCATGTCATCCGAGGCGAGGATCATGTGACCAATACGGCGGTGCAAATGCAGCTTTTCGAGGTTTTGGCCGGGCCGGGCGGGCTGCCGTCCTTCGCGCATCACAACCTCCTGGCCTCGGTGGGAGGCGAGGCGCTCTCGAAACGTTCGGGCGCGTTGTCGATCGGCGCACTGCGTGATTCCGGAATCGAATCGCTCGCGGTCGCGGCGGCGGCGGTTTTGATCGGATCGTCCCAGGCGCTGCATCCGGTCGGCAGCCTCGACAAACTCGCGGCTTCGCTCGATCTCGGAGAGCTCTCCAGGACGGTTGCGCGGTTCGATCCCGCCGAACTCGCCGCGCTGTCGGCGCGCACGCTGCATGGGCTAAGTTTTGAGGCGGTGCGCGAAAGGCTCAAAGCGTATGATATCGCCGGTTACAAGGCGGCGCCCTTTTGGCTCGCCACGCGCGGCAATCTCTCGGCCTTTCTCGATGTGGTTGACTGGTGGCGCGTCGTCGAAGGCGAGATCGCGCCGGTCATCGAAGACGCCGAATTCCTGGCGGCTGCGCGCGAAAATATGCCAGGCGAGCCTTGGGACGAAACCGTGTGGGCCAATTGGACCACGGCGTTGAAGGATGCCACTGGACGTACGGGGAAGGCGCTGTTTCATCCGTTGCGTCTCGCCTTGACAGGGCGCGACACCGGACCCGAGCTCGCGGCGCTTTTGCCTTTGATCGGCAAAACTAAAGCGGCGGCACGATTATCCGGACGCGCCGCTTGACTCCATCGGGGCCAGTGACCTCCTGAGTTCCGGCTTGCCCTTCGGCGGTCGCGGAATTCTTCCCCGCCTGGTCTCCCTTGGCCGCGGAGGGTTGTGTGCCCGGCCTCGGTGGCGCCGCCTTTTCGAATTTCGGCTTTGCCAATTCCGCCGATTTTTCGGGCGTGACCACGATATCGCTCTTGCGTTCGCGTCCAAGAATCTGTTCGGCTCCCGCTAGCGTCGCGGCCCAGGATTGCCCAGCCGGTTTGCATGTGCACGCAGGATCGAAAGATTTCTCGAATTTGAGGGCGTTGGGCAAATCGGAATAGGGCGATTCGCCGTCGAGCGAGACGGCGGTATTGATGTCCTGGTTCGGCGAACGCGTATAGACGCTGACCGAGGCATTCGGGCAGAGGGCCTGGCAAAGGCCGGTCAGCTGGTCCGGATCGCTTTGCCTCGCCGATAGGTTGAGCGGGAAAAATCCGCCATCGCAGTCGCGCACGCACACCGCCTGCGAACCGCCGCGTGGGGTGAGATCTTCGCCGGGCAGCGGGAGGACCTGTTCGAACCGGGGCGATTGATCGAAGGAGAACGGATTTGGATTGGGTCCAAAGATGCCGAAGAGGGATTCGAAAAAACCCCGCTGGCGTGGTTGGACGGCTGCCTGGACTTGGCCCCGGCAACGGGCATTGTAGCTCGCGATCAGCTGCCTCGCGGCTGGATTGCTGGCGGAATCCCCGCCGCCTTGGTATTGGGCAAGGTTCGCCTGCATTTGTTGAATTCGCGCGTTAAGGCCAGGGCATTGCGGCGGCGGTGCGTCGAATAAAGAGAATTGGCCCCTGTCGCAGCCGAGCGCACGCGCAGAGCGGATCGCGCGATCGAGTTCCGCGCGCCGCTTTTGCGCGGCGCCGTCAGAGTGGTTCGAAGACGTCTGGCTGCCGTCGCCGAGCGCGGCGATCCGCGCCGCCAGTGCTCCGCAATCGATCTGCTGCGAAGAGGTAGGACCAAGGGCGAGGACGAAAGTCGCGCCGAAAATGGCGATCCTAAAGCAGGCGCCAAAACGCGCGAACGAGTCTCTAAGGGCGCGACCGGAATGCATGCACGTCTCTTGCGGCGCTCGGGGGGTTCACTTGCCAAGCGAAGATTTCCATCGAAGAATTAGATTGGTCTTCTTTCGTGACCTAACCATGGCCACATCGTGCGGCCAGACCGGGGTGGCGGGACAGGACGACCATCGCGAAAACGGAAGGGCACGAATCTCGATTGCAATGTGGCGAATGATGTCATTAACCACTTCATATGCGGGCCTAGGCGCACGGCATGCTCGCCGCGCTTCGAAAAATGACTTGGCGTGCTGATCGGGGCCGATCAACCTCGGCCGGCGTCACTATCCGGCAAAGTGTTATGCCGTTAGGAAATCTTGATTATCCTCTGAAGCGAGCTAGTTGACGCGGTCGCCGCAGGTGACGTGGAAGGAGCCAGGCTCTATCCTGGATCGCGACGCCTCGTCCATCGTGCCGGCCGCCTCGTCCGCAGGTCCAAAGCTAGTCGAGCCGGCAAATCCATGCGCCTTGCACCAGGCATCCGCCACGACGAGGCCGCACTGCGAGCCCGGCTTGAGACATTCCTCGAAACCATAGCCGTCATTCGGCGGAATGATCAGTGTCCGGCTTTCGTCCGCTCCCGCGGGAATTTTGAGGGCAAAGGCAGCCAAAATTCCACCGAGGAGAAAAAGCGAAAGGCGAAGCAATCTGCGGTGGTCGCGCGCGGGGAGCGTCATTTTGGCAATTGGCAGCATCAAAATCGACATGGAAAACTCAAGAATTGGCGAGAACCAGGAGGATATATAGCGAAAGCACTTGAAAATTCCATTAATGCGCCGGCGGGACCCCCCTAAGCGCCAAGCTTGACCAATAGAGCACTCCGCGCGCATAGTCACCACATGACGCGCTTGACCGGCGCTTGCCGGACCCTCATTGCGATCACTATTTGTAACGGCTAGCCTTGCCCCTGGCTGGAGCCGCCGCGTCCTCCTCAAGAGTTCGTCCTTGATGCCCCAGGTCAGAGCAGGCACAAGGGGAATACATGCCGTTTCGGCTTTACAACACGCTGACCCGCCAAAAAGTTCCTTTCGAGCCGCTCGATCCCTCGAGTGTGCGCCTCTATGCCTGCGGCCCGACGGTTTACGATCATTTGCACATCGGCAACGGGCGCATGTTGATCGTCTTCGACGTGCTCTTCCGCCTGCTGCGGCATGAGTATGGCGCGGATTATGTCACATATGTCCGGAACATCACCGACGTCGACGACAAGATCAACGCGCGTGCCGCCGAGCGCGGGGTCGATATCCGCGTGCTGACGGATGAAATGACGAAGGTCTTTCACGAGGATGCGAAGGCGCTCGGCTGCATGGCGCCAACCGTCGAGCCGCGCGCGACGGAGCATATCGCCCAGATGATTGCGATGATCGAAATGCTCGTCGCCAAGGGCCATGCCTATGTGGCGGAAGGCCATGTGCTGTTCGACGTGCCGACGATGCCGGCCTACGGCAAGCTCTCGAAGCGTCCGCTCGATGAAATGATCGCGGGTGCGCGGGTCGAGGTCGCGCCCTATAAGCGCTCGCCGATGGATTTCGTCTTATGGAAGCCTTCGAGCGCGAAAGAGCCTGGCTGGGAAAGCCCATGGGGCCGTGGCCGTCCAGGCTGGCACATCGAGTGCTCGGCGATGAGCTGGAAACATTTGGGCGAGGTCTTCGACATTCATGGCGGCGGCATCGATCTCCTGTTCCCGCATCACGAGAACGAAATGGCGCAAAGTTGCTCCGCCTTCGGGCATGATGTGATGGCCAATTTTTGGATGCACAACGGCCATCTTCAGGTCGAAGACGAAAAAATGTCGAAGAGCCTCGGGAATTTCGTGACGATCCATGAGCTTTTGCACACCGACAAATTCGGCGGCCGCTCCTGGCCGGGCGAAGTGTTGCGGCTTGCGATTTTAAAAACGCATTACCGCCAGCCGATCGATTTCACGCTGAGGGCGCTGGAGGAGGCGGAGAAGACTCTGGACCGGTGGTATGGGATCACTGGAAACGTTTCCCTTGACACATCCGCCGTTCCGTTCAGCGGCTTCTCGGAAGCGCTCGGGGATGATCTCAACACTCCGAGAGCTTTGCTAGAAATTCAATCATCGATGCCGATCAGAACTAGTCCTCCTGATGGCGAACGAACTTTGGTTTCGGCTGGCGTCGCGGCAGCCCGATTGCTGGGGCTGCTCAATGAAGATCCTATTGAGTGGAAAGCGCGAAAGCGTAGTACTATAAATGTCGATAACGAAACAATCGAAGCTTTGATCGTCACCCGCGAAGACGCCCGCCAAAATAAGAAATGGGTAGAGGCTGACCGCATCCGCGCCGTACTCGACGCGATTGGAATCGCGCTGAAAGACAACAAGGACGGCACAACATCATGGGAGGTGAAGCGATGAACGGGACAATGAGGCTCGAAGATCTGCTCAAACCGCCGAGCGATGACGAGGTTGGGCAAGTTCTCCTGCGTTTCGCGAAGGATTTGCATGAACACTATGGTTCAGGCTTGGCCGGTCTCTATTTGTACGGAAGCCGTGCGCGCGCCGGGCATGATCCTGAAAGCGATGCGGATGTCGTGGTCGTCCTTTCCAAGGATTTCGACTTTTGGCGGGAGGTAAGCGTTCTCTCCGATTTGTCTTACGACTATCTTGCCGATCAAGGTGTTTGTATCGATGCGAAACCCGTGGCTTTATCGGAATGGAACGACCCGTCGTCGCATGTGAACCCGTCCTTGGTCCACGCGATGCGGAGGGATTGCAAGGCCATCGGAACAAAATCTTGAATGACCTCTGGGCGAAGGTCATCGAAAATGTCAGAGCGGCTCATCTCTCATTTGACAACGGGCTCTATAACATGGCCGCGAGCCGAGCCTATTATGCGATGTTCACGGCGGCGCGTGTTCTATTGAGCGATGTTGCCGGCGTAGAACTCGAACAAACGAGACGGCACACCACGGTCATGCGCTATTTTTCTTCGCATTTCGTTCGGCATGGTCTGTGCGATAGGGAACTCGGCCGGGCCTTTATGCGGGCCTCGCAATTACGCGGAACGGCGGATTACGATGCGCAAACGATAAGCCGCGATCAGGCAGCGGCCGTTATCGGGACGATGCTGGATTTTATCGCCTTCGCGGAAAAGCTTTTGTCCAAATGACCCGCGAACGACTGACACTGTTCGACACGACCTTGCGCGACGGCGCGCAAATGGCGGGCGTCGATTTTTCGCTCGCCGACAAACGCCATATCGCGGCGCTTCTCGACGGTCTCGGCGTCGATTATATCGAGGGCGGCTATCCGGGCGCCAATCCGCTCGACACGGAATTTTTCGCGCAAAGGCCCAAGTTGAAAATTGCCCGCTTCGCGGCTTTCGGCATGACCAAAAGGGCGGGCCGCTCCGCCGCCAACGATCCGGGCGTGGCAGGCCTTCTAAGAGCAGATGCCGATGTCATCGCCTTCGTCGCCAAGGCCTGGGATTTTCATGTTCACGTGGTGCTCGGCTGCACGCTGCAAGAGAACCTCGAAAATATCCGCCAGTCGATCGAGGCGGCGCTCGCGAAAGGCCGCGAGGCGATCCTCGACTGCGAGCATTTCTTTGACGGATTTAAGGCCAACCGCGACTATGCGCTGTCCTGCGCACAGACCGCCCATGCGGCAGGGGCAAGATGGATCGTTCTCTGCGACACCAATGGTGGAACACTCCCGCATGAGATCGCGAGGATTGTCGCGGAAGTTGCCGCGCATGTGCCGGGCTCGCACATCGGCATTCATGCGCACGACGACACCGGCAACGCGGTCGCCAATTCGCTGGCGGCCGTTCGCGCTGGGGCGCGGCACATTCAAGGCGCGCTGAACGGGCTTGGCGAGCGGTGCGGCAACGCCAATCTCGTCTCGCTGATCCCAACGCTTCTGTTGAAGCGCGATTTCGCGGAAAAATTCGAAATCGGCGTGACCCTCGAAAAGCTCGCGACGCTGGCCAAGGTCAGTCACACCCTCGACGAATTGCTCAATCGCGCCCCGAACCGGCACGCGCCCTATGTTGGCGCCTCGGCGTTCGCGACCAAGGCCGGGATCCATGCCTCGGCGGTGATGAAGGAGCCAAAAACCTACGAGCATATCGTGCCGGAGGCGGTCGGCAACAAGCGCCGGCTTCTGGTGTCGGACCAGGCGGGGAAATCGAACATCCTTGCCGAACTGGAGCGAATCGGGGTGCGTCTCGACAAGGACGATTTTCGAGTCGCGCGTCTTCTCGACGAGGTCAAGCAAAAGGAATCGCTTGGCTACGCCTATGAGGGCGCGGAGGCCTCGTTCGAGCTTCTCGCCCGCCGGATTCTCGGCCAAGTGCCGGAATATTTCGAGGTCGAACGCTTTCGCGTCGATGTCGAGCGCCGCCACAATGCGCAAGGCGAGCTCGTCTCGGTGGCGGAGGCGATAGTCAAGGTCAACATCGACGGCGAAACCCTGATCTCGGCGGCCGAAGGCGAAGGTCCGGTCAATGCGCTCGATCTCGCGTTGCGCAAGGATCTCGGCAAATATCAGCGCTTTATCGCAGACCTCGAACTCGTCGATTTTCGCGTCCGCATCTTTCAGGGCGGCACCGACGCGGTGACCCGAGTGTTGATCGAGTTTCGCGACGCGTCCGGGGAGAGCTGGTCGACGGTTGGAGTTTCCGCCAATATCATCGACGCCTCGTTTCAGGCGCTGACCGACGCGATCACCTACAAGCTTTTGAAGTCCGGCGCGCGATAAGCGGATCGGCAAGCTCCGGCAAGCATCCTCGCCGCGTTATCAACGGCTGTCCATATACTGCAGGCAGTGCAGTGAGTTCGCTCGCCGGAGGAAGCGATGAATAGTGCGGCATTGCAGGAGATCGCATTCCGCTCGGTTGGGAAATGGGATTTTCCGCTTCTCATAGCCTGGCTCGCGGAGCCGCATGTCCGCAGGTTCTATCAGAAAACGTCCGTCAGCTTGGAGCAAGTCGCCTCGGAGTACGGCCCGTGCGTTCGAGGGGAGGAACCGGGCATTTGCCAC
This sequence comes from Methylocella sp., assembly GCA_050728655.1. Taxonomy (GTDB): domain Bacteria; phylum Pseudomonadota; class Alphaproteobacteria; order Rhizobiales; family Beijerinckiaceae; genus Methylocapsa. The sequence continues at coordinate 17,032 of JBOHJQ010000012.1, forward strand.
CTCGCGATCAGCGCGGGCAAACCGTTCGCCTATCTGCAGTGCTACCGCAATGCCGACTATCGAGAGTGGGCGGACCTGATTGGCGTGGATGGCGGGATAAGCGTGGACCTGTTCATTGGCGAGTCGACATACCTGCGCAAAGGGTTCGGGCGGGCCGCGCTGAGTGGTTATCTGCGGCGGGTCGCTTTTCCGTGCTATCGTGAAGAAGAACACGCCTATATCGCCCATGACCGGCGTAACATAGGGGCGCTCAACTGTTCTTTGGCCGTTGGCTTCCATCCCTTGCGAGCGTTCCTGGAAGATGGCTGCGAAATGTTGCTGCTTACGGCGGATCGAAACTCGATCGAGATCTGCCGGCCTAAATATACCGTCTAACTCTATCACAATACTCTGAATATTGCTGACCATAATGCTTTCTCAGGTATTCTTCTTCACGCAATACCTGCCGGTGGAACAGCCATATGGTGGCAACCATATAGACCAAGAGAATCCAATTTGAGAACAACAAGAATTGGCCCAACAAGATGAGCGCAAATGCCACATAAATGGGGTTGCGGGTAAAAGCAAAAAGGCCGGTCGTTACAAGTCTGTCTGGGTTGTCTTGATCAATGCCAACACGGAAACTCTTCCCAAAAGAGACAAGACTCAAGAATAAGGATGACAATCCGGCCAGGCAGAAAAGCACTCCGGCCAAGGACACTATACATGACTGAAAGAATTCTTGCCAGCTTACGGCCGTAAACTTAAATGCAGCGGCAAACACGATATAAAAATAAAAAATGGCAAACGGCGGAATCAAGAAGTCCTTTTTGTCTATCTTGCCGAAATGCATCGCCCTTATCCCTTTTCTTCTCATCAACAGGACACGGCCCCATACCATTCCAAGCATCAGTATAATTGTTATCGCACCGAAGTACCTTGGCATAGGCATCCTCCGTTCCAGGTCAGCCCGGTTCTCGCTCCCGCGCCCCGGCTCCCTTACTCCCAAAAATCGCGAGAAGCTGTCGCGAGAGCTTGAGCGGGCATGGGAATGAATTTTCTCTGCACAAAGATTGTTAGGACACCACCCAATTCCTCGACAGGGAGTCTCCCGTGCGGAATGCGGGTTATTCCTGGTTCGAATATTGCAGGATGAACCCATGCGGCAGGCCTCGCGGAGGAGCGGGAAAAGGCGCCGCGCGCCGCACTGCGGCGAGCCACGCGGTATCGAGCGCAGGATCGCCGCTCGCGCGGTAGACCGCCTGATGCGTGAGATTGCCCATCTCATCGACGAAAAGACCGATTTGACCGACATTGATCAGGTGGCGAGCCCGGGCATCTGGCGGGAGATGAAACTGGCGGGTTATCAATCCAAAGAGCAATGCCTCATAGCTCGCTTTCTCGGTTCCGCCGCTGACCGGCGCGGCCTTGGCCGCGACCCCGAGCGAATAATTGGGCGCCGGAGACAAAGCGGCGAGCTGTTGCGCCACGGTCGTCCTTTTGCCCTCGGCGGGTGGGCTCTTGCTATCTCGCGGGGCCTGCTTTTTTTTGCGGCTTGGCAGGCGGCTCCGGCTGCGCCTTGTCGAGACCCTCGGCGTCCGGCGTGTCATCGGCGAGCTTTTGCGGCTCCGATGGCGGTGACGGATCGGCCGCTTTCTCGTTTGATGCAGTTGCGGCCTTTTCCTGCTCGGGCTTTTCTTGGGCAGGCCGTGGCGCCGCGAGTTTTGGCGGTGGCGCCACGCGCGGCGCTTTGGTTTCCTTGTCGGGTTCCCCCTTGTGGGTTTGCGCCGCATTGCCCGATACTGGCGCATCGTGTGCCACGTCGACGTCGTCGAGTTGCACTTTTTCGGGTGGCGGCTTCTCCTGCACCAAGGGCGGGGGAGGGAGAAGCTTCGCAATCGGTTCGGATTTCTGCTCGGGGGGCAGCTCGGCGACGATCTCCACTGGAATTTCCTCGGCGCGAGTGGGCTCGCGGGCGATGGAGAAATCCTCGAAAAGAAGGATATATAAAAGCAATACGTGGGCAGCCAAGCACGCCGCGAGAATCAGGGCGAATGGCCTTCGCGCCTGACCGTCCCGCGGCACGATCAGACGATGCGACGGATCCACCTTAAACGCGGCACCGCCGGTATCGCGATCGAGCGTCACCCTGCCCTCGACATCAACGGCCATGGCCTTTTATCGTTTGCGCTAGCGTAACTGCCCAAAAACAGGCTTTCATAAGCGCGGATCGACGGTCTCCTTGCGGGTGCCGAGAACCGCAGCCTTTGCCGCGGCGGTTTCGATCATCGGCACGATATCCTCGATCTTTTCGGCAACAAGATAGCGAACCTCCAAGGACGACTGGATAAATCGCCGCTCGCGCATATGCCCGAAAAGCCGCAGCAACGGTTGCCAGAAGCCGTCAATGTCGGCGATCACGACGGGTTTGGTGTGACGCTCGAGCTGGACCCAGCTCAATTGCTCGGTCAGCTCCTCCAAGGTTCCGATGCCGCCAGGAAGCGCGACGAAAGCGTCGGCGCGTTCGAACATAAGACGCTTGCGCTCATGCAAGCTGCCCACGACGAGGCATTCCTGGAGTCCTGGCAGGGGTCCTTCCCTGCCGACCAAGAAATCAGGGATGATCCCGGTGACGCGGCCGCCGTTGGAGAGCACCGAGCGAGCGAGCGCACCCATCAGGCCGTGGGCGCCACCGCCATAAACGAGGCTGATCGAAGCCTTCGCCATGGCCTGGCCGAGTTTTTCCGCGGCGGCTTCGTAGCTGGGGCCAGCGCCTTGGGCTGAGCCGCAGTAGACACAAATGTTGCGCACAAGGCGGGAGCCGGCCTCGATGACGTTGTGCTTCGATGCCATGGCCTGCTTGTCGCGCGCCGCCCATAATGGGTCAAGTGGCGCCGGGAACGCGGGTGGCGCCGTTCACATTGTGGCGAGGCGCACGCAAGTGACGCAGGAACGGCGGATCATGGTAATCCGAGATCAAACCGCCTAAGCAATGATCGCCGAATCACCCTCTAGGCTTTTGACGACTTCCGGCCCAGGATGAGCCTTCGCCAGCAAATGAGTGACATGTCGCGGCCTTTCTTTCTCAATGCTTCCGCTCCTCAAGCCAAGGCTCGCGCCAAACCAGCGCAGGGCTCGACTCTGCGCAAGCTCTGGCCCTACATCTGGCCGTCCGGGCGGCTTGACTTGACGCTGCGGATTTTCGCCTCCATGGCGTTGCTGCTGGCCGCGAAGGTCGTCACGATCGCCGTGCCGTATTCCTTCAAATGGGCCACGGACGCCTTGAGCGATCCGGCGCGGGCTTCCGTTTCCGCCGTGATCGCGGGTCCGCTAGCCTTCACGCTTCTTTATGGCGGTCTGCGCATTTTGATGGCCCTCCTCACCCAGGCCCGCGACGCGGTCTTCGCCGATGTCGCGATGCACGCCGTGCGCCGTCTCGCGCGCGACGTATTTTCGCATTTGCATCTGCTGTCGCTGCGCTTTCACCTCGAACGCAAGATCGGCGGTCTCACCCGGATCCTAGAACGCGGCCGCAATTCAATCGAGACGATCGTTCGCACGACGATGCTGACGGCGGTTCCGACGATTGTCGAATTCGCGCTCATCCTGGCGGTTTTTCTCTATCAGTTCGATTGGCGTTATGCCGCCGTGGTGAGTTTGATGGTCCTCGCCTACATGGGCTTCACCGCCGCCGCGACCAATTGGCGGATCGCGATAAGGCGGGCGATGAACGAGAGCGATACCGACGCGAACACCAAGGCAATCGACAGCCTGCTCAACTTCGAGACGGTCAAATATTTCAGTGCCGAGGAGCGCGAGAAGCAGCGCTACGACAAATCCATCGCCCGCTACGAGCGCATGAGCATAAAGACCTACACCTCGCTTGCCTGGCTCAATGCCGGGCAAGCGGTGATTTTTACATTGGGGCTGACGGCTGCGATGGCGATGAGCATCGAAGGCATCAGGAACGGCGCCAATACGGTCGGCGATTTCGTCCTCATCAATGCGATGATGATTCAGCTCTATCAGCCGTTGAACTTCATGGGCGTCGTCTATCGCGAGATCAGGCAATCACTGATCGACATCGAGATGATGTTCGCCATCCTCGGCCAGCACCCAGAGGTCGAGGACTGCCCAGGCGCGAAGCCTGTTGCGGTGACGAACGGCAGGCTTTCGTTCGAGCATGTGTCTTTCAATTACGATCCGCGCCGGGCAATTCTGAAGGACGTGAGTTTCGATGTGCCGGCTGGAAAAACGGTGGCGATTGTCGGCCCCTCGGGGGCCGGCAAATCCACGCTGTCGCGGCTGATATTCCGTTTCTACGAACCGTCGGCCGGGCGGATCGCGATCGACGGTCAGGACATCTCGACGGTGACCCAAATCTCGCTGCGCGCGGCGATCGGCATGGTTCCGCAAGACACGGTTCTTTTTAACGACACGATCGCTTACAATATCCGCTACGGCCGCTTCGACGCGAGCGACGCCGAGGTCCGCGAGGCGGCGCGCCTGGCGCGAATCGACCATTTCATCGAACAAATTCCGGGCGGTTACGAGGCGCAGGTCGGCGAGCGCGGACTGAAACTCTCGGGCGGCGAAAAGCAGCGCGTCGCCATTGCCCGAACCATTTTGAAGGCGCCGCCGATCCTCGTTCTCGACGAGGCGACCTCGGCGCTCGACTCCTTCACCGAAGGCGAGATTCAGGACGCGCTCGATCTTGTCGCCACGGGCCGGACGACCCTCGTGATCGCGCATAGGCTCTCGACAATCGTCAATGCCGACGAGATCATCGTGCTCGACAAGGGCAGGATCGTCGAGCGCGGCGCGCACGCCGCGCTGCTGGCCCGAAACGGGATATATGCGGCGCTGTGGCAACGCCAGCACGAGGTGCGGCAAGCCGAGGAAACCTTGCGCCGCGCGGCGATCGAGGAAGGAGGCAGGCTCAGCATCAAGATCGAGCCGGAGGGATCGCCGGAGGAGGGCGGCGAGCCGGAGGAGGAAGGTGCGCTGGATGAGGACAAGGTCCTGCCCAGTCTATGAGCGCGCACGGGCTTATACGCCGGGGATTCGGCCAGCCAACAGTCATATCCATCTGGAGAACACGATGGGGAACATCGGGAACGATGCGATGTCCCCCATCGTTGGCAAAGCGGCCACCTAAACGCTGACCGGTTCCTCCCCGGCTCCGATTTGTAATCTATCTGCCATATTCCAACGTCCGGGAGAGCGCCGGCCCAGATGGGCTGACATGCGAATTTGGCTCTTTAGCTAGGTAAAGTCCACCGGCCCATTCCGATGCCCTGCGAGGTTCGGAAGCTTGCAAATGTCTGGCCCCGGGCTCGGCCCAATAAGAGAGATTTCGCAGAGATTGCTGTCATATGTGTTCGCGGGGAGAGCATTGGCGTCAAAGATGTCGTGGTCGGGGGAACCCGCTCCCAGAGCCTGATTGTTGCGAATCGTATTGCCAATGGAACCAACCGAGATGAATATTCCCGTTCCGGGGTTCCCCGAGGCGTTGTTCCCCTGAATGAGATTATTATTTGCCGGGAAACCGGGTTCACCCACAAAGATCCCGAAACCTAGAGTGCTCGCCGTGATGGGGTAGGGGCCCGCTCCAGCCCTTCGGGCTTCCTCAGCGACTGTCTTGAGAGTCAAGTTAGATCTGATGATGGAATTGTTGTCCGCGCCGGCCGGCCGCGTCTGGGCCAAGCGCTTGCGCGCTCCCGCTTTCGCGGCTTGCGGCCTTGACCCGCCCGGCCGGCGCAGACCTTGGGCAATCATCAGATCTAAGCTTTGGCATGAGCCAGCTCCTGTTCGACCGCACGCCACGTTACACGGATGAGGGTTTTGGGACTTGCCCGCAATGGCAATTATGGCACCCCCACCCGGAGGATTTCCCACTCCAAGGCGACCCCGCTCGTCTCACGCACTCGGGCGCGAACGAGCTCGCCCAAGGTTTCGAGATCGGCCGCGCGCGCGGCGCCGCGATTGATCAGAAAATTGCAATGAAGCTTTGACACCTGCGCATCGCCCAGCGCAAGTCCGCGGCAGCCCGCTGCGTCGATCAGCTCCCAGGCCTTGCGCCCCGGCGGATTTTTGAAGGTCGAGCCTCCGGTGCGGGTGTTGACGGGCTGCGTTTCCGCGCGGGCTTTGCTGATCTCCGCCATCTCCGCAAGGATCGCGTTTGGATCGCCGCAGCTGCCGGCAAAAATCGCGTGGGTAAAAATCACAGCATCCGCCACGCTGCAATGGCGGTAGGAAAATCCCATGTCCGCGTTGGAGAACTTGACGATATCGCCTTTGCGGCCGACGCCGCGGCAGGAGACGAGAACATCCCTCGTCTCGGCGCCATAGGCTCCCGCGTTCATCCTGAGCGCCCCGCCAATGGTGCCCGGTATCCCGCGAAAAAACGAAAGTCCCGTGAGGCCCGCCTTGGCGGCGGCGGAGCTAAGTTTTACGTCCGGCGCGCCAGCGCCCACATTCATGCAATGACCCTCGATCGCGACCTCCTGAAAGGCTTTGCCCAAACGGATCACGACGCCTGGGATGCCGCCGTCGCGCACCAGAATGTTGGAGCCAGCGCCAAGCACCAGAACCGGAATCGCGGGATCGAGCCGGGCAAGAAAATACGCAAGATCACTCTCGTCCACTGGCTCGAACAGCAATTGCGCCGGGCCGCCGGTCCTGAACCAGGATAGAGGGGACATCGGCGCGTTGCCCGCGAGAGACCCGCGCAGCTCGGGCATTTGCATGTGGAGTTTTGGCGCGATGTCTGGAAGGATCGCGGGGCCTTCCTTATGCTGGGACAGCGGCATCGCGCACCGTTTCCGCCGCGAGCTGGCCCGGGAGCGCTTGCGCCCATTGAGTGATATTGCCAGCGCCGAGGAAGACGACGTAATCGCCGGGCTTGGCGAGGGAACGGATGAGCGCGGGCAAATCCTCCGGCTGTTTCAGGCCAAGCGCGTGGATGTGCCCGCGCGCCTGCAGGGCGGCGACGAGGGAATCGCGATCGGCGCCTTTGATCGGCGCCTCGCCGGCTGAATAAACATCGGCGACGATCACCGTATCGGCATCGTCGAACGCGCCCGTAAAACCGTCGAAGAGCGAATGGAGGCGCGTATAGCGATGCGGCTGAACGATCGCGATGACATGGGCCTTTGTGGACGCGCGAGCAGCGCGCAGAACGGCGGCGATTTCGACCGGATGGTGGCCATAATCGTCGAAGATGGTTGCGCCGTTCCAATATCCGATCCGGGTAAAGCGGCGCTTGACGCCGCCGAACGCGGCGAGCGCCTTCCTGATCGTCTCCGCGCTCATGCCGAGCCGATGCGCGACGGCAATCGCGGCGGTCGCGTTCAGCGCGTTGTGATGCCCGGGCATCGGCATGACGATGTTTTCAAGCACGTTCTCGATGCCGCTCTCGCGGTCGCGAATGATCGCTGTGAAGCGGGAAACGCCATTGCTGAGATCAAGAGACGCGAGCCTGACATCGGCGTCCGGATCTTCGCCATAGGTGATGACCCGCCGGTCCTCGATCTTGGCCGCGAGCTCTCGCACGACCGGATGATCGAGGCACATGACCGCGAAACCGTAGAAGGGAATATTTTCGACGAAGGCGCGAAAAGCCTCCTTGATCGCCGCGAAAGTCCCGAAATGATCGAGGTGCTCGGGATCGATATTGGTGACGACCGCTATATCGGCGGGAAGCTTGAGGAAAGTGCCATCGCTTTCGTCGGCCTCGACCACCATCCAATCGCCGCTGCCGAGACGCGCATTGGTTCCGTAGGCGTTGACGATGCCGCCATTGATGACGGTCGGATCGAATTTTCCGGCTTCCAGCAAGGTCGCGACAAGCGACGTCGTGGTTGTCTTGCCGTGCGTCCCGGCGATGGCGACGCATTGCTTGAGACGCATGAGCTCGGCTAGCATTTCGGCGCGGCGCACGACGGGCAAGCGTTTTTGCCGCGCGGCTATGAGTTCGGGGTTGTCGCGCTTGATGGCCGTCGAAACCACGACGACTTGCGCCGCGCCGAGGTGTTCCGCGCAATGACCGATATGGATAAGCACGCCTTTGCCGCGCAGCCGCAGGACATTGGCATTCTCGGCGGCGTCGGAGCCTTGGACCTGATAGCCGAGGTTGCGCAACACCTCGGCTATGCCGGACATGCCAATGCCGCCAATTCCGACAAAATGAATGGGGCCTAGCTTGTCCGGCAATTTCATCGATTTTTGTCCTTGACGCGCATAACACTCTGCACCAGGCCGGCGAGCCGTTCGGCGGCATCGGCGATGCCGGCCCGCCTCGCCCCGGCGGCGCGGCGCGCGAGACCGGCCGGGTCGCCCTGTGCTTCGGCAAGAGCAGTCGCCAGCCATTGCGGCGAAAATGCGCTCTGCGCGACGACAATGGCCGCCCCGGTCGCCGCGAACTGCTTCGCATTGGCGGCCTGATCCTGATCGAGCGCATGCGGGAGCGGCACAAGGATGGCGGGGCGCCCAATCACCGCGAGTTCCGACACGGTCGAGGCCCCGGCACGGGCAATGACGAGATGGGCTTGCGCGATCCGCCATGGCAAGTCGGTAAAGAACGACCTGACCTCGGCATCGACGCCAAGGCGCCGGTAGGCGTCGCGCACTCTTTCTTCGTCCTCCGCGCGCGCCTGCTGAACGATGACGAGCTTTTGCCGGGCGGCTTCTTGCATGATTTCGATCGCAGCCGGCACTATGTCCGAGAAAATCGCGGCGCCCTGCGAACCGCCGGTGACGAGGACCCGCAGCTGGCCACCCCTACAATCCGGGAAGGCCACCCGCGCGGCCTCGATCACGCTCGGACGAACCGGGTTGCCGGTCAGATGCGTCTTTGCCGCCAAGGCCTCAGGGACGCCGCCAAGGACCTCGAAACCTTGGGCGATCGCGTCGACCCTCGAAGCGAGAAACCGGTTGGCGCGGCCGATCACGGCATTGCCTTCGTGCAAGAGGGTTGGAACGCGGAGGTGGGTCGCGGCCAGCAACGGAGGAACGGCGGGGTAGCCGCCAAAGCCAATCACCGCGCGCGGGCGGATCCGTTTGATAAGCCCCCGCGCGGCAACAGTTCCCCGGATGAGCGTGAAAATCGCCGTCACGCGGGAAAACAAGGCGCCGACGCTCGGTGTCGCGGCAGCGACCCTGTGAATGGCATGCGCGGGAAAATCGGCACCGAATCTCGCCGCCCGCTCGTCGGTGACAAGATGAACTTCCATGCCGCGCGCGGCAAGCGCATGGGCGAGCGCCGCCGCCAGAAACAAATGGCCGCCGGTCCCGCCCGCCGCAACCACAACCGGACAGCGGTCGCTCATGGCAAAGCTTCGGCCCTGGCGTCTTCAAGGATCGCCGCACCCGGCCGCTTCCGCATGACCGCGATCAACAAGCCGATCGCGAGCCCCAGCGAAATCAGCGAGGACCCGCCGTAGGAGATAAATGGCAAGGTCATGCCCTTGGCCGGGATGAGATGAACATTGACGGCCATGTTGATCGCGCTTTGGAGGCCGAAAAGCATCACCAGCCCAGCCGCGGAGAAGCGGCAAAAAGGGTCCTCGTTGCGCGCCGCCACGAACAAGCCGCGCGATACGATGAAGGCGAAAATCGCGGCGGTTAGGAGGCAGGCGAGAACACCGAACTCCTCTCCCGCAACGGCGAAGATGAAATCTGTGTGGGCATCCGGAAGAATGCGCTTGATAGTCCCTTCTCCCGGCCCTTTGCCGAACCAGCCGCCGGACAGGAAGCTGTCGAGCGCGGTGTCCACCTGAAAGGTATCGATCATGCCGCCGCCCGCGCCTGGATCGATAAATTTGAGAACCCGGGCGCGCACATGCGGCACCATTTTATAGGCAAGCAGCGCGCTGCCCAAGCCAGCTCCGCCAATGCCCGCCACGCAAAACCAGGGCAGCCCGGCGACGACGAAAAGCGCGGCCCAGACCAGCGTGACAAGCATCGTCTGGCCGAAATCTGGTTGCAGAAGCAAAGGAACGATGGTTGCCAACAACAATAAGGCTGCGAGAAGGTTAGCTGGAACGTCGCGCCGCTTACCGGCTTCCGAAAACGCCCATGCCACGAGAACAACGAAGGCCGGCTTCAAGAACTCCGAAGGCTGGAACCCAAAAATCCAGCGCCGCGATCCCTTGATTTCATGGCCATAGAGCAGCGTCACGATGATCAGGGCCATCGACACCAAAAACACAAAAAGCGCGACCCGGCGCACTTGCCGCGGGGACAGGAACGAAGTCGCGACGAGGACCGCGACCGCAGGGATCAGGAAAAAAACCTGACGGTGGACGAAGTGGAACGGCGAAAGGCCGAGCCGCTCGGCGACCGGCGGGCTTGCCGCCATCGTCAGCACGAGTCCGGACACCATCAGCGCACCCACCGCCGCAAGGATCCAGCGGTCAATTGTCCACCACCAGTTGGCCAGGGCCGAGCGTTCCGCGCGCGATACCATTGTGTCCCCCTTCAGCCGGATCTTTTCCCGGCGAGCAAAGCCTCGACGAGCGCGCGAAAGCGATCGCCGCGCTTCTCGAAATCCGGAAATTGATCGAACGACGCGCAGGCCGGCGAAAGAAGCACGACTGGTTCCGCGAGCTGGCTCGCAAGTGCATCGCGCGCAGCTAGCGGAACCGCTCCTTCGAGCGTCCCGCAGCTCTCATGGGGAAAGGCATCCCCAATGGTTTGGGCGAAATTCTCGCTCGCCTCGCCGATCAGATAAGCCTTGACCACTTTGCCAAACAAGGCGCGCAGAGGTTCAATGCCGCCCTCTTTCGCCCTGCCGCCAACGATCCAAAACACTGTGTCGAATGATCGGAGCGCCTTTTCGGCGGCGTCGGCGTTGGTCGCCTTTGAATCATTGATGAACAGAACCTTCCCCTTCCGGCCCACTTCCTCCAACCGATGCGGCAGTCCGGGAAAACTTCGCAGGCCTTGCGCGACGCGCGCGAGATCAAACCCGCGCGGCCCGAGCGCGGCGATGGCGGCGGCGGCATTCTGGCCATTGTGCTCGCCGCGCAACGAGGCAATTCCGGCAAAGCCGGCGATCCGTGTCGAGCGGCCTCCGCCCCGCCGCATGAGCGAGTCGCCATCAAGAACGATGCCATCTTCGATCGCGGGTTTGGTCACCGAAACACACACGGTTTTTCGGCCCGCTTTCACGCGTTCGGCGGCAATGCTACTTGTAAGGTCGTCGTCGATTCCGATTACCGCAAGATCGGCATTCTCCACCAGCTTTGCCTTGATCGCAGCGTAATTTTCCATCGTGCCGTGGCGGTCCAGGTGATCTGGCGTGATATTCAGAAGCACGCCCACGGTTGGATTGAGCGAGGGCGCAAGGACGATCTGAAACGAAGAGCACTCGATGACATGAACGCGCTCTTGCGAAGGCGGCGCCAAGGCGAGGATCGGGGTGCCGATATTGCCGCCAACCTCGACCGCGAAACCGAAGCTCCGGAAAAGATGCGCAACGAGCGCGGTCGTCGTGGATTTCCCATTCGTGCCGGTAATCGCCACGAAGGTCGAGCCCGGCGCGATCTTTTGCCGCTCGCGGCAAAACAATTCTATGTCGCCGATGATTTCGACCCCGGCCTGCCGCGCCTTCAGCACGGTCCAATGCGGCGCCGGATGGGTTAACGGAACGCCGGGCGAAAGAACGAGCGACGCAAAATTTCGCCAGTCCGCAAGAGCAAGATTTTCGATCCTGAGACCCGCCGCGCGGGCCTTCTCGCGCGCATGCTCGTTGTCGTCCCAGACCGTGGCACGGGCGCCGCCCGCGACCAGGGCCTGGGCCGTGATTAAACCCGAGTTGCCTAGTCCAAACACCGCGGCATGCTTACCACTGAGCGAGGTGACCGGCGTCATCGTCACCTCAATTTCAAGGTGGAGAGACCGATCAGCGCAAGCACGAAAGCGATGATCCAAAAGCGCACCACGACTTGCGGCTCGGACCAGCCAAGCTGCTCGAAATGGTGATGGATGGGCGCCATCTTGAAGACCCGCTTGCCGGTGAGCTTAAACGACACGACTTGCACGATAACCGACAGGGTTTCGAGAACGAACAGACCGCCGACGATGGCAAGAACGATCTCGTGCTTGACCGCGACCGCTATCGTGCCAAGCGCGCCGCCTAGCGCGAGCGCACCCGTATCTCCCATGAAGATTTGCGCGGGCGGCGCGTTGAACCAAAGAAAGCCCAAGCCGGCGCCGATCAAGGCGCCGCAAACGACGGCGAGCTCGCCGGCGCCGGGAACGAAATTAATCCCCAGGTAATTCGAGAATATCGCGTTACCGGCAAGATAAGCGATGATCCCGAAGGCCGCCGCGGCGATCATCACTGGCACGATCGCGAGGCCGTCGAGGCCATCCGTGAGATTGACCGCATTGCCGGCGGAAACGATCACGAAAGCGCCAAAGGCGAGAAAAAAAACGCCGAGGTCGGCGACGAAACCATTAATCGCTGGCAGGGCGAGGCCCGTCGTCTGCGCGGTTCCGAGTTGCATCATCGCGAAGCAGGCGGTCATCGCGATGGCCACTTCCAAGGCAAGCCGCCAGCGGCCCGGAAAACCTTTTTGCGTCTGTCTCGTCACCTTCAATAAATCATCGTAAAAGCCTATCGCGCCGAAACCGCCGGTCACCACCAGCACGATCCATACATAATGATTGCGCAAATTCGCCCACAGCAATGTCGAGACGATCACTCCTGACAAGATCATCAGGCCGCCCATCGTCGGCGTCCCGCTCTTCGTCAGGAGATGTGACGGCGGCCCGTCGTTGCGAATTGGCTGGCCCTTGCCTTGTTTCAGGCGCAAGGCGGCGATGATGCCCGGCCCGAAGAAGAACACGAAGAAGAGCGCTGTCGCGGTCGCGCCACCGGTACGGAAGGTAATATAGCGAAATAGGTTGAGCGGCCCGAAACTGCTTGAAAAATCGGCAAGCCAAGTGAGCATTTCACGGTCCTTGACAACTTTGCGCGGAATTGTCCGCCGTGGCGTTTTCCTTGAGCGCGTCGATGATCGCGCGCATCCGGCTGGCGTTCGAACCCTTGACGATCACCATGTCGCCGCGTTGCACCGCCGCCACGACGAGCGCCGCAAGGTCGCTTGCGCGGTCGCGCCAGGCCCCCCGCAAATGACTGGGCAAAGCCTCGAACAGATGTTTCATCAGCGGTCCGGCCGCGAAGACGAGATCGATGTGATTGGCTGCCGCATCGCCAGCAAGCTCGGCGTGCATCGCCGCGCCTTTGTCGCCAAGTTCCAGCATATCGCCGAGGACCGCGATGCGGCGTCCCTTGCCCGGCACGGGAATCGCGCCGGCAAGAGCGAGCGCCGCGCGCATCGACGCCGGATTGGCATTGTAGCTCTCGTCGATCAGCGTGAAAGGACCATTTTTGGTGGACAAGCGCAGCCTCTCGCCCCGGCCCGGCTGCGCCGAGAAAGTCGCGAGCGCGCGAGCGGCAAGCTCGAGGTCGACGCCGAAAGCCTTCGCGGCAAGGAGCACCGCGAGCGAGTTCATGGCAAGGTGGCGGCCAGGCGCGCCAAGACGATAGGTCAGCCGCTGGCCGCAGACTTCCGCCTGCACGATGGAATGATCTGCGGCAAGCGTCACGCTCACCAGCTTCGCGTCGGCTTGCGCATGCTCGCCGAAGCTCGCGGCGTGACCCGCGGGCGAGGCCTTGGCATGGGCGAGCAGACGTTCATATTGGGCGATGTCGCGATTAAGGATTGCAACGCCTCCCTGAACAAGGCCGGCAAAAATCTCCGCCTTGGCGTCGGCAACGTCATCCAGGCTCTCGAAGTTTTCGAGATGAACCGGGGCAATTGTCGTTATGATCGCGATATGCGGACGCACCATCGCGGAAAGAGGTGTGATTTCGCCTCGGTGGTTCATGCCGATTTCGTAGATTCCGAACCTTGTATGCTTCGGCATGCGCGCCAGGGTGAGCGGCACGCCCCAATGATTGTTGTACGAAGCAACCGGCGCGTGCGAAGCCCCCGCCTGGGTGAGCACGAGCCGCAACGCCTCTTTCGTCGATGTCTTGCCTGCCGAGCCGGTCACCGCGACGATGCGGGCCGCGGAGCGCGCCCGCGCGGCGGCGCCAAGACGTTCCAGCGCGGGGAGAACATCGGATACGACATAGAGCGGCCCGAGCGGCTTGAGCGCCTCGGCATGGGCCTCATCGACCACTGCCGCGACGGCGCCCTTTTCGAAGGCCGCGCCGGCATAATCATGGCCGTCCGAGCTAGGTCCCTTGATCGCGAAATAAAGATCGCCCGTCTGGAGCGTGCGCGTGTCGATGGAAATTCCGGTGGCGCCGCCGCGCGGCACGGAGCCGCTTACCCGCGCCGCGAGCGGGCCAACGAGACCGAGACTCGTCCAAAGGAGGTTATTCGCGGTGCCATTGCTCATCCGGAAAGATCTTTCAGCAGCGCGCGCACACAGCCGGAGTCGGAAAAAGGCAACGTCTTGGCGCCGACGATCTGGCCAGCTTCATGTCCCTTGCCGGCAATGAGAAGAGCATCGTTTGGGCCGAGCATCGCAACCGCCCGGGCGATCGCCAAAGCCCTGTCGCCGATCTCCTCGACATTGTCGAAGCCGCTCGTGCCGCGAAGGATGGCCTGGCGGATCGCGGCTGGATCCTCCGAGCGGGGATTGTCGTCGGTGACGATGACGCGATCCGCCAGGCGCGCCGCGACCTCGCCCATGACCGGCCTTTTTCCGGCATCGCGATCGCCGCCGCAGCCAAACACCACGATGAGGTTTCCGCGCACAAGCGGCCGCAATGCCTTGAGGGTTTTTTCGAGCGCGTCCGGCTTATGCGCGTAATCGACGAAGACCGGCGCGCCCTTGCGGCGGCCGACGAGCTCGAGACGGCCGGGGGCGCCTTCGAGCTTTTCGAGCGCCGCGAAGACCGCGCCAGGGGCGCTTCCCGTCGCAATGCAGAGACCGGCGGCGACCAGCGCGTTCGACGCCTGAAACGAACCGGCAAGCGGAAGAACGAGCGAGAAAATCTCCGCTCCATGGGCAATTTTGATCCGCGTCGAAAAATTCCCGGCCTCGCTTTCGAGGAGGCGCAGCGCCGTGCCTTTCAAGCCGGTCGAGACGACGCGCAGGCCACGCTTTTCGCAAACCGCGACAACCTTTGCCGCTACATCGGTGTCGGCATCGATAACGGCCGGCTGGCCGGGGCTAAGCAAGCGGTCGAACAATTGCAATTTCGCGGCGAGATAATCGTCCAGCGTCGCATGATAATCGAGGTGGTCGCGCGAGAGATTGGTGAAGGCTCCGGCGCTAAGGCGGACGCCGTCGAGCCGGCGTTGCAGAATGCCATGCGAGGACGCCTCCAGGGCGAGATGGGTCACTCCGCCGCGCGCCAGCTCGTCCAGGATTTTGTGCAAGGTCACCGGATCCGGCGTGGTCAGCGAGCTCGCGACCGGCCTCGAAGGCGCGATAACGCCGAGCGTGCCAAGCGAGGCGGCGCTGACGTCTTGCGCGGCCCAAATCTGACGGACAAAATCGGCGACCGAGGTCTTGCCGCTCGTTCCGGTGACCGCGACGATCACCTCTGGCTGGCGCGGGTACAGGCGCGCCGACGCGTGCGCCAAGGCGCTCCGGACGTCCGCCGCCTTGATGAATGCAGCGGGCGCGACGGGGCCTGCGGGCGCGCGCTCGGCGACGATTGCGACAGCGCCGCGCTGAACCGCCTGTGGCGCGAAGACGAGGCCGTCTCTGTTTGTTCCCGGCACCGCGAAAAAAACCATGTCCGCGGTCACCGCGCGGCTGTCGGCGCTGATGCCCTTGATCTCGCGTCCGGCCAAGGTTTTTGGAACATCGGCCCGCGGAAACAGCTCGGCGAGGCGCATCAATGACCCCTTCCGCCATGCGCCGGCACATTCGCCTCCGCATAACCAAGCTTTGCCAGGAGCGGAAACGGTTGCGTGGGCAGATCGAGGCGCGGCGGAAGCCCAAGCAAAGGCCCAGTCCGCTCGATGATCTTGCCGGTGACCGGACCGGCGTTCCAGGCGGCGGTGCGGTAGCCCTTCGTCTCTGGCAACGCTTGCGGCTCGTCCAAAAGCGTCAGAAAGAGGTATTTGGGTTTGTCGGCCGGAAGTACCGCCATGAACGTCGTGAGAACCTTGTCCTTGGAATAATGGCCGTGGACGATTTTGTCCGCGGTGCCTGTCTTGCCGCCAACAAAATAACCCTTGATATCGGCTATTCTCGCCGTGCCGATTTCCGCGTTGAGCCGCATCAAATAGCGCATGGCCTCCGACGTTTCCGGCTTGACGACGCGCGGCGCATCCTTCTTCGCATCCTCCTCGCTCCGCTTCAAAAAGGTCGGCGTGACAAGTAGTCCGCCATTTGCCAGCGCGTCTACCGCCATCATCGCCTGCAAGGGGGCAACACTGAGGCCCTGTCCGAACGCGATCGTCATCGTATTGAGTTCGCCCCAATTTTTCGGAACAAGGGGCTCGGCGGACTCCGGCAGCTCGGTGGAAAGGCGGCTAAGCTGCCCCATTTTGCGTAAGAAAGCCTTGTGACCCTCGACCCCCACCATCAAAGCCATGCGCGCGGCCCCAATGTTGGATGAGTAAGTAAACACCTCGGGCACGCTCAATACCCGGTGCGTCGCATGGAAATCATGAATAGTGAAGTGCCCATAGCGCAGGCTATCGCGCGCGTCGATCCGCGAGTGCAGCGTGACCTTGCCCAAATCGAGGGCCATTGCAATGGAAATAGCCTTGAAGGTCGAGCCCATTTCATAGACGCCGACGGAAAGCCGGTTGATGTGATTGGGATCAAGTGCGTCGGCCGGGGTGTTGGGATCGTAGTCGGGCAAGGAGGCCATCGCGACAACTTCCCCGCTATTCACGTCGAGAATTGCCGCCGCGCCCGCCTTGGCCTTGAACTTCGCGATACCTCTGGCGAGTTCGTCGCGGACCGCGTAGGTCGCCTTAAGATCGAGCGATGTCGTAATCGGCTTAAGGTTTTCTGGCGTCAGACTGAACCCCGCGCCATGCAATTCCGCCAGTCCCTGGCCGTCGATATATTTTTCGAGTCCCGAAATGCCGATGCCGTCGAGGTTGGCAAAGCCAAGCACATGCGCGGCAATCGGGCCGTTTGGGTAGACCCTTTTGTTTTCAGGCAGAAAGCCGACGCCGGGGAGGCCGAGCCGGTAGACTTCCTGCTGTTGCTTTGGCGTGATTGCGCGCTTGACCCAAACGAAACCTTTGCGGGAGCCGAGACGCTCGCGCAGTTCATGTGCATTGACATCGGGAAGCACGGCGGTGAGAAGCTCGACCGCTTCGTCCTTGTCGATGATTCGCCGGGGCTCCGCGAAAACCGACATAACCTTGATGTCGGTCGCCAGAAGCTCGCCGTTGCGATCGAGAAGATCGGGGCGTGCGGCGGCGATGGCCTCGGCAGCCGCGCGATTGACGCTTGCCGGCGGGTCCGGGCACAGGCCAAAGTCGACGAGCTTGCCCGCGATGATTCCATAGACCCCAAGAAATACCCACGCCGCGAGCCTAATGCGCGGCGCGCTTTTGTCGAGCCTCGCTGAAAAAATGCCGGCGGAGAGACTTTCGATGCCGCGGACGCGGTTGCCCGCGGGCCTGGCCGTCGCGCCGTTTGCCGCATTGTCTTGTCCTGAAGCGAAGCCGTCGCTCATCCTTTCGCGAATTTTGTCCATTTGCGCGCCGTCATCTTGCCGGCGTGGACGAAGCGGCGGCGTCGAGAGCATTGGCGTCGCCAGGCGTATTCGTCGGCTCCGCCAACCCCAGCGCTTCAAGTTTACGGCCGATCGCATCGACTCTTGGTGCCTTGCCCGGCAAGGCTTCCGCCCGGACGATCTGGTTCAGGGCGACCGGTTGTAAATCGAGGAACTTGTCGGCGAGCGCCTGGATGCGCTCCGGCCGGGTCAAATGCGCCCATTCGGCGCGCAGCGTGCCGATTTGGTCCCGTTCCAGCTTGATCTTATGCTGGAGCTTCACGATCGTTTCGGCATGAAAGATTGTCTCGTATTTGATCGAATAGGCGTAGATCGCCGAACCGATCAGCGCCGCGATCGCTAGAATATTTGCTATCCGCACCATTTCAGCGGCCTCCCGGATGCGCTTGAGGAAGTTTGGCGAGCGTCATCAGCCGATCGTCGAGACCGCGCGGCACGGCTTTCGTGCGCACGCCGTAACGAAGCTTGGCCGACCTTGCGCGCGGGTTGGCGCTCATTTCACGCCGCGAAGGCAGCACCGGCTGCTTGCCACCTAGACTGAAGGTTGGCTCCGGCGGCGCGATCTCGTGCGGCAGCCGCCGGGAGGAGGTTTGGCCGCGCCCGGAACGCACTGCGAAAAATTGTTTGACGATGCGATCCTCAAGCGAATGAAAAGTCACCACGGCCAGCCGGCCGCCCTGCTTTAGGATCGCCTCGGCCGCGGCGAGCGCATGCACCAATTCGCCAAGTTCATCGTTGACCGCGATGCGCAGCGCCTGGAACGCGCGCGTCGCCGGATGCACCTCGCCCGGTTTACCAGGCGCCACGCGGGCGATCATTGCGGCGAGCATCATTGTCGAGGTGAAAGGCGCCGTGGCGCGGTCCGTGACGATGGCATGGGCGATACGACGGGACGCACGCTCCTCGCCGAAATGATAAAAAATATTGGCCAAGGTTGTCTCCTCAGCGGTATTGACAAGATCCGCGGCGGTCGTCCCCTCGGCGTCCATGCGCATATCGAGCGGGCCGTCGCCACGGTAGGAGAAGCCGCGCGCCGAGTCGTCGATTTGCATGGACGACACGCCGATGTCGAGGACAACGCCGTCGAAATCAACAAAGCCCCGCTGACGCGCCGCCTGATCGAGCCTTCCAAAGCGCTCCTTTAAAAGACAAAGCCGCCCCTGCGCGTCGGCCACGAGCCAGGCTCCACCGGCAATTGCGGCGGGGTCGCGATCGAGCGCGAGAACACGGGTGTCGGGCTTGGCGAGCAGAGCCTTCGAATAGCCGCCGGCGCCAAAAGTGGCGTCGAGATAAAGTCCGCCCTCGCGCGGAGCGAGCACGGCCATGACTTCGTCACGAAGCACGGGAACGTGCCGGGCCGGTCCGCCAGCGGCGAGATCAGCCTCATCGCCGCGACCCGATGTCATTCCCGTGCTCCATGCGGCCGTGGCGGCGGCGAATCCGGCGCCACGTGTCTGGCACTGAGCTGTTTTCTGAAATCGTGCAGCCGGCTTCTGGCCTCCGCCAGATGCACAAGAAAACGTCCCGGTTCCCAGATCTGAAACTTAAAACCATGCCCAACAAAAGTGACTTCGGTGGAAATGCCCGCATAGGTCTTGGCGCTTTCGCTCAGGATTACCCGTCCCTCCGTATCGATCTTTAATATCTCGCTGGTGCCGATGAGCGCCGTCGAAAACAGATCGCGCTCGTCCGAATAGGGAGAGAGGGGACGAAGAAGCTCGTGAATCTCCCGCAGCAAGGCATGGCCGCCGCAATCCACCGCTTCCACGTCGAGCGAGGGATGCACATAAAGATCGTCGAACCCGTCGCGCGCGAGCACCGCCCGAAACGGCGCCGGAATTGAAACGCGGCCCTTGGCATCGAGCCTGCTTGTGTAATTCGAGAGAAATCCGCCAGAACCGTCCACTCCGAACCCCACCTGCGCGGGCCCGCGGCCGGGCGGCGAAGCGCCGCCTATGCGCCGCGGAACCGCGCCCGGCGTCTTAAACTCTGCGCGGGACACTTTGGGATACCATGGGAAAATTTGGGCGTCAATGGAATTGCAAAGCCATCGCAGGGCAACTTTGTCAAGCTGCGCGTGACAAATCGGTGCCAGCCCGTTTACGAAGCGGTGATTACCGGGTTCTCTCAGCGGACCTTAAGATTCGAAGCGTGCTCTAATGACGCGGACTGGACAAAAGACGGCATTTGTGTTTGCCGGCGGCGGAAGCCTCGGCGCGATCCAAGTCGGCATGTTGCGTGTTCTGCTATCCGAAGGAGTGCAACCGGATTTCGTGGTTGGCGCGTCGGTCGGCGCGATGAACGCCGCCTATTTCGCCGGAGCCCCGAACGCGGAAGGCGTGGCGAGGCTTGCGGAAGTCTGGTCTGGCCTGCGGCGCAGAGAGGTCTTTCCGGTCACCTTGAAAAGCGCATTCGGTCTGCTCAGGCATCCAGAGAGCATCATCGATTCCGGCGGCCTGCGGCATCTGATCGAGAACAACTTGGCCTACGCGCGCTTGGAGGACGCGGCCGTTCCCGTTCACGTCACGGCGACCGACGTCGACGGGATGGCGGTTGTTCTCTCGAAGGGACCGGCGATCGACGCCATCTTAGCGAGCGCCGCGATACCGGGCATCTTCCCACTGGTTCAAATCGACGGCCAGACGCTGATGGACGGCGCAATCGCCAGGAACTCTCCTATTCGGGTCGCGGCGGACCTCGCAGCGTCACGAATTATCGTGCTTCCAACTGGATATGCTTGCTCCTTGAATGAGCCTCCGAAAGGAGCGATCGCCAGGGCCTTGCACGCAATCACCCTGTTGATCGAGTGGCGACTCATTCACGATGTCGAGAGGCTCGCCGACGAGATCGATGTGTGCATCGTGCCGGCGCTATGTCCTCTCAGCGTTTCGCCATACGATTTCTCGGCGTCGCGTCATCTCATTCAACGCGCCGAGGAGAGCACCCGAAAATGGCTCGATGGCGGCGGCCTTTCGCGTCGATCCCTTCCTCAGGAACTTGAGGCGCACCACCATTGAATGGCTGACCTTGCGCCTCGGCATGAGGGCGAGGAATGTGGCCTGCAGCCGATTGCCCCGCAAACAGCCGCAGATACGGTAGACATCGGCGATCGTTCCCTCCGCCGTTGCCGCTTATTTTTCTTTGGGTTCCCGGCAACCGGCGTTCGCAGCCTCGCCGGCGATTGGCTCGCGGCTGTCTCATCTCGCTTGACAAGGAACCTGTGTTACGCGATATTCGTGCTATGAAAAACGTTACCATTACCCTGCGGGAGGAGGTCGCCGAATGGCTGCGTATCGAGGCGGCCAAGGCGGGCTTGAGCATGTCCGCTTTTATGAGCGATGTTTTGGAAACCCGCATGGGGCGCGGAAAAGGCCAGATCGCCGGTCTCGAATTTTTCCTAAGCGGTCCCGGTTTCCCTGGCCTTGCCGGCGGGTTGCCCAAGCGGGACGAGCATTATGACCGCGCGGCTCTTCGTCGACACGAACATTCTGATTTACGCCCTCGATCCGGCCGAGCCAGCAAAACGCGCCATGTCAGCGGATTTGCTGAGGCGGACGATGGCGAACCATACATTGGTCCTGAGCCCGCAAAATCTGAATGAGTGCTACCGTGTTCTCATCGAGCGGCGGCGGTTTATTCCCGAGGCGGCGGCGCGGTCCTATCTGACGTGCCTCATGCCGTGGTGTATTGCGCCGCTCGACGCGCGAACGACCGCAAAAGCCTGGGCGGTTCAGGACGAGGCGGGGCTTGCATGGTGGGACGCCTTGCTTGCCGCCTCGGCTCTTTTGGCGGGTTGCAAGCTTTTCATCTCCGAGGACATGCGGAACGGCCAGTTGATTTCCGGCATGAGGATTGTCAACCCATTCAGCCCCGCGATTTGAAACGCGGACCGGCGCAATAGGGAAACTTCGCCATGGGTTTCAGATGCGGCATCGTTGGCTTGCCCAACGCCGGCAAATCCACGCTCTTCAATGCGCTGACGCAGACAGCCGCCGCGCAGGCGGCGAATTATCCTTTTTGCACGATCGAGCCCAATACCGGCGATGTCGCGGTGCCAGACCCACGGCTCGAAATTCTGGCGAAAATCGCAAGCTCCAAGCAAATCATTCCAACAAGGCTTACCTTCGTCGACATAGCGGGCCTCGTGCGCGGCGCATCGAAAGGCGAAGGGCTCGGCAATCAGTTTCTGGGGACGATCCGCGAATGCGATGCGATCGCCCATGTCGTGCGCTGCTTCGAGGATAGCGGCGTGACCCATGTCGTAGGCAAGATCGCGCCGCTCGACGACATCGAGACGGTCGAGACCGAATTGATGCTCGCCGATCTCGAAAGCCTGGAAAGGCGCGCCGCCGGTTTGGAAAAGAAAGCCAAGGGAGGCGACCAGGAGGCTAAGGAGGCACTTCTGCTCACCGGGCGCTGTCTCGCGCTCCTCCGCAAGGGAAAGCCGGCGCGGCTGACGCAAATCAAAGACGACGAGCAAAAGCTCTTCAAAAGTCTCGGGCTTTTGTCGGCGAAGCCGGTGCTCTATGTCGCCAATGTCGAGGAAGGCGCCGCATTTCGCGGCAACGGATTTTCGAAAGCGGTCGAAGCGCGTGCGGCTGAGGAAGGCGCGGTTGCGGTGATTATTTCCGCCAAGATCGAGAGCGAGATCGCGGTTTTGGCCGAGGATGAACAGAAAGAGTATCTCGAAGCCGTGGGCCTCGCGGAACCTGGGCTCAATCGTGTCATCCGCGCAGGCTATGGGCTTTTGCGGCTCATTACGTTTTTCACCGTTGGGCCGAAGGAGGCCCGCGCTTGGACCATCCCACAAGGAACCACGGCGCCGCAGGCGGCGGGCGTGATCCACACGGATTTCGAAAAGGGCTTTATTCGCGCCGAGACCATCGCTTATGCCGATTATGTCGCCTTTAATGGCGAGGCTGGCGCGCGTGAGGCCGGCAAATTTCGGCTAGAAGGCAAGGACTATTGCGTCGCGGATGGCGACGTGCTGCATTTCCGGTTCGCGACCTGATATGCTTGCCCGCGGTTAATGGCACGCCATGCGATCTGGGAGAGTGTGGTGAGGGGCGGGGTAGAGCAGGGCGATCCGCCCATATTCGACAGCGCGTTCCGCGACCGCTTGGCAAAACTTTTCGCATGGCGGCGCGACGTCCGCCGCTTCAAGCCGGACCAGATCGCCTCCTCGCTGATCGAGGAGCTGGTTCGCATCGCCGCCCTTGCCCCTTCGGTTGGCAACAGCCAGCCCTGGCGCTTCGTGAGCGTCGAAACGCTTGCCGCGCGGGAGGCGGTGATCGCCAACTTCAACGCGTGCAACGCGGCGGCGCTAGCCTCTTACGAAGGCGAACGCGCCGCTCTCTATGCCCAGCTAAAACTCTCCGGGCTGCGCGAGGCGCCGGTGCATCTTGCCGTATTCTGCGACCATGCAACGGAAGCGGGCGCGGGCCTTGGCCGGAAAACCATGCCGGAGGCCTTGGATTATTCTGCGGTCGCGGCGATCCACACATTTTGGCTTGCTGCGCGTGCGAAAAATCTTGGCGTTGGATGGGTATCGATCATTGACCCTGCGGAGCTTTGCCGCGCGCTCGATGTTCCAGCGCCATGGAAGCTCATCGCCTATCTTTGCGTGGGGTTCCCGTTAGAAGAGCATCTCGACCCGGAGCTCGAACGCCACGATTGGCAAGCCCATCTCGCCGAAAACGCGACGCTGCACCGGAGGTGATGATAGCAACAAGAAACAAAAAGGCCCTGAAAGTTCGTCTGTAAAAATGGGGACAAGCACGATAGGCCGTTACAAAACGCGCCGAAATCCGCAGATTCGGTTTCGTGAGCGAAAGGAAGCCCGAGGTTCCATTGCGAGGGAGCCGAGAGCGGCGTCAACGGCGAAAGCGGAGCGTCCGGCGCAAGCCGGTTCGACGTAGCCGCGAAGGCGAGAGGAAGCGGTTCGCGAAGCGAACGCGATGGAAGCGGGCGACTGGAGAGAGGGCTCGAAGAGCCCGTCTCGAGGGATGCGGGCCGCGACGCAAGGCGCCACCATCTATATCCTGCGCTGCGCCGACGGCAGCTATTACACCGGCATCACGCGGCGGTCCGTGGAGGAGCAGGTGAACGAGCACGCGCAAGGTCTCATAATAGGCTGCTATACGGAAACCCGCTTGCCCGTCGAACTAGTTTTCAGCGAATATTACGAGCGCGCCGACGAGGCGGTCGCGGCCGAGCGCCGCATCAAGGGCTGGTCGCGTGCCAAAAAGGGAAGCCATGATGCGCGGCGATTTCGCGGCCTTATCCGTGCTTGCCTAGCGGAAAATAAAGCCCCGATAGCCGGAGAGCGATCCCTCGTCCTTCGAGACGGCCGCTTCGCGGCCTCCTCAGGATGAGGGATCTTGAGCGTGTGCTCGGCAAGCCTCAACCCCCTCATCCTGAGGAGGGCTCGAAGAGCCCGTCTCGAAGGACGCGGGGCGCGCGAAACAACGGAGCGGATTTGATTTGATGCTAAAAACACTTAGCCGCAACACGCTTTTTTATGGCGACAATCTCGCCATTCTGCGCGAGCACATCGCCGACGAGAGCGTCGATCTCGTCTATCTCGATCCGCCGTTCAATTCCAACGCCAGCTACAATGTGTTGTTCAGGGCGCCGGACGGGCATCAGAGCCAGGCGCAGATCGAGGCTTTTGACGACACCTGGCATTGGAACGAGCCGGCCGAGCGCGCTTTTGACGAGGTGCTGAACTCCGGCAATTCGGACGCCGCCGAAATGCTGCGCACCATGCGGTCGTTTTTGAAGGAAAACGACATGATGGCCTATCTCGCGATGATGGCCGTAAGGCTCATCGAATTGCATCGCGTGCTGAAGCCCGCGGGCTCGCTTTATCTGCACTGCGATCCGACCGCGAGCCATTATCTGAAGGTACTGATCGATAGCGTCTTTGGCGCTGACCACTTTCGTACGGAGATCGCTTGGAAACGAAGCAGCGCACATAGCGATACAAAACAAGGGCGTCGCCAGTACGGTAATATCCACGATACGCTGTTGCTCTACGCCAAAGGCAACAACTGGACATGGAATCCCATTTTTACGCCATATGATCAGGGCTACATCGATTCCTTCTATAAATACGTGGAGGCCGGAACCGAGCGACGGTATCGTCTTGACAACCTTACTGGGCCAGGAGGCGCCGCAAAGGGCAATCCGGCCTACGAGGTGATGGGCGTGACGCGCTACTGGCGTTACAGCAAAGAGAAAATGAAGCAGTTGATCGAGAAGGGGCGAGTATTGCAGACGCAGCCGGGCTCAGTGCCGGCTTACAAGCGCTATCTCGACGAAATGCCAGGCGTGCCTCTGCAGGACATTTGGACCGATCTCAATCCGATAGCTTCCCAAGCCCAAGAACGCCTTGGCTACCCAACCCAAAAACCTCTTGCCTTACTCGAACGAATCATTTCCGCCTCCTCCAAAGAAGGCGATCTCGTCCTCGATCCCTTTTGCGGCTGCGGCACCACCGTCCATGCCGCGCAAAAACTCAATCGCCGCTGGATCGGCATCGACTTCACCCATCTTGCCATTCATCTCATCCAGCGGCGTCTCAAGGACGCGTTTCGCGGAATCCAATTCGACATCGTCGGCGTGCCCAAGGACCTCGACGGGGCACGCGCGCTCGCCCTTCAAGACAAATATGAGTTCCAGAAATGGGCGCTCGCGATGATCGACGCGCAGCCTTTCAAGGGTGGCAAGAAGGGCGGCGACGGCGGCGTTGATGGCTTTCTCTATATAAAGCCCGACGGCAAGAAGACCGAAAAAGTCATCGTCTCGGTCAAGGGCGGGCAAAGCCTCAATCCGGCGATGGTGAAAGATCTCATCGTCACCGTCGATCAAGAGGGCGCCAAGATGGGGGTATTTTTAACGCTGGAGCCGCCGACAAAGGGCATGCGCACGCAAGCCGCCGCCGCCGGGTTCTACAAGACCGATTATGGGCAATTTCCAAAAATCCAGATCGTCACGGTCGAAGCGCTTTTCGGCCCAAGCAATCCGCTGCATCTGCCTTGGCAGGACACGTCCGTCTTTAAAAAGGCCAGGCGCGAAAAAACCGAAACCCAATCGAAACTGGATCTTTGAACATGACCAAACATGTTGTCGTCCTCTCCGCCGGTATGTCGGCGCGCGCGGTAGCTATCGATTGCCAGCCTTCGGAATAGGAAGCCCCGGCCATAAAACCGGGGCTCTACAACTTTGGACGGCACTGTTGGCGTATCGCGCTTCGGCGTTGGGCCTCAGGCGTGGCTAGTCTCCGTCGCTGTGGCTTCAGGTGTAGCTGGCTCCGTCGCCATAGCCTCGGGAGTAGCTGCCTCCGTCGCCATAGCCTCGGGAGTAGCTGGCTCCGTCGCTGTGGCTTCAGGTGTAGCTGCCTCCGTCGCCATAGCCTCGGGAGTAGCTGGCTCCGTCGCTGTGGCTTCAGGTGTAGCTGCTTCCATCGCCATAGCCTCGGGAGCACTTGTTTCCATCGGTGCAGCCTCAGGAGCGGCTGCTTCCGTCACTGCGGCCTCAGGCATGGCTGACTCCGGCGCTGCGGGCTGCGGCGCCGTCATTACCTCATCATTCGTGGTCATGGGAGTTCCCTCTTAAATTGCCGGCAAAAGCCGGCGTTAGGATGTGGTCATTACAAATGGCTCCGCAAAACAGAGTGGCAAGTGCCGAAAGCGGCATGCCTCATAATATTTTCGGGGACGCCTGTTGCTTGGCCATTTACTTGGAATTTGAAACATTCAACTGGCTACATTGCGGATAGCGCAAGCGGCGCATATTACCGGTGAAGACACCGCCGGAAGAACCAAACCCTCATGCCGGAAACTAATGATGTCCCATCTGCTCGCGACATACGGCGCGCTGGAAAAGGCGCTTAAAACCAAATGAGCCCATCATGACCAAACATGTTGCCGTCCTCATGGGCGGCCTATCGGTCGAGCGCGAGGTTTCACTGCGCTCGGGCGAGGCCTGCGCGAAAGCCCTCGAAGCCGAAGGCTATAAAGTCACCCGCGTCGATGTCGACCGCAACATCGCCGAAACGCTCGCCAACCTCCGTCCAGACGTCGCCTTCAACGCGCTGCATGGCCGCTTCGGCGAGGACGGCATTATCCAGGGTATTTTGGAAATGCTGCGCATTCCCTACACGCACTCTGGCGTGCTCGCCTCGGCGCTCGCCATGCGAAAGGATCGCGCCAAGGATCTTTTTCGCGCCGCCGGGATTCCGGTTGCCGAAGGGATCACCACCGATCGCTTCACGGCGGCCAAAGCCCATGTTTTTCCGCCTCCTTATGTCGTAAAGCCCCTCGACGAAGGATCTTCCGTAGGTGTCCTGGTCGTCCGGGAGGGTGCAAACCGTCCCCCGCAAGAATTAACCAAGAAAGATTGGCCACACGGAGATGAGGTGTTGGTCGAGCGCTACGTCGCCGGACGCGAGCTAACCTCCGCCGTCATCGGCGAGAAAGCCTTAGATGTCATAGAGATACGCGCCGCGGACGGGGGCTGGTACGACTATCACGCAAAATACGCGAAAGGCGGTTCCATCCACGTCCTTCCGGCGAAACTTAAAGGAAATATTTACCAAAATGTACAAGAGTTAACCCTCTTGGCGCATAGGACGCTCGGCTGTCGCGGCGTGAGCCGGACCGATTTCCGCTACGACGATTCTCCCGGCGGGACGGGGGAGCTCGTGGTTTTGGAAATCAACACCCAGCCCGGGATGACCGAGACTTCGCTTGTGCCGGAACTCGCTGGCCATGCCGGCCTTAAATTCGGTGAGCTTGTTCGATGGATGGTCGAGGACGCCTCCTGCGATCGTTGAGAGCGGCGACGATTGGCTTCGCCCCGGCGGCGTTGGCCTATGCCGGCGGCGTGCCTGTTCGCGAACCCTTGTCCGGGCGGCAAATCGTGCCGCCAGCGCGCCAGCCGAGACAGGGCTTGCGGCATAAAATCCTCAGTCGGCTGGCCGGGCCGGGCATCGGCGCGTGCTTTTCCCTGGCGCTGCTAGCCGCTGCCAGCGCCTATGGCGCGGTGAGAGGCGGCCACTACGCCGCCTACGTCGCGAGACACGGAGAGCCGTCTGACATCCTCGCCAAGGTGCTGGGTTTCTCCATCAAGGCGGTGACCATCGCGGGCGAGCGCGAACTCAAGGAGCAAGACATCCTCGCCATCGCCGGGATCGGTCCGCGCAATTCGCTGCTGTTTCTCGATGTGGCGAAAATACGGGAAAGGCTGACACAGCTTCCGCTCGTCAAGGAAGCGGCGGTCACCAAGCTTTACCCCGACCGGCTCCTGATCGAGATCGAGGAGCGCCAGCCATTCGCCCTGTGGCAATGCGATGGGCAAGTGCAAATCGTGGCCGCCGATGGCGTTCCCCTCGCCGCCATGCGCGACCAGCGCTTCATTCATCTGCCGCTCGTCGTGGGCGCGGGGGCCAACGCGAAGCTCGATCAATATTTGGCGCTTCTCGAAACGGCGGGAGATTTGCGCGAACGGATTGTGGCCGGCGTGCTCGTCGCGGGACGCCGCTGGACGTTGAAAACGGCAAACGGGATAGACGTTCTGTTGCCGGAAATCGAGCCCGAGGCGGCGCTGGCAAGGCTCGTTGAGCTTCAGCGCGCTTCGCATGTGCTCGACAAGGACGTCCTTTCGCTCGACTTGCGTCAACCTGGCCGGGTTGTCGCGCGGCTCGGCGAGGCGGCGGCAGCCGAACGCGCCACGATGCTCACGCGCAAGACCAAGGCGAAAGGCGGCCGGACATGAATTCCAAGCTATTGCCGCCGCGCTTGCCGTCCTTGCCCCCCCGCAAAAGCGCGGTCCTTTCCGTGCTCGACATCGGGACCTCGAAAATCGTTTGTCTTGTCGCGCGGCTGACCCCCAGCGATCCTTCCGAGCCGTTACGCGGGCGCACTCATCGGTGCCGCATTCTTGGCATCGGACATCAACGCTCGCGCGGGATCAAGGGCGGCGCCGTCGTCGATATGGACGCGGCGGAAGGCGCCATCCGTTTCGCCGTCGACGCGGCGGAACGCATGGCCGGGGTGCAGGTCGAAAGCGCGATCGTGAACGCGACCGGCGGCAGGCTTTCCTCGCGGCTCTATGATGCCAAGGTGGCGATCGCCGGGCGGGCCGTTACGCAAGCCGATGTTCACCGCGTGCTGGAGGCTTGCACGACGCGCGGCGGAGAGGAGGGCAGGGCGGTGCTGCACGCCCTGCCAATCGGCTTTGCTTTGGGCGAAACGCGTCACGTTCAAGATCCGAGGGGGATGGTCGGCGATGAGCTCGGCGCGGATATGCACGTGCTGAGCTGCGACGCCGCTGCCGCGCGCAACCTGATGCTCGCGGTCGAACGCTGCCACCTGACGGTCGACGCGATGGTCGCCACGCCTTACGCGGCGGGTCTTGCGGCGTTGGCCAACGATGAAGCCGAACTTGGCGCCGTCTTGATCGACATGGGCGCGGGTACAACGTCGGTGAGCGTCTTTTCCGGCGGCCATCTGACTCATGTCGACGCGTTCGCCGTTGGCGGCCATCATATCACGATGGATGTCGCGCGCGGCCTCGGGATCACGCTCGCCGATGCCGAACGGTTGAAGACGCTTTATGGCGGCTGCCTCGCTTCGGTTTCCGATGAAACCGAGACG